>CAYXRE010000166.1:0-4207 GCA_964466125.1 uncultured Oscillospiraceae bacterium
CATGCCGTATTTCTCGGCGGCGTCATAGGCGGCGTGGAAGATGTTGACCATTATGCCGTGCAGCTTGGCGTCGACCTCTTCAAACGTCCAGGAGTATCTCATGGAGTTCTGGGACATCTCCAGTCCGGAGGTGGCGACGCCGCCGGCGTTCGCGGCCTTGGCGGGGGCAAAGAGTATGCCCGCGTTCTGGAACACGGCGATGGCTTCGGGGGTGGAGGGCATATTCGCGCCCTCGGCGACTGCCATGACGCCGTTTGCGACGAGAGCCTTGGCGCTCGCTTCGTTTATCTCGTTTTGCGTCGCGCACGGAAGCGCGATGTCGCATTTGACGTTGAACACCTCGGAGCATTTGTCGCAGTACTTGGCGGTCTTTACGCGCTCCGCGTATTCTTTGATGCGCTTGCGCTCGACTTCCTTTATCTGCTTGAGCACGGCAAGGTCAATGCCGTTTTCGTCGTAGACGTAGCCGGAGGAATCCGATGCGGTAACGACCTTTGCGCCGAGAGCCGTCGCTTTTTCGATGGCGTAGATTGCAACGTTGCCCGAGCCGCTGACGACGACGGTTTTGCCCTTGAAGCTGTCGTTCTTCATGACCTTGAGCATCTCGTCGGTCAGGTAGCAAAGCCCGTAGCCGGTCGCCTGCGTTCTCGCAAGCGAGCCGCCGTAGGTCAGACCCTTGCCGGTAAGAATGCCGGTGAACTCGTCGCGAATGCGCTTGTACTGTCCGAACAAGAAGCCGATTTCGCGTCCGCCGACGCCGATGTCGCCCGCGGGAACGTCGGTGTCCGGACCGATGTGGCGCTGCAGCTCGGTCATAAAGCTCTGGCAGAAGCGCATGACCTCTGCGTCGCTCTTGCCCTTGGGGTCAAAGTCGCTGCCGCCCTTGCCGCCTCCGATGGGCAGCGTGGTGAGGCTGTTTTTGAATACCTGCTCAAAGCCGAGGAACTTTATAACCGACGCGTTTACGCTCGGGTGCAGACGCAGTCCGCCCTTATAGGGACCGATTGCGGAGTTGAACTGAACGCGGAAGCCGCGGTTGACCTGGACCTTGCCGCTGTCGTCCGTCCACGCAACGCGGAACTGCACAAAGCGGTCGGGCTCGACCAGACGCTCCATAATGCCGTTCTTCTCGTAACTGTCGTCGCTGTCGATGACAGGCTCGAGAGATTCAAGCACCTCGTAGACCGCCTGATGAAATTCGGGCTCGTTGGGGTTGCGCTTTAGGACGGTTTCATAAACACTGTTGAGATAGCTGTTCTTAATCATTTTTTGGTACCGCCTTTCTTGTTTTTTCATTATAAATTCATTCAGTTTCCATTGCAATAAATTTGTTTTTGACGCGGAATATTTTGTGCAGATGAATAAAACTCGGGCGAAAGTCGGATATTTCATAGTATAAAACGGTAAAGTGATGAAGCGAGCTTACAAAAGCCGCCCCGTTAATGCGGGGCGGCTGAGGGAATGTGTTATTCGTCCTTCTGAACGTCGCTTGCGTCCGCCAGACGCACGGCGACCGTCTTTATGCGCCGCTCTTCGGTGCGAAGCGCCGTGAGCACGAGCGGTCCGGCGTTGACGGTCGGCTGTTCGCCGTCGTCGGGTATGCGCCCGAGCTGTTCGATGAGCAGCCCGCCGATGGTGTCGTTCTCGATGGTATCCGGCACGTCGTCCAGACCGAGCGCGTCGAATTCGTCCTCAATGTCGCCGACTATGCTCTCGAGTATGTCCTCCATGGTAACAATGCCCGCCGTTCCGCCGTATTCGTCCACGACCACGGCGAACTGTACCTTGTTTTTCTTGAAAAGCAGCAGCAGGTCGGAGGCGTGGCAGCTCTCGGGGACGTAGAGGGTCGAGCGCATACGCTTGCGCAGCGAGAAATCCTCGCTGGGCTTGCCGACATAGCTCAGCAGGTCCTTTGCGTAGACCACGCCGACGATGTTGTCCAGCGAGCCGTCAAAGACCGGCAGCCGCGAGTAGCCGTAGCGCATCGCAATGTCGGTCACGTCCGCGAGCGTCGCGTCCAGCGGCAGCGCGCCGATTTCGGTGCGGTGGGTCATCACGTCCTCGGCGGTCACGTCGTCCAGCTCGAAGATGTTGCCTATCATTTCCTTTTGGGTGTCGTCGATCTCATCGAGGTCCTCGACGTCGTCCAGCACGTCCTCCTCGGAGACCGCGCCGATCTCGTCGCCCGCGCCGCTGACGCGAAGCAGCCGTCGCGCAATCGAGGTCACCAGCCGCGCAAAGGGGACGAACAGGGACATGAAGGAGATGAGGGGGGAGTATGTTTTTGCATATTGTTCGCTGCGCGCGCGACCGAGCGAGCGGGGCAGATAGACGAAAACCGTCGCTCCCGCGAGCGCGAATATGAGCAGGAAAACCACCGTCAGCGCTGTTTGAAGCGCTGCGGAAAGCGACGGAGCGCACACCGTGCCGAGCGCCCGCGCGAATTCATAAGCGCACACGAGCGACCACGCCATGGGCAGGGCGCTCACGAGCGACGAAGCCACCGAGCGCAGCGAGACGCCGACGCCGGAGTCGGATATTTCCTTTTGGGTGCTCTCCTCGGTTATGACGCCGCACGCAAGCGACGAAAACGCCGTGAGAATCAAAGAGACGATGAGCTGCCAGACGGGCAGGCCGCCTTGTTGCATAAAGCCGTAAGCTCCTTTCGGGCGCAAAGCGCAAAGCCGCAGTAAGCGATATTTGAGCTTATTATAAAGCAATATTGCGCGAATGTCTAATGCCCCGAAAGTTCGCTTGCAGATATTGCAGGAATATTATGTAAAATTTGCGAAAACCCGGACTTTTTTTACGCTTGCGGGGCGTATGTCGGCTTTACTTTGTAATTGTATAGTGTTAAAATCATTAAATAGCATTAGTCTCCACCGATGAGATGAATTATAGGAGGTTCTTATGGCAAGACAAATGAAAACGATGGACGGCAACAACGCCGCCGCCCATGTATCCTACGCCTACACAGACGTCGCCGCTATCTACCCGATAACCCCGTCGTCCGTCATGGCTGAGGTGGTCGATGAAAAGCAGGCCAAGGGCGTAAAGAACATCTTCGGACACACCGTTAAGGTAGTCGAGATGCAGTCCGAAGCCGGCGCCGCCGGCGCCGTTCACGGCTCGCTTGCTGCGGGCGCGATGACGACGACCTTTACCGCGTCGCAGGGCTTGCTGCTCATGATTCCGAATATGTACAAGATAGCGGGCGAGCTGCTGCCGTGCGTTATCGACTGCTCCGCCCGTGCGCTTGCGACCCATGCGCTTTCCATCTTCGGCGACCATTCCGACGTTATGGCCTGCCGTCAGACCGGTTTTGCCATGCTCGCCGAGGGCAGCGTGCAGGAGGTCATGGACCTGACCCCCGTCGCGCACTGTGCAGCCGTTAAGGGACGCGTTCCGTTCCTCAACTTCTTCGACGGCTTCCGCACCTCCCACGAGATACAGAAAATCGAAGTCTGGGATTACGCCGACCTCGACGAGATGATGGACAAGGACGCGCTCGCCGCCTTCCGCGCCGCCGCGCTCAACCCCGAGCACCCCATCCTTCGCGGCTCCGCTCAGAACCCCGACATCTTCTTCCAGGCAAAAGAAGCGTCCAACAAATTCTACAACGAGCTTCCCGACGTCGTCGAGGAGTATATGAACAAGGTCAACGCCAAGATAGGCACCGACTACAAGCCGTTCAACTACTACGGCGCAAAGGACGCCGAGACCGTTCTCGTCGCCATGGGCAGCGTGTGCGAGACCATTGACGAGACCGTCGATTACCTGACTGCCGCAGGCGAGAAGGTCGGCGTTGTCAAGGTTCACCTTTATCGCCCGTTCTCGGTCAAGCATCTGCTTGCCGTTATGCCCGCCACCGTCAAGAACATCGCCGTGCTCGACCGCACCAAGGAGCCGGGCGCTCTGGGCGAGCCGCTTTACCTCGACATCGTCGGCGCTCTCAAGGGCACCGCGTTTGACGGCGCAAAGGTCTACTCGGGCCGTTACGGTCTGGGCAGCAAGGACACCACCCCCGCACAGATCATCGCCGCGTTCCGCAACGCCCAGAAGGCGGACGGCAAAAAGACCTTTACGCTCGGCATCGTCGATGACGTGACCAACCTGTCGCTTGACATCGTCGAGAACCCCGACACCACCCCCGCCGGAACCACCTGCTGCAAGTTCTGGGGACTCGGTTCGGACGGCACCGTCGGCG
>CAYXRE010000167.1:0-4180 GCA_964466125.1 uncultured Oscillospiraceae bacterium
CTCTGATTTCAAGAACAGCGTTCTCGGTCTTTACAAGAGTCATCTCGAGCAGCTCAGCGAGCTTCCCGAGGACGATTCAGAGCCGGAACCCGAAATGCCTGTCAACAACGGTATGGAAGAGATAGCCGAGCTTCCCGATATGCCGCAGATAACCCCCATCGAGGAGCCCACGCTCGAAGCTCCCAAGGCGGATGATTTCTCTTTCCCGGAGTTTGACGCTCCTGCCGCTAAGACCGAGGAGGTCGTGCTCAAGGAAGTCGAAACTGCTGCTCCCGCTGTGAACAATTCGTTCGACGCGTTCAGCGAACCCGCCGAGAGCGCGGACAAGGGCAACAAGTTCGGCAAGCTTGATTTCGGCGACAGCTTTACCTTCGGCGCTGAATAAGCAATAAAAAATCCAAAGTAAAGTATAGCGGTGTGAATGCACCGCTATATTGTTGATTAAGGGAAACAAGGATTATGATTTCGACCACCGTTTTGATTATCCTGCTCGTCGCGCTTGACCGCGCAAGCAAGCTGTGGATGAGCGCCGTGCTTGCAAGCAAGGGTACGATTCCGCTCATAGACGGCGTAATCGGTTTGCAGCTGCTGGAGGGCGGAAATACCGGCGCCGCTTTTGGACTACTCAGCGGCAGCACGCTGTTTTTGATTATCGTAACGGTGTTGGTGCTCATGCTGATGCTCTATACGCTGTATTTCAAAAAGTATAATTCAAAGCTGCTGCGCTTTTGCGCGATATTGATTACCGCAGGCGGCATCGGCAATCTGTACGACAGAATTGCGTATGGTTATGTCACGGATTTTTTGAAGTTCTTGTTCATCGAGTTTCCGATATTCAACCTTGCCGATTGTTACGTAACGGTCGGAGCAGCACTGGCGCTGATAATGATTATTTTTTCAAAAAAGGACGAGACAATATTCGCTTCGCGCGACAAAGCCGATGGACAATGAGCGCAAGATAAAGCTTACGGTTGAGCCGGAAAACGACGGTGCGCGTTTGGACGCCTTCATTGCGTCCTCGTCAACGGTTTCACGTACGCTCGCGCAATCGCTTATTGCGAACAAAGGCGTTTTTGTCAATGCTCAAGCTGCCGAAAACAAAGGGGCAAAGCTCTGCGCCGGCGACGTGGTTGAATTTGAAGCGCCGCAAGCCGTCGAGCTGCAAGCCGTCGCGCAGGATATACCGCTTGATATTATCTATGAGGACGACGACCTGCTCGTTGTCAACAAGCCGAAGGGAATGGTGGTCCATCCCGCCGCCGGCAATCCGGAGGGTACGCTCGTGAACGCGCTGCTTTTTCACTGCGCCGGAAGCCTTTCGGGGATAAACGGAGTGCTTCGACCGGGGATTGTCCACCGCATAGACAAGGACACGAGCGGTCTACTTGTGGTCGCCAAGAACGACGAGGCGCATGTTTCGCTGTGCGAGCAGATTGCTTCGCACAAGGCGCAGCGCATTTATGAGGCGGTCGTATACGGCGGCATACGCGAGAGCGGAACGGTGGACGCGCCGATTGGCAGAAGTGACAAGGACAGAAAAAAGTACTGCGTGACCCTTCGCAATTCCAAGAATGCCGTTACACATTACGAGCCGATTGAGCAACTTGAGGGCTTTACACACGTTCGACTGCGACTTGAGACGGGACGCACACACCAAATAAGAGTCCACATGGCGCACATCGGTCATCCCGTGGCGGGAGACGCCGTTTACGGACCCAAGGCGGTCATTATGTCACTACATGGGCAGTGCCTGCATGCACGGACAATCGCGTTCAACCATCCGCGGACAGGTGAGATGCTTTCTTTTGATTCACCTTTGCCCGAGTACTTTACTGAATTTGAGCGAAAATTGCGTTAGGGGGAAATCCAATGGCAAAGAAAATATCCGAACTGCTTGTTTTGTCCGATTTGGACGGGACGCTGCTGCAAGCTGGCTACGGAATACCGAAGGAAAACCTTGACGCGATAGACCGCTTTGTGGAACGGGGAGGAAGATTCACCGTCGCGACGGGCAGAAACGCCGAATCGGTAAAACGTTATCTGCCGTGGATAAATCTCTCGGTGCCTGCGGTTATCTGCAACGGTAGCATGATTTACGATTTCAAGCACGACAAGGTGCTGCTTGAATATACGCTCGATAAGCGTGTGCGCCGCGCAGTGGATGAAATAACCAAGGCATTCCCACAGCTTGGCGTCGAGCTGCACAAGGACGGCACTATCTATGTTTCTCGCATGAACGACTATGTCAAGCACCATGTCGAGTCCGAGCACATCAACTTCACCCTCACAAGCGCAGACACTCTTGCCGACGGCTGGAACAAGGTGTTGTTTGCGGATTCACCGGACGGGATACAGACGCTTTCCAACTTCGTTGAAAAGAAACAAAAGACCGACGAGCTTTTCAGAAGCTATACCTTCGTGCAGACCAACGACATCTACTACGAAATCGTTCCGAACGGCGTAAACAAGGCGTCGGGAGTAAAAAAACTTGCGGCGCTGTTGGAAACGGATATGAAGGACGTCGTTGCGATAGGCGATTTTTATAATGATATTGATATGCTCAAAGAGGTCGGCTATGCCGTGTGCGTGGCGAATGCACCTGCCGAGGTGCGCGCCGTGAGCGACAAAACGGTGAAGTCATGTATGCAGGGCGGGGTCGGTGAGCTGCTGGATTCGCTGGATTCCTACTGCGCGGGCTATGAGCAGCTCAAGCTCGAGATAGAATGAGCAAGGGTGACACGCTCGTCGTTATAATATTTGTGCTGCTTGCGATTGCCCTTGTCGTCGTCAATGTCGTCAGATATGCCTGAAATTGCATGAAGGGAAAAGCACGTCAGTTCATTAAACAATAATTTAAGGACGGGTTATGATACCCGTCCTTTTATGTTCCGTGAATGTCGTGACACTTCACAGCCGCAGGAAGTTGTCGATTATCGTTATACCCGCTTCACCGCTTTTTTCGGGGTGAAATTGGCAGCCTATGACGTGTCCGTTGTCGCTGAACGCGGCGGCGCAGACACGACGTCCGCCGTATTCATACGAAGCTAATTCGTTGCGTTTGCTTTGCGGTTTGGCTTCATAGGAATGCACAAAGTACGCTTGTGCGTCTTTCGGGAAAGATGAGAATACGCTGTGCTCGTTTTCCATTATCAGCGGGCTCCAGCCGATATTCGGTATCTTTTGACGGGCACCTGCCCAATCGAGTTCGGGTATTCGTTCCACTCTGCCGTGAATCAGTCCAAGCCCTTTGTGAAGCCCGAATTCGTCGCTTTCGTCAAACAGCATCTGCATTCCGAGACATATTCCAAGCAGCGGCACTCCGCGTAAAACAGAGTCTTTGAGCGCTTCGTCCAGCGAGCGGCTGTGGAGTCCGTTCATTCCGTCTGCGAATGCGCCCACACCGGGAAGTATGAGACTGTCCGCTATTTTGACTTGTTCGGGGTCGTCGGTCACCTCGGGCTTTCCGCCGCAGTACTCTACGGCGCGGCTCACGCTCAACAAATTGGACAGCCCGTAGTTGATGATGACGGTTTTCATACTCGTACCTCCGTGCCCAGTCTGCGAATGTCTTCCTTCAGTGTCCGAACGTCGCTTTTGCCATAGTGCAGAATCGACGCGACCGCGACCGCGCACGCACCGTTTCGCGCTGCTGCTGCAACATCGCCTGCGCTGCCCGCGCCGCCGGAGCAGATAACGGGCACGTCTACGCACTCGCATACAGCTTTGATTACCGTGAGCGGATGCATACCGTACTTGTATTTAAGCACATGACTTGCATAGAAGCTGTCTTTTCCGCCGCAGTCCACGCTGGTCAGCAGTATTTCGCCGGCGCCCAGACCGACTGCCTGCCGTACCCAATCAAGCACCTCGCGCCCGCTGTGTTCGCGTCCGTTGTCGTAATAGCATTCGTAGTTTCCGCCGGGTGTTTTCTTGGCTTCAACCGACAGCACCATGCATTGACTTCCGAAACGGCGTGCAACCTCGCTTATCAGTTTCGGTTCTTTGATTGCGGCGGTGTTTATCGCCGCCTTATCCGCGCCCAACGAAAGAATGCTTCGCACATCCTCGACACTGCGAAGCCCGCCCGCGACGGTTATGGGAATAAATACGTCCTCGGTGGTTCTTCGGACTATATCGCCCAGACTGTTTCGATTGTATAGGCTCGCAACGATGTCCATAT
>CAYXRE010000168.1:0-4111 GCA_964466125.1 uncultured Oscillospiraceae bacterium
ACAGTAGCGCGGTCCGACCCCCTCGATAGTCCCGTCAAACAGCGGTGAGCGCGAGAAGCCCTCGCGGATTATCTCGTGGGTGCGCTCGTTTGTGTAGGCAATGTAGCACAGCTCGGTGTTCTTCGGCGGCTCGTCGGTGAAGGAAAAGGGAACGACGCTCTCGTCGCCCGCCTGCGCTTCGAGAACCGAGAAGTCTATCGAGCGTCGGTGAACGCGCGCGGGAGTGCCGGTCTTGAAGCGGCGAATCGGAAGCCCGAGCGCGCGCAGCGAGTCGCTGAGCTTGGTTGCGGGATTCACGCCGTCCGGTCCGCTCTCGCGGGTCGCGTGCCCGACATATATCTTTCCCATGAGGTAGGTGCCAGTCGCGACGACGACGCATTTTGCGCGGTGGGTCGCCCCGAGCGAGGTGCGCACGCCGCAGACCTCGCCGTTTTCGCTGAGTATTTCGATTACCTCGTCCTGCATGACGTCCAGTCCGCTTTGCTTTTCGAGCGCGCGCTTCATATACGCATGATAGGCGCGGCGGTCGCTTTGCACGCGAAGCGAGCGGACGGCGGGACCCTTTGCCATGTTGAGCATTCGGCTTTGCAGCGTCGTTGCGTCCGCCGCGCGCCCCATCTCACCGCCGAGCGCGTCCAGCTCGAACACGAGATGTCCCTTTGCGGTGCCGCCGATGGACGGGTTGCAGGGCATATTTCCGATGGCGTCCAGCGACAGCGTGAACACCGCCGTTTTCGCCCCCAGCCGCGCGGACGCGAGCGCCGCCTCGATGCCCGCGTGCCCCGCGCCGATTACTATTACATCGTAAGTCTTGTATTCAAACATACACTTTTCCCTGTTCACAAATCATTTTCCGACGCAAAAGCGCGAGAACACCTCGTCGAGCACCGTTTCGCCCACATTTTGCCCGAACAGCTCGTCCAAGTCCTCAAGCGTCTCACTCAACAACGCATACACCACGTCAAGGGTGGTCTGTTCGCTCGCGAGCGCGGCGCTTCGCGCCGCGCCGAGCGCGCGCGCAACGCAGTCCCGCTGGCGGGCGGACGCGAGCAGCACCGCGTCCGGGTCGAAAACGTCGGTTTTGAGCGCGCGCGCGAGGGCGCTGTCCAGCGCCGCGAGCGAACTCGGGTCGTTTGCACTGATATAAACAACGTTCTCAAACGCCGATTCGATTTTTTCCTTTGCCATGCGGCTCGAAAGGTCGGTTTTGTTCACGACCGCAACGACCCGCCGACCGTGCAGTCTTTCGATGAGCGCAAGGTCGTCCGCCGAAAGCTCGCGGGAGGAATCGAACACCGCAAGCACAAGGCTTGCGCTCTCCAGCCGCTCAAGCGCCAAATCCACACCCATGCTCTCCACAAGGTCGTCGCTTTCGCGTATGCCCGCCGTATCCGCAAGCAACAGCACCGTGCCGCCGAGCTTCACCCGCTGCTCGACCACGTCCCGCGTCGTCCCCGCAATGGGCGTCACGAGCGCCTTGGGCGCGCCCGCGATGAGGTTGAGCAGCGTGCTCTTGCCGACGTTCGGGCTGCCGACGATGACCGCGGGCACCCCGCGCGTGAGCTCGCTGCCGATATTATAGCTCTGCTCAAGCGCCGAAAGCTCGCCACAGACCTCACCGAGCGTCCTTCGCAGCAGCGGTATATCCACCTCGTCCACGTCCTCCTCGGGGTAGTCGATGTAGGCGGTGATGTGAGCCTGCACGTCGATGATTTTCTGCTCGACGCTCTCAATGCGCTTTGCAAGCGCGCCGCCCGCAAGCGCCGCCGCAGCTTTCTCTCCCTGAGCCGAGACGGAGTTGATAACGTCGCAGACCGCCTCCGCTCGTGCGAGGTCTATCCTGCCGTTGACATAAGCGCGGCGGGTAAACTCCCCGCGCGACGCCATGACTGCGCCCGCGTCCAGCACCGCTTGCAGCAGCGCCCTGCACACGACGTCACCGCCGTGGCACATCAGCTCAACGACGTCCTCGCCCGTGTAGCTGCGCGGCGCATGAAATACCAGCATGATCGCCTCGTCGAGCAGCGCGCCGTGCGAATCGTACACCTTGCCGAGCCTCGCGGTATAGCCGCCAAGCTGCCCGGCTCTCTCGCCCGAGTTTGCGCGAAACACCTTGTCCGCGACGTGAAAAGCGTCCTCTCCGGACACGCGCACTATCCCTATTCCTCCCGCTCCCGCGGGAGTTGCTATTGCCGCAATCGTTTCAATCAATTCATTCATAATACAATAAAAAGGGTCAAAGACAGGGTGTGCTTAAAAGAACCGCACACGCCGACCTTTGACCCCGGTGTGTAAGTTTGATTTTCGGTGGCTTCAGATGTCGATTCTTCCGTAGAGCGTTTTGCCCGCGCTGCTCTGGGGCTGGTCTTTCTTGGGGGCGGGCTTGGGCGCACTTGCCGGTTTTTCGCTCGGCGCGTCCGCTCTTTTTTCGCCGCCCTCGCGCGGGGAGCGGTCGTAGGGCTTGCGATAGCCTCCGCCGCCGTGTCCGCCGTGTCCGCCGCCGCGGCCTCTCGAGCGGTCGTAACCCTGTTTGCCGCCCGATTCGAGCGAGATGACCACGCGGCGGTTGGGCTCGGTGCCGGTGGATTCCGACTTCACGCCCTCGATGAGCTGCACCGCGCTGTGAACTATGCGGCGCTCATAGGGATTCATCGGCTCAAGGGTCGAGCTGTATTTGCTCTTTTTGACCTTCGCCGCCTCGCGCTGCGCGAGGGCGATGAGGGTCTTTTCGCGTTTGCCGCGATAGCCCGCGACGTCCAGAGAAATCTTGCAGTAGTCGTCGTCGGTGCGCGAGCTGATAAGCGTGCAGAGGTACTGAATCGAATCCATCGTCTCACCGCGGCGTCCGATAAGCAGCGAGGCGTCCTCGCCGTCCGCGATGAGCTTAACGCCCTTCTCGGTTTTGAGCGCGCCGTAGGTCAGTCTCGTCGCGCCCATAAGACCGGCTATGCCGCGCAGGTATTCGAGCGCTTCCTTCGCGCTGCCGGGCAGCTCGTCGAGCGGTATCTCAACTTGCGGCTCCTCAGGCAGCTCGATGGGGGCGGGCTTGGGCTGATTGTTCTGGCGAGGCTTGTTGTTTTCCTTTTTGGGCGCTGCGGGAGCATTGTTTTGCGGCTTTGCCTGCGGCTGTGCCGCGGCGGTCTGCTGTGGCTTCGGCTGTGGCTGGGGCGTCTTGGGACGATCGAGCTCCTCAAGCAGCGATTTGCCGGAGAACTCGTCCTCACGCATCCACGCCTTGACCTTCGCGGGCTTGGAGCCTAAGCCGAGAAATCCGCTGTGCGCGTCTTCGAGTATCTCGTAGACGATGTCGTCGCCGGACGCTCCGAGCTGCTCGCGCGCGCTTTGCACGGCATCCTGTACCGTCTTTCCTGTGCAGATGATTTCTTGCATATCAACTTGTCCTTTCGGATGGAATGTCTTATTCCTTGACGTCCGCGTCGGTCTGCGGCTTGTCGGCGTTCTTCTTGGACTTTTTGCCCTTCTTTGCCTTGGGCGCTTCGCCGGTTATGTCCGCTTCGACCTGCTCGGGGCTGGTCTCGCTCTCGGACTTTTCGGCAATGGCGGGGGTCTCCTCGGGCGCGTCATCCGCACCGTTATAACGCGCGTCGTCTATCTCACGCGCCTTTTGCAGCCGCAACTTTTCAAGCTCGGTCAGCGAAAGGGTCTTTTCGGTCAGCTGACCGGTGCTTTCGTCCTTGAGCTTGACGGTGCTGACGGTCTTTTTCTTGCGGGACTTGCGCTTTTCCTCAAGCTCGATGCGGGCCTGCTCTTTAATCTTCTCAGGGTCAACGAGCTTTTTAAGTATGAAGGACTGTACGATGATTATAAGGTTCTGGAAGCCCCAGTAAAGGCTGAAGCCGGCGGGATACATGAAGGAGAACACGGCGAACATCAGCGAGGTAACAATCATCATCGTCGAGCCGGTCTTGCCGCCCTGTGCGTTCGCAGTGCCGCTCGTCTTGAGGGTGATGAGCGAGGACAGCAGCATGGTGACGACCGAGAACAGCGGAATGAGCAGTATCAGCGATAACGCGAATTTCGGCGTCTCCCAAAGGTTAATCGAGCCGATGCTCATGGACAGGTTGCTTATCTTGTCCATGTAGCCGGAATA
>CAYXRE010000169.1:0-4092 GCA_964466125.1 uncultured Oscillospiraceae bacterium
GCGGGCGTGTTGATAGATTCAAAAAACGCTTCAACATGGAATAATCGCAAACGGAGACACGGACTCGTCCGTGTCTCTTTTTTCCGACATGGGGGCGCATTATGGACAACACATACATAACGCCCGCCCGCGGCGCTCGCTCGGAGTTTACCGAAAAGCGCTCGAGGTTCATAGGTCACTGCGCGCCCGTTTCTTCGGAAAACGAGGCGCTTGCTTTCGTGAACGAGATAAAGTCGCTTCACAAGACCGCCACCCACAACGTCTGGGCGTACACCGTTCGCGAAAACAACCTTTGCCGCTTCACCGACGACGGCGAGCCGTCCGGAACGGCGGGGCTGCCGGTGCTCGACGCGCTGCGAAACCGCGAGGTCTGCGATGCGGCGATTGTCGTCACGCGCTACTTCGGCGGAACGCTGCTGGGTACTGGCGGACTGGTGCGCGCGTATTCCCGCGCGGCGTGCGAGGCGCTGGACGCGGCGGGGCTGGTGTGCATGGCGCTGTGCCGCGAGTATGAGCTTTGTATGAATTATTCCGACTACGAGCGGGTGCAAAAGCTGCTGTCGTCGCTCGAGGCGACAGTGTGCGGGTCTGATTTCGGCGAAAGCGTGCGGCTTTGCGTCGCGTGCGCCGCGCAAAACGAGGAGAAGCTCGCAAAAGAGCTTCGGGAGCTGACCGCCGGAAGGGTCGTCCCGAACTTCTTGGAAGAAAAATTTGCTGCTTTGAAACAAAATTAAAGGAAAAAGGGAACAAACGTCGTATAGATATATGGGGAGGTATGGGTATGAACGTGCGTGAGAGAACCGAAATGCTGGAACGCGAGTATCTGTGCTCCTACGCGGCGCTTGCGAGCGAGAGCAAGGGACGTGCGCTCGACGAGGAAAAGTGCGAGATACGCACCGACTTCTGCCGCGACCGCGACCGCATCATACACTGCAAATCCTTTCGCCGCCTCAAGCAGAAAACGCAGGTCTTTCTCGCCCCTATGGGCGACCACTACCGCACGCGGCTGACCCACACGCTTGAGGTCTCCCAGATTGCGCGCACCGTTTCCCGTGCACTGCGGCTCAACGAGGACCTGACCGAAGCCATTGCGCTCGGTCACGACATCGGGCACACTCCGTTCGGTCACGCAGGAGAGCGTGCGCTGGACAGCCTGATAAAGGACGAGGGCGGCTTCACCCACTATGAGCAGAGCGTGCGCGTCGTCGAAAAGCTCGAGCGCGACCACCGCGGGCTCAACCTTACATACGAGACGATAGACGGCATTCGCAACCACACCAAGGGCGACTGGCCGTCCACCTTTGAAGGGCGGGTCGTGCGCTTCGCCGACCGAATAGCCTTCATAAATCACGACATCGAGGACGCTATCGCCGCGCGGGTGCTCGACGAGCGGGAGATTCCCGCCCACGTAATCGATACGCTCGGCAACACCAAAAGCAAGCGCATAACCTCGCTTATAACCTCGCTCATCAACAATTTTGACGGCGAGCTGCACTATACACATGAGACGGAGCAGGCGTTCGAGGAGCTTTACCGCTTTATGTTCGAGCGGGTGTACCTCAACACGGACGGCGCCGCCAAGAAAGAGGAGAGCAAGGTCTACGGACTGGTCTCGAGGCTGTACGAATATTATGTGCTGCACCCCGAGCTGATACCCGACATCGAGCACTACCACAAGGACGGGGAAACAGTGCGGCGCGCCGCCGTCGATTACATCTCCGGCATGACCGACGCCTACGCCGTACACTGCTTTGAGGAGCTGTTCATACCCAAATCGTGGTCTTTGCGCTGAATCGGAAAGGATAAAGCGAAATGCCTTTGCCAATCGGATTTCTCTCGGAGCTGCACGACCGCAACGACATCGTCGAGGTCGTGGGCTCTTACGTTTCGCTCAAACGCAAGGGGCGCACCCACTGGGGGCTGTGCCCGTTTCACAACGAAAAGACGCCCAGCTTCGTCGTGTATCCCGACACCCAGTCCTTCTACTGCTTCGGGTGCGGCGCGGGCGGCGACGTAATAACCTTTATAAAAGCCCGCGAGAATCTCGACTACATCGAGGCGGTGCGCTTTCTCGCTTCGCGCGCGGGCATGAGTATGCCCGAGGACACCGACGACGGGGCGTTTCGGCTGCGCAAGCGGGTGCTGGAGGCGAACAAGCTCGCCGCGAGATTCTTTTTTGACAAGCTCAACTCGGACGAGGGGCGCGCCGCGCGGGCTTATCTGCGGCGCCGTGAGCTGTCCGATGCGACGATAAAGCGCTTCGGAATCGGCTTTGCGCCGGAGGGCTGGAACGAGCTGCGCGACTATATGCGCGCGCAGGGCTTTCGGGACGACGAGCTTATTTCCGCGTGCTTGTGCGGCAAAAGCGAACGCTCGGGCGGAGTTTACGACTTTTTCCGAAACCGCGCGATGTTCCCGATAATCGACATTCGCGGCAGCGTGATTGCTTTTTCGGGACGAACGCTCGGCGACGACACGCGAAAATACGTCAACACCGGCGATACGCCTGTTTTCAAGAAAAGCCGGGCTATGTTCGCAATGAACATAGCAAAAAACAACGACTCGCGCTCGCTGATTCTCTGCGAGGGTCAGATGGACGTGATTGCGCTGCACCAGGCGGGCTTCACCAACGCCGTCGCCGCGTGCGGAACGGCGCTGACCGACGAGCAGGTGCGCATGATGTCGCGCTACGCCGACGAGGTGACGCTGTGCTATGACGGCGACGCTGCGGGGCAAAAGGCGGCAAAGCGCTCGATTGAGCTGTTCAAGCAGACCAATGTGCTGGTGCGCGTCGTCCCCATCGAGGGAGCGAAGGATCCAGACGAGTTCATCAAAAAGTTCGGCGCTTCGGCGTTCTCCAAGCTGCTCGAAGGCTCGGCAAGCTCGATTGAATACGAGCTTTCGCGCGCGAAAAGCCGCTACGACACCGCAAGCGACACAGGACGCATAGAATATCTCAAGGAAGCGAGCGGGGTGCTCGCGCGCGCCTCAACGCCGACCGAACGGGACTTGTACGCCGGGCGCGTCGCGGACGACGTGGGAGTCAGCAAGGAATCGCTGCTGCTGCAAGTCGAGCAGTACCGCCGCCGCGCGGCAAGCAAGGAGCAAAAGCGGCAGGACGCAAATCTCGCGCGCAGCGTCGGAGAGCGGTTCGGACCGTCGGTCGGACGCGAGCAGCTCGGCACCGCGTCGGCTCAGCGCCGGCTCATCGCGCTGCTGTTCTCCAATCCGGATTTGTGCGCGGGAATTGCCGACCAGATTTCACCGGACGATTTTGTCTCCAAGGACGAGGGCAGAATCTATGAGATACTCACGCGTCAGATAGCGAACGACGAGTTTGCGGGCTTCTATTCGGTCTCCGCCGAGCTTGAGAGCAACCAGACGGCGGTGCTTTCCGGAATAATCGCGCAGACCAACGGGCTCAACTTTACGACCGAGGACGCCGACTTCCTTGTCGAGCGAATACTGCGAAGCAAAAACGCCATGGACGCGGACGCGGTCAAAACGACCGACGCCGCCGAGCTTATGAAGCGACTGAATAAAAAAATAAAAACAACGGACGAGGTATGAAGGGAATGGCATCAGAAAAGAAAACCGCACTAATCAAGGACCTCATAGAGCAGGGCAAAAAGAGAGGCAAGCTGACCACAAAAGAGATAAACGACGTGCTCGAGGAGATGGACTTCGACGTCGAGCAGGTGGACAAGCTGTACGACACGCTTGAGGGTCACAACGTTGAGATAGTCGAGGACCTTGTCAACGAGGACCTCGATGTGCCCATAGAAAAGGACGTCGCCGCGCTTGAGGCGACCGTCGTCGAGGGAATCGACGACCCCGTCAAGGTCTACTTGAAGGAGATAGGTCGGGTTCCGCTGCTTTCGCCCGCAGAGGAGGTAGACCTTGCCATACGCATGGCGGACGGCGACGAGCAGGCGCGCAAGCGCTTGAGCGAGGCTAACCTGCGTCTGGTCGTCAGCATAGCCAAGCGCTATGTCGGACGCGGAATGCAGTTCCTCGATCTCATTCAGGAGGGCAACCTCGGACTGATAAAGGCGGTCGAGACCTTCAAGCCGGAAAAATCCATTAAGCTTG
>CAYXRE010000170.1:0-4016 GCA_964466125.1 uncultured Oscillospiraceae bacterium
CTTTTCGTCAAAGCACGGGCGTTTCTTGCGCTCGCCGACTATGCAGAACAGCGAGTTTGTTCCCCAGTTGGTCAGGTGATGATAGCCGCATTTGAGCTTTATCGAGCCCAAGTTGGAAAGCACAATCGACGAATAGTACGGGTCGGTCGCGATGAGAAAATTGGGGCATTTGCCGTGCTTGTCCAGCTTGGTGATAATCCACACAAGGAACTTGGAGAGGAAACGGGGCATTTTATTGAGTATATCCATGCTCTCGGTCGAGCGGTCCGCCTTTTCGCTGCGGCAGCCCTGCACCGTTTTCTTGATGCTCTCATGGATGGTCTCAATCGTATCCTCGGGCTTGGTGTGCACAAATGCCAGCGCCTCGCCGCCCTCATCGGAAAACTGCTTTTTGACGACGAAAGACGCGCTGACCTCATTGCGCTGATAGATGTTTTTGTTCGCAATGAAACGGTTCATCTTCGGACGCAGCGTTACCGCCTTGAGCATGGCGGCGACGATAACGTGGAACATTGTGTAGGGAAAATCCGTTTCGGTCTTGTTCTTTTCCTCAAGCCATTTGTTTATGCCCTCGAGGTCTACGCGCTGAGAGATATACGCTTCGTTGTCGCAGCGGTTGGGATAGATGAGCGGTACTATATAGTGCATGGAATCAAGGTCGCGCAACAGCACTCCGTCCTTGCGGTCGCCCATACGTCTTTTGGGTTTGTCCATCTTTCGCTGACTTCCTTTCTGCATCGCCGTAGTATTCTCTTTAAATAAGCTTCATTTTGTTCATAATTTCGACACAATTAGCTATGCTTTTCTATTATAACCATCGTTTCGGCTAAGGGCAAGCCAAAAACAGGCGATTATTGAATTTAATCGCCAATGTGCATATTCTTTGCCGTTTTTGACCGCCTTTCCCGTCGCTCGGCTTGTCCCGGAGCCGCGCGGAGCGACATACGGTTGCCCGAACGGCGGCGGTTGTCGGCGGCGAGTGCGGGAATCTGTGCACGAATGCAGTCATACAAACAGGCGGGGCAGCCGAGGGAACGATAGGCAATGTATTCAGACTTTGCGGCGCAGGCACTGTTCGCCGCCCGTTCCTTGACGCTCGGAGAGCGCAAAGACCGCCGCGCACGCCGCAAAGCCCACCACCGCCGCGTTTATACCAAGCGGCTCGCGCAGCAGCTTCCACGCCGCCGCCGTAAGCGCGCCGCTCACGCAGCCCAGATAGAACACACTCTTGGAATAGCGCACCCCCATGAGTGCGCATGCGAGCGGCACGAGTATGACAGGCGCCCAGAAGGTGTACGCCGATGTCAGTATCGCAAGCAGGTCGGGAACGGCAAGCGCAAAAACCGCCGCAAGAGCCCCCACTCCGACGTTGACCGCCCGAACGAGCGCGACATAGCCCTTGCCGTCCGGATTTTCGCGGCGAAGCGGCGCGATGACGTCGCACACGAGCGACACCGACGCGCTGTTCAAGAACGCATCCGCCGAGGACATGACTATAGCGAGCATACTGGAAATAATCAATCCGCGAAGCCCGGGCGGAACGGTCAGTTTTATCATGGTCTGCATGACGTTGTTCATGTCGCTCCCGCTGCCTTGCAGCAGCGCCGCGCCCGCGATTCCGACCATGCCGGTTATGACGAAAAACGGCATGGACAGCAGACCGGACAGCACGGTCGCACGGCGGGTGGTTTTTATGTCCGAGCCCATGAGCAGCCGCTGAACATAGGGCGGCACCAGCGCCTCGCCGAGCGCAAAGGTCAAGAGCGCCGACACAAAGCCGAGCGGCGTGGTGCCGTTGTCCAGACGAAAGAAGCGCTGCGGCGTGAGCTCGATGACCCGCTCAAAGCCTCCCGCCGCGCGCAGCGAAAAGAACAGCAGCAGCGGCATACCGACAAACAGCACGACGAACTGTATTACGTCGGTCACGACGACCGCGCGCATACCGCCGAGCGTGGAATAAACCAGCACCGCCGCAAAGCCCACGAGAATCCCCGTCAGCTCGGGCAGCCCGAGAAAAACGGCAAATATCTTTCCCATCGCGCTTATCTGCGCGCCGAGTATGCCCGCGCAGACCGCCGTTCCGAACACGCCGGTCAAAATCTGCGCGCCTCGCCCATAGGCGTCACGCATTATCTCCCCTGCCGACGACGCGCCGGAAAAGCGCTTGATGCGCGGCACGATTATCGCGCCGACGGCTATCACGCCCAGCGAAAAACCGAACAGCGCCGCGATGTTGCCGACGCCGAACTGCGCCGTTCGCGCCGCGTTGCCGGACGAAAAGCCGCCGCCGATAAAGGACGCGGAGAGGGTCGCGGTGAGCACGAATACGCCGTAACGGCGCGTGGACAGCGAAAAATCCCGCACCCCGCTCATCTCGGACGAGCTCAGCAGCCCCGCGGCGGCGCTCACGAACAGATATATGACAATCACCGTTACGTCGGTCTGCATAGCTGCCTCCGGTTTTTAAATATGTATATGCGCCGCACGGGGCGGTCTTTCCGCAAGCGAGGTATTTTTCCGCTCAAACAGCGATAATGACGCAAAAAACGACCGCCTTCTTCGCAAAGCGAAGAAAGCGGTCGGCTATTACGCGGTCAGTTTTCTTTGGACGTCAATTTATATCATAGGCCGCCTTGAGCGCGCTTTTGTTGGAATACATGGACGAGTCGGCGCGCGAGCGGGTCTGCTCAAGGTCCTCGTCGAGGTGCTTGTCAAAGCTCGCGTAACCGCAGGCTATGCGCATGGGGATTGTCTCGCAGCTCTTGTTGTACTCCTCCTCGCAGCGCTGCATTTCCTTGAGCAGCATTTCCATTCTCGAACGAGAGATGTTTTTCATCAGCACGCAGAACTCGTCGCCGCCTATGCGGTAGCAGCTGCCGAACGGCGCGAAAACGTCCTGTATTATTTCCGCCGCGCTTTTGATGTACACGTCGCCCGCGGTGTGCCCGAAGGTGTCGTTGCACTTTTTAAGGTCGTTGAGGTCGAAGGTCGCAAGGGTGGCGAAGGCACGGGCGCGGGGATTCATGTCGATGTCGCGCACATAGGCGTTGCGGTTCATCATGCCGGTGAGCGAATCGGTCACCGCAAGCCGCTGATAAATCTCGGCGTCTCTGCCGCGCTTTATGAGCGCGAGCGACTCGTTGGCGGATTTCTGTCCGAGCGCCGCTATGTAAAGCAAAAACGCGAAGCGCCCGATAACGTCCACGTCCTTGTAGCCCATATAGTAGCGTGCAAAGTCGATTACGCAAATCAGCGTCAGGAAGGTAAGCCCGACGATGTGCAGCCACACATCGACGTCCGCCTGCCTGCGGCGCACACGCGCGACGGTAAGCCCCATGAAGTAGAATATGGTCAGCACGAGCAGCCCGTGGGTGACCACGCAGCTCTCCTTGAAGTCGCATACGCCCAAGAGCATAAGCGCCGTGCTAACGAAGAAGTTGAGGACGTATATGTACGCTATCGCTTTCCATACCCAAGCCCTTTGCGCGCGAAGCGATTCCTTCACATACATCACAAAGGGGATTCCGATGAGCATAAGCAGAATAAACGCGACGGCGGAGGCGGCGGTGCGGTTGGAAACGGTCAGCGCGGTCACGTCGGTCTCGTTTGCCGACCACAGCCCGAGCAGCAATGAGAACGCGCCGAGATACAGCATACTGCGCCCTATCTCGTTGCGCATATTGATTACCACCCAGTACACGAGCATAATAACGCCCATGATGGACGTAATCACACTCGCGCAAAAGCCCGCGAGTGAGCGGTTGATGAGCGCGGTATATATCGCCATGTGGTCGCCCGCATAGAACACGGGGGTAAAGTCGCTCACCGAGGCGTATATCGGCGTGAGCTCGACACGAATTCCCGCATCCAGCTGCTCTGTGCTCAGGTGCGCAAAGTTCCAAGCCGAACCGGTCGTTCTTCCGAACATCCCGCCCGAGGGAACACGGGAGTAGACAAGCTCGTCGCCCGCGAAAACCTCGACCGACTGATGATTGGTGAAAAACGCAAGCGTCGTC
>CAYXRE010000171.1:0-3988 GCA_964466125.1 uncultured Oscillospiraceae bacterium
GCAACATACCCGCGCAGTTTCGCGCGGCGCTCGTGTTTTTCACAACGCTTATACTGACCCCGACCGTCGATAAAACGGTGCTCGGCGACCTGACCTCATTTGCGCTCGTTTGGGCAATGAGCAAGGAGATACTCGTCGGCATGGCGTGCGGGATTGTCTTTCAGATATACTACTACTTGCTGTTCATGGCGGGCGACATAATCGACACCAGCTTCGGTCTTTCCATGGCAAAGGCGTTCGACCCGGGCACCAACATTCAAGTCACGCTGTCCGGCAACCTGTTTCAGTTCATGTTCGTCATGTATTTCTTTGCCACCGACAGCCACCTGATATTCATTCGGCTCATTGCGGCGTCCTACGACATTGCGGGGATTGGCTCGTTCACCTTCGGCGCGAACATCGCGTCCTTTGCGCTCACGCTGTTCATAAGCGCCTTCGAGCTTGCCATGCACCTGACGCTGCCGTTTCTTGCCGCGTCCTTCGTGCTTGAGCTGTCCATGGGCGTGCTCATGAAGCTGATTCCGCAGCTGAGCATATTCTCAATACATTTCCAGCTCAAGATAATCGTCGGCTTCGGACTGCTCTTTTTGTTCGCCGGACCCGTTTCCGAGTTTTTTGACGGCTATTTGGAGCAGACGATGCTCAGTATGCAGAGTATGCTGCAAGCGGCTGCCGCGTAAAAAAGGGGGGAACGACTTGGCGGGCGAAAGAACCGAAAAAGCAACCCCTAAAAAGCGGCAGGACGAGCGAAAAAAGGGCAACGTGCTCATGAGCAACGAGGTCGTCATCGCCTTTTCGCTGTTCATAACCTTCTTTGCGCTGCAGATGTTCATGTCCTCCAACGTCACGCGGCTGCTCGCTTACATCGGCGACTACATCGAGATGGGCGCGACCCGCACCGAGTTTTCAATTGCGGACGCAAAGACCACCTTTGAGAATTCCTGCATCGTGTTCGCGCAGTGCGCACTGCCGCTGCTTGCGATAAGCGCGCTCGCGGCGATAGTCGCGACCATGTTCCAGACAAGAATGCTGTTTGCGCCCGACGCGTTCAAGTTTAAGGGCGAGCGGATAAACCCGCTAAACGGCTTCAAAAAAATGTTCTCCATGCGCAGCGTCATCGAGCTGCTCAAGTCGGTAATCAAAATCTCCGTTATCATCTACGTCATATACTCGGTGCTGCGCGACCAGATAGAGCTGCTGCCGAGGCTCATGGACACCTCGTTCATTCAGGCGATGAGCATGACCGGAGACCTCGTGATGTCGGTCGTCTTTCGCGCTGCGGCGGCGTTCGTTGCCATAGCCGCCGTCGATTATCTCTACTCTTGGTGGGAATTCGAGAAGAATATGCGAATGACCAAGCAGGAGATTAAGGACGAGTACAAGCAGATTGAAGGAGACCCGCAGATAAAGGGCAAAATCCGTCAAATGCAGCAGCAGCGCGCCCAGCGCCGCATGATGCAGCACGTGCCCGAGGCGGACGTCGTCATCAGAAATCCGACCCACTTTGCCGTCGCAATAAAGTACGAGTCCGAAAAGCATCGCGCGCCGGTGGTCATTGCCAAGGGCGCGGACGACTTGGCGCTTCGCATCGTCAAGGTCGCCGAGGACGCGGGCGTATATATAACCGAGGATAAGCCGCTCGCGAGAGCGCTGTTCGATACGGTAGACATTGATTCCGAAATACCCGAGGATTTCTACCACGCGATAGCGCAGGTGCTCGCGTTCGTTTACAGCCTCAAGAAGAAGGAAAGCAAGTAATGGCGAAAACATTATCCGACAACGGAATAGCGATTTTCGTCGTAATTATCGTCGCGCTGCTGATTATACCTATCGGTACGGGCGTGCTCGATTTCATGTTTATCATCAACCTCGCGCTCTCGCTGCTCATACTGCTCATCAGTATGTACATCAAAGAGCCGCTTGAGTTCTCGATATTCCCCTCGCTCTTGCTCATCACCACCATTTTCCGACTGGGGCTGAACGCCTCGTCCACCCGCGCCATTCTCTCCAACGGCGGCTATGCCGGCGAGGTCGTGCGGACCTTCGGACAGTTCGTAATCGGCGGCGACGTCGTCGTCGGAATGGTCATCTTCATCATCATCGTGCTCGTTCAGTTCATCGTCATCACCAAGGGCGCCGAGCGCGTCGCCGAGGTCAGCGCGAGATTCACCCTCGATGCGATGCCCGGCAAACAGATGGCAATCGACGCCGACCTCAGCTCGGGACTGATAACCGAGGAGCAGGCGAGAGAGCGGCGTTCCAAGATACAGCGTGAGGCCGACTTCTTCGGCTCTATGGACGGTGCTTCCAAGTTCGTCAAGGGCGACGCTATCATATCCATCATCATCACGATAATCAACCTCATCGGCGGTACGATAATCGGTCTTATCAACGGCGAGGGCGACTTCGGTGCAATAGTTCAGACCTATTTCGTCTCCACCGTCGGCGACGGTCTTATGAGCCAGATACCCGCGCTGCTCATCTCGGTCGCGACAGGTATGATTGTCACCCGCTCCGCGTCCGACTCCAACCTCAACTCGGACGTTATCGCGCAGTTCACCGCCCAGCCCCGCGTGTTGATTATCGCGGGCGCGGCGCTGCCGCTGCTTATCCTCATCGGCTTTCCGTTCCTTCAGACCGCCCTTGTTTCCGCGCTGTTCCTGACGCTTGGCATAATGCTCAACCGCCAGCGCCAGAAGGTTCCGCAGGCGGCGGGCGCCGCAGCCGCTCCGGTCGAGGAGGTGACGAGCGAGGTCAACTACTACAAGAACCTCGACAACGTCTACAACCTGCTCAACGTAGACCCGATTGGCGTGGACGTCGGATACAGCCTGCTGCCGCTCGTGGACGAGACGAGCGGAGGAAACTTCCTCGACCGCATAGTCATGCTGCGAAAGCAGTTTGCGGACGAGATGGGCATGGTCATTCCGGCGGTGCGCTTGAAGGATTCGTCGTCGCTCAACCCCAATCAGTATGAGTTCCGACTGAAAGGGCAGGTCATTGCGCGCGGCGAGGTGCTCGTGGACCACTATCTCGGTCTTGCGCCGCCCGACATCACCCCCGCAAACGACGTGGACGGCATCGACACCGTTGAGCCGGCGTTCGGAATGCCGGCAAAGTGGATAAGCGAGGACAAGAAGATTAAAGCTGAGATGGCGGGCTATACGCTCATCGACCCGACCTCGGTCATCATAACCCACCTGTCCGAGGTGGTGCGCGCTCACGCCTACGAGCTGCTGACGCGCAGCGAGGTCAAGAAGATAATCGAGAACCTCAAGAAGAACAACGAGAGCATCGTGGACGATGTTATCCCGTCGGTCGTGACGATGAACGAGCTGCAAAGGGTGCTTCGCAACCTGCTTCGCGAGAGCGTGCCGATACTTGACATGGAGACCATTCTCGAAACGCTCGCCGACTACGCGCCGACGGTCAAGGACAGCGATATGCTCACCGAATATGTGCGGCAGTCGCTCAAGCGCACGATAACCCAGCGCTTCGCCGAGGCGGGACAACTGAAGGTCATCGGGCTGGACAGCGCAATCGAGGACAAGGTCATCAAGAGCGTCAAAAAGACGGACGGCGGCACCTATCTTGCGCTTGACCCGGAGACGATACAAAAGATAGTGACCAGCGCGACGACCCAGCTCAACAAGATTAAAAAGCTGGTTCAGGAGCCGATAATCCTCACCTCGCCGGTCGTGCGGATTTACTTCAAAAAGCTCATCGACCAGTTCTACCCGAATGTTGTGGTGCTTTCCTTCAACGACATCGACACGAACGTCCAGATACAATCGCTCGGCAACATTTCCATTGAGTAAACGCGAAAGGAGGGCTGCACCCATTGGCATACGGCGGATATGAAATCAAGGAAACACTCGTCCCCGACCCCGAGGGACTGATGAGAAAATACAAAGAGAGCGGCGACGTCGAGATACGCAACCAGCTCGTCATGCACTACATACAGCGCGTAAACATGGCAATATACAAT
>CAYXRE010000172.1:0-3943 GCA_964466125.1 uncultured Oscillospiraceae bacterium
CAAGATACTGCTCGACGGCAAGGTGATAAGCGACTACACCGAAAAGCAGCTCACCGAATACCGCCGCTACGACGTCGGCTTTGTCTTTCAGTTTTACAACCTTATTCAGAACCTCACCGCGCGCGAAAACGTCGAGCTCGCGTGCGAGATAAGCCGCAAGCCGCTGAGCCCCGAAAAGGTGCTTGCGGAGGTCGGGCTGTCCGAGCGCATGAACAATTTCCCCTCGCAGCTTTCCGGCGGCGAGCAGCAGCGCGTCGCCATTGCGCGCGCACTCGCCAAGAACCCAAAGCTCTTACTGTGCGATGAGCCGACCGGCGCGCTCGACTACAAGACGGGCAAAAACATACTCAAAATACTTCAGCAAAGCTGTCAGAAATCCGGCAGGACCGTCGTCGTCATAACCCACAATCAGGCATTCACGCATATAGCCGACCGCGTCGTTGAGATAAAGAGCGGGCTTGCGGTGAATACCTACACAAACTCCTCGCCGCTTTCGGCGGACGTCGTCGAATGGTAGCGTGAGCGAATGAAACTCAAGACCTTCAGAAAAGATATACTGCGTTCGGTCAAAAACTCGCTGAGCCGCTTTATCGCAATCTTTGCGATTGTAGCGCTCGGCGCGGGCTTCTATGCGGGACTTAACGCCACCGCGCCGGATATGCAATCGACTGCGGACAAATACTGCGATGATTCGCGTATGTTCGACGTGCGGCTGCTTTCGACGCTCGGCTTTGACGAGCAGGACGTCGCGGCGATAAAGCGGGTGAACGGGGTCGAGAGCGTCATGGCGGGCTACACGTCCGACGTGATAAGTCAAATCGACGGCAAGGAGCAGGTGATACGCATTCACTCGCTGCCGGACGACCGAAGCGAGAGCTCGCCCGAGTACCTCAACCGCCCTGTGCTGGTCGAAGGACGGCTGCCGCAAAAGGACGACGAGTGTATTTTGGGCGTCAGCAAGTTGGACACCGAGGCGGTCAAGATAGGCTCGGTCATACAAGTCGAGGACAAGGACGGCGATCTCGCCGACACGCTCAAGAACGATCGCTTCACGGTGGTCGGCTTTGTCAACAGCGCTTATTACATATCCTTTTCGCTCGGCAGCAGCTCGATGGGAAACGGCACGGTGAGCCATTATATGTACGTTATGCCCTCGGCTTTCAGCAGCGAGGCATACACCGATTTGTATTTGAGCGTTGCGGGTGCTCGTGAACAGGACTGCTTCTCGGATGAGTACAAAGAAAACGTGGACGCGGTCATAGATTCGCTTGAGTCGCTTGCAAGCGAGCGCGAGCGGCTTCGCTTTGACGACATCTACGGCGAGGCGAAGCAGAAGCTGGATGACGCAAAGCAGGAGCTCGCGGACGGCAAAACCGAGCTGGAGGATAAGCGCCGCGAAGCGGACGGGGAGCTTGCGGACGCATACAACAAGCTCGTGGACGGCAAAAAGGAGATCGACGAGACCGAGGTCGCGCTCATAGCGTCGCAAAATCAGCTCATCGACGCGCAGCGCACGCTGAACGAAAAGGTCGCGCAGTTCGGTACATTGAAATCGAATTACAAGAGCGGCTATGCGCAGTATGCCGCCGCTCGCGCGCAGTACGACGCGGGAATGCAAAGCTACGACGCGGGCGTCGCCTCTTGGCGCGCCATACCGCAGGTGGCGGCGCTCGCCGCCGCGTATCCTGCCGACGCCGACGCGATTCTCTCCGCCAAGCGCCCGTCGCAGGCGGGAATCACCGACCCGACCGCCGCCGCGCAGTATGCCGCGATATACGCGGGCGCAGATGTTTCGGGGAATATGGAGCAGCTCAACGCGCTCAAGGACACGCTGGACGCGGGCTTTCCGCAGCTTGAGGCGACCCGCTTGCAGCTCGAAAATGCGAAGGCGCAGCTGGACGCGGGTGAGATAGAGCTGCACGGTGCGCAAGCCAAGATAGACTCCGGCAATGAAGCCGTGCTTTCGGGCATTGACAAGCTCGCGGACGCGCGAAACGATATAACACAGGGCTGGAGCGACTACTATGAGGCAAAGGACGAGGCGACGCAGAAGATAGCGGACGCCGAGCAGGAGATAGCGGACGCCGAGCGGGAAATTCGCGACAACGAAAAAAAACTCGAAGACCTCAAGGACTGCGAGTGGTATGTCCTTTCGCGCTCGACCAACGTCGGCTTTGCAAGCTATGACGCGGACACCGGACGCATGGCGTCGCTGTCCACCGTTTTCCCCGTGATGTTCTTCCTTGTCGCGGCGCTCGTCGCACTGACGACCATGACCCGCATGGTCGAGGAGGAGCGCGGGATAATCGGTACATACAAGGCGCTCGGCTATTCCTCGGGTTTGATTATATTGAAATATTTGACCTATGCCTTCGTCGCAAGCGTGCTCGGCGCGGCGGTCGGTATAGTCGTCGGCTTCGGGACGCTGCCGGTCGTGTGCTACAACTCCTATCGACTGCTGTATACTGCGCCCGACCTCGACATACAATACAACTGGAAGTACGCCATAGAGGGCGGGCTGGCGTCCTGCCTTTGCACCCTCGGCGCGACCTACGCCGCCTGCCGCTCCACCCTTCGCGAGCGCACCGCGTCGCTGCTGCTGCCCAAGGCACCCAAGGCGGGCAAACGCATACTGCTCGAGCGGATCCCGTTCATCTGGAAGCGGGTCAGCTTTATTCGCAAGGTCACCTTCCGCAATCTGTTTCGTTATAAAAAGCGGCTGATAATGACCCTTGTGGGCATTGCGGGCAGCGCGGGATTGCTGCTGACCGGCTTTGGAATAAAGGACTCCATTTCCGATATACTGCACAACCAGTATGATGAGCTTTACAATTTCAACACCGTCATAACGCTAGACGACCCCGAGCTTTCGGCGCAGACGCAGACGCTGCTGTCCGACCCGAAGAACTTTGACGGCTATCTCGTGAGCGCAAAAAAGGCTGTCGAGATGGTAAACGGCGATAAGACGGTGCAGGGCTTCTCCTTTGTGCCGCAAAGCGACTCTCAGGACTTTTACATCATGCGCGACCGCCTGACTCATGAGCGGGTGGAGTTCAGCGGCGACGATGTGGTGATAACCGAAAAGGCGGCAAAGCAGCTCGGAGTGGGCGTCGGCGACACGGTGTTCATCAAAGACAAGGACGAGCGCCCGGTCGGCTTTGTGATAAGCGGCGTTTGCGAGAATTATATTTATCATTACCTCTATATACCCGCGCAGCTCTATGAGCAGAAGATGGGCGAGCCGCCGGAGTATGACGAGATAGACGCGCGCTGCCTTATCGACGACGAGCAGCAGCGCGGGCAGATAACGAACGAGCTGCTCGCAAGCGAGGGCGTCACGACCCTCACCTTCACCGAGGATATGTCCGCCAAGTTTGACGATATGATACAGTCGCTCAATTACATCGTTCTGGTGCTCATTCTCTGCGCAGGTGCGCTGTCCTTCGTGGTCGTCTACAACCTGACCAACATCAACATAACCGAGCGTCGTCGCGAGCTGGCGACGATTAAGGTGCTCGGGTTCTTCGAGCGCGAGGTCTGCGACTACATTTTCCGTGAAACAAATATGCTCACGCTGCTCGGAGCGGCGCTCGGCATGGGCGCGGGCGTCGTCATGCACGCGTTCGTCATAACCACCGTCGAGGTGGACATCGTCATGTTTGGGCGGGCGATAAAGCCGATGAGCTTCGTCATCAGCTTTTTGCTCACCTGTCTGTTCTCACAGCTTGTCAATCTGTTCATGCGTAAGAAGCTTGCAAAGATAGACATGGTCGAAAGCCTGAAATCCATCGAATAAGCTCGAACGATTCTCGCGCGTCCGCACAAATTGTCCTTGACATTCGCATTGCAAGTGACTATAATATACAAGTGTCCTCAAGAGGACACAGTATATCGCGGGGTAGAGCAGTTGGTAGCTCGTCGGGCTCATAACCCGGAGGTCGCA
>CAYXRE010000173.1:0-3899 GCA_964466125.1 uncultured Oscillospiraceae bacterium
GCGGGCGGGTTTTGAACCTCCCGCTTCGCGCAAGGTTCTGCGCTAAAGCACGACCGATAATCCCCCCGCCTGACGGCAGGGGGATTTTGTTCTTGTTATGCTTCGACGCGGCGTGCGCTATTTCGGCAGCGAGGCGACGTCGCACAGCTCGACGTAGACGCTGGAAAATTTGTTGGTCACGTAGTTGGGTATCTGCGCTTTCAGTTCGCCGCTCGCCTCTCCTTTTCTCATGGACAGCACGACCGTCGTGCCGACGGCGAACTCCGAGCTAATCGCAAGCGTTCCGCCGTGCAGCCGGCAAAACTCGGCGGCTATGGGAATGCCCAGCCCAAGCCCGGGCGCGTAGTCGGAATCGTCCGCCGGGTCGCGCGAGAAATAAGGCTCATATACGCGCGCTAGAGTCTGCGGCTTCATACCCGCCCCAAAATCCTTTACGGTGACGCTGACGTTTGCGCCGTCGTCCTCAAGCGCGAGCTGTATCTCGTTCGATTCGCGCGTGTAGGTCATGGCGTTGAGCAGTATATTCAGTATCGCGCGCTCTGCGAGCGTAACGTCGATGCACGCGATGACCGGCGACTTTGGCAGCGACAGCTTGAACTCGACACGGCTTTTGCATATATCCTGCGCCGAACGGCACAACGCTTCGACAAGCTCCCGCACATCCACTGTGGTTTTATTGAGTATGAGACCGCCCGTCGCGCAGCGATAATAAATCACCGCGTTCTGCACACAGCGCAGCGTTTTGTACTCGCCGTGCCGAATACCCTCGAACGCCTGCTCGCATTCGCTCTCATCGTTCGCGCAAAGGCTTTCCGCAATCGCGCTGGAGACCGATATGCGGTTTATCGCCGAGCGCACCGCGTCCGAAAGCCGGTCGCAGCCGTCCGCGTGAAAGCCGTAGACCCCGCCGTCCGCCTCATCGAGCACCGCGGCGAAGTATTCGCCCTTCCTGCACAGCGTCAGACCGCCGAGCGGAATCGGGAAGCAGTTTAGCGACAGATGAACAAAGCCGCACCGCTCCAGCCGCGCTCTTGCGTCGAAATCGAGCGCCGAGCGCAGCGACTGCGCAAAAGCGCCGGAGGAAAACAGTCCGCCCTTCTCCCAAAGCGGATTGAATTCATTGTCAAGCACCGCGGCGCAGCGCTCGTTTTCAAGCGATTCAATTATCTGCTCGAGCTTGACCATGCGCTCTCCTACGGTAATTATTGCTATTGCTCGTACATATTATCTTATCATAACTTTGTCGAATTTTCACCTATTTTGTCGATTTGTCGTTGTCTGTCGCATTATGTCGTCGCCTCGTCCGTTTTTATGCACAAATTCGGCGCATAAGGACGCTTGCGCAGACGCCTCAATTCGGGATAAAACAACTCTTTGTATTGTGCTTCGCCGTTTTTCGACGGTGACTCTCAAGACACGCGGTCGAACGTTTTGTTGAAAAGTTCGTTGAAGTTGTTGAATCCTACAAATCTTGTACACCGACGCCGTGGTCGTTTACGGCTATATTCTTTCCACCAAGCCGCCGCTTTATGTTATAATTAAAGCGTTGAAAACTTAAACCGACGAAGGTAACGAGCGTATGAATTTTATACCGAATGTTGACGCAGAACGATACGATGAATTTGTGCTGCACCATCCGAGCAAATCACACTTTATGCAGTCGCGTGCATGGGGCGAGCTGTCCGAGCGCGAGAAGGGCATGAAGGCGCATTACGTGGGCATGGAAAACGACGCGGGCGAGCTTTGCGCCGCCGCGCTGCTGCTTGAGCGCAAGCCGCCGATGTTCCCGGCTTATTTCTATTCACCGCGCGGCTTTGTGCTGGATTTCTTCGACGACACGCTGCTTGCCGAATTCACAAAGCATATACGCGAATTTGCCCGCTCGCGCGGCGCAATGTTCGTCAAGCTCGACCCCGACGTGGAGCTGCGCGAGCGCAATTCCGACGGCTCACTCGTCGAAGGCGGCTTTGACAACACGTCGCTCGTCGAGCGCATGAAAGCGCTCGGTTATCTCCACCGCGGCTATAACCTCGGCTTCGACCGCCGCCAGCCGCGCTTCACCTTCCGCATCGACCTTACGCCGGACGACGCAGCAATCGACAAGCGAATCGTCGGCAACGTGCTCAAGAACGTCAAAAAATCCCGCCGCTATGCGTGCGAGGTACGCAAGGGCGAAAGTACCGATATACCGACGCTGCACCGGCTCATTACCCTCACAAGCGAGCGGGACGACTTTGTCGGTTATCCCGAGAGTTACTATCAGAGCTTCTATGACACACTGTCCAAGTACGATATGGCGCGGCTCTATCTCGGCTTTGTGGACGCGAAAAAGAGCGTCAAGCTGCTCAAAGCCGAACGCGAGGCGCTGCTGCAAAAGCGGCTCACGCTGAAAAAAGAGGGTCCGCTCAACGAGTCGCTGCTGTCCGAGCAGCGGCTGGACCGTGAGATTGCGACCTTTGAGCGTTACGCCGACGAATACCCCGACGGCGCCGTCGTCAGCGCCCACCTCGTCGTGCGCTACGGCGACAAGGCGTGGGCGGTGCACGCCGGCTCGGCGGGAATCATGAGCGAGACGTTCATCAACAATCGGGTTTATTACGAGAAGATACACGACGCGAAGGCGGACGGCGCAAAATGGCTCGACCAGTTCGGCACCGTCGGCGACCCCGCGAACAGTCCGCTTCGCTCGCTTCATGAGTTCAAGGCGCAGTTCGGCGGGCGCTGCTGCGAATTTATCGGTGAGTTCGACCTCGTTACCCGCCCGTTCTGGCACTTTCTTTACGACAGACTGCTGCCCTACTACCGCCGCGTGCGCCTGACGCTGAAAATGAGCGCGCGCAAAAAATCGTGAGCGCCAAGTCACGCTTTGCGCGGCTGGGTGCGGCGCTGTTCGCGCTCGCGCTTGCCGTGTGCGGCGCTCAAATACTTTGCGCAAGGCTTCTGGCTTCTCTCGCTCCCGATTTTGCCTCCTCGCCCTACTTCGCCTATGCGCTCGTCGCGCTGTTTTACGTCGTCGGGCTGCCGGTGTTTTACCTAATCGTCCGCACCGTCCCCGTCTGTCCGCTTGAGCATACGGAAAAAACGAGCGCCGGCTCACTCACGGGGCTGTACTTGATATGCATGGCGGCGAGCTACCTGCTGGGGCTTGCGGGCAACACGCTGCTGTCGATTATCGCAAAGCTGCTTTCGGTGAGCTTTACAAATCCCGTCGCGCAGCTGGTGGACGGAGCGCCGCTGTGGCTGACGCTCGCGGTCGTCTGTGTCATTTCGCCCGCCGTAGAGGAGCTGGTCTTTCGCGGGCTGCTGCTCGGGCGGCTTCGCTGCTTTGGCGAACGAACGGCGGCGCTTTACTGCGCGGCGGTGTTCGCGCTGTTTCACATGAATCTCTCGCAGTTCTTCTATGCGTTTGCGGTCGGTTATATTCTGAGCTTGCTGTATCTGCGAAGCGGTAAGCTGCTGTACTGCATCGTACTGCACGCGTTTGTCAACCTCACCGGCTCGGTGCTGGTGCCGCTGCTCGCGCAAAGCGGAAACACCGTCGCCGTGCGCGCGGTCGGCGGAATCGTCGTGCTGCTCGTGTTTCTGGGCGGCGGACTTGCGATTGTCAACCGCAAACAGCTGGTCGCACGCAACTCTCCCGACGGCTGTCCGAGCGCGAGGGAGAAATTCCTCAACTTCGGCTTTATCGCCTATGCATTTCTCAGCCTCGCAGTCTGTGCGCTGTCCTTCTTCGGAGTGAACTGACAATCCTTTTGCTATGCGGCGACCAAAAGCGTCGGACGAACAGCTTGCCCTTATTGTTGCGACGGCACGGACAATCCTGTTCAAAGACCGGTCTCACAGCTTGTCGCTGCGCGGTCGGGGCAATCGCCCCGCTACTCATGTTTCTCGGCGGCGGG
>CAYXRE010000174.1:0-317 GCA_964466125.1 uncultured Oscillospiraceae bacterium
CAGTGCTTATGCTGTCCAAATCGAAATGCCCCTGCGAGCGCGCTTGTGAGAGAAACTCGTTTACGTCAATCTTGGATTTCTTAAAGCTCTCCTTTATGAAACCGCCCTTTTCAAACAGTATGAGCGGAACGCCGTTTATCGCTGCGCGCAGCTTGACGGAGTGGTCGGTGATGACCGACACGCAGAAGGCGACGAGAGCAAAGACGGTCATGGCAATCAGCGGCTCGAGAAAATCGTCCTCAAGCGACGTCGCCATTTCCGCGGCTATCGAGCCTATCGAGATGCCGATGATATAATCGAACATATTCAGCTGCGAG
>CAYXRE010000174.1:327-3897 GCA_964466125.1 uncultured Oscillospiraceae bacterium
GAGAGCTGCTTGTTTCCCATGAGCTTGGTCAAAACGAACAGCCACAGCAGCGAGCCGAGAGAAAGCGCGAGTATTTTCAGATATTCCATTTAATTACCTCCGGCGCTTAGTGTTAGCAGCGGGGCGGTAATTTACGCGCGCAGGTTTACAAATTGCATGAGGTATTCTATAATGGCTTGAATGAAAATGAGGTAAAAAGATGAAAACTAAGACTTTGCGCAAGATTCTGTATTTCTGGACGCTTTTTATCGGCATCGGCGCCGTGTGGGGCGGCATAAGCATGTTTATCGACCCGAGTGGGGTGCTGTTCGGCTACAACGGCTTTTTTGAGGGCTTCAAGAAGCTGCCGTTTTATGACGTTTTGTTCACCAACCTGGTATTTCCCGGCATATCGCTCATCGTCGTCAACGGCATAAGCCAGCTTTTTGCGTTTTGGCTGCTGTTCAAAAAGCGCCCGTTCGGTCCGAAAATGGCTCTCATTTGCGGCATACTGCTCATGGCGTGGATTTGCATTCAGTTTGTGATTTTCCCCTTCAACTGGCTGTCCACCGCCTACTTCGTTTTCGGCGCGCTTGAGGCGCTTACCGCAGCGCTCATGCTTCGCGCGGGGGCGGAAGAATGAAGGAACTTGTGGTCTATTTCTCTCGCAAGGGCCGCGTGCGCAAGGTGGCGCAGGACATTGCGCAAAGGGACGGCGCCGAGCTGCTCGAGCTCAAAACGCCCGAGCGCACTCGCGGTTTTCTCGGCTTTTGGTGGTGCGGACGATTCGGTATGCACCGCTGGGAGATGCCGCTTGAGGAGTATGACGCAGACCTCGGCGCTTTCGATAAGGTCGTCATCTGCTCTCCCGTTTGGGTGTTCTCGCTAAGCGCGCCGGTACGCGCGTTTTTGCAAAGCGCCAAGGGCAAAATAAAAGCCGCGGACTATGTTCTGGTGCACTTCAGCTTCCCGATGAAGTACCCCAAAACGGTGAAACTCATGGACGAAACGCTCGGAGTAAAACACGGGTCGTTTACGAGCGTCGCGTGTCAGTGGGGCAGATTCTACCGCTTCCGTACGCTGTGATTTCGGCACAAAAATGACGCCTGCTTTTCTCAAACAAGAGACAAGCAGGCGTCCTTCTTTTGAATTATTACGGTTCGTTTAACTAAAACGAGCTAACGGCAGCAATAGCAGAAGTGCCGTGAAGGCAGCGTCAGAAGCGAAAAATCATTTGGCTATAAGACTGGCAAGTTCGTCTTTTAACAACAGCAGCTTTTCATAATCGTATTCCACCCCTTGAGTCTCTCCGCGCCGGACAGGCTCGACTATCTTGCAGGTGACCTCGTACATGGGCGTAAGCCCCATGTTGCCCAGCACGCCCTTGAGCATGTGCGCTTCCTCGAAGGCGGCTTTGGCGTCATCACGCTGCAAGGCGAGCCCGAGACGTACAAAGGCAGGCTCATCAACGACCTGAGGTAGGAAGGAGACGTACATCTCCTCGTCATTGAGGAAACGTTCCATGGCGCCGTCAATGTCGCAGCCCTTGCTGCGCAGAGCTTAAATTATTTCGTTCATGTTTTTCTCCCCGGCGAAATCGGTTGTGATTATGCTTTTACGCTCTCGTAGCGTTTGGCACAGCTGCTTTGAGCACGATTGGCTTCGCGCGTCGGCGCGAAGCTGTTCCAGTAGGCGGTATTACTATTTATTTCTAAAAGAATTATACTAAAAAGCGAGTGTATATGCAACGATAAATCTTGATAATAAATGATAAATACTCACATATTCGAGCAAATTTCGGCTCGAAGCGATTGGTCAATCCTGCGCAGTTACCCGAACGTTCACTTTTGCGAGCAGTTCGCCGACCGTCTGGGAAATCACGGTGTAGCCCGCGTCGTTGGGGTGCAGCCCGTCGTCGGTGTACTCGGCGATGAACATACCGCTTTCGTCGCGCAGCACGGCGGCGGTATCGCACCAGATAAAACCGAAATCCCTTGCGCATAAACGAACGCGCTCATTCAGCAGTTTTATGTTTTTGTTGATTTCGGGGTCGGAAAAGCCGTATTTATCCGTGTTTACGGGATAAACCGACTGGACGATTACGGCGCTGTTTCGCGAATAGGAGTGGATTTGAGACACGATTGTCAGTATGCCGTCTGTCGCCTGTCCGACGCTTTCGCCGAAAAGGGTGAGGTCGTTTACTCCGATGAGCAGCACATATACATCCGCTTTGTTTGCGCAGACGCTCTTGATTCGTGAAAGCAGACCAATCGAGTTGTCCCCGCACTTCCCGCAGTTCACGACGGTATAATCGGGGTAGTACTTTTCAAGCTCGCAAAGCTCGGTTATGCTGTCGCCGGCAAAAACAACGCTTTCGGCGGCGCGGTATTTGACAGGCGTACCGAAAAACTCGTCGATGAGCGACGAATCGCTGCAGCCGGAAAGCGGCGACGCCAGCAGCGCCGCGCACAGCACACCGGCGCATAAGCTGTGAAATTTCATACTTGTCCTTTCAGACGGGTCTACTGCTCAAGACAGATGCGCTCGATTTGCGCAAGCTCTTCGTGCGAGAACGCGGTGTTCTCGGCAGCTTTGACGTTCTCCTTTATCTGCTCGGGCTTGGAAGCGCCGATGAGCACGCTTGTGACCGTCTTATTGTGAAGCAGCCATGCCAGCGCCATCTGCGCGAGCGACTGTCCGCGCGAGAGCGCGAGGGAATTGAGCTGGGTTATCTGACTAAGCCGACCGTCGCTTAGCACGTTTTGTTTGAGAAAACGTCCGTCGGTGCGCATGCGGCTGTCCGACGGTATGCCGTTGAGGTATCGGTCGCTGAGCAGCCCCTGCGCGAGCGGACTGAATACGATAAGCCCCTTTTGCTCGTCCGCACACGCTGCGAGAAGCCCGTTCTTTTCAGGTGTGCGCTCAAAGATGGAATACTTATTTTGATTTATGACGAACGGGCAGCGCAGCTCGCGCAGTATCGCGCTTGCCTCGCGCAGCCGCTTGCCGTCGTAGTTGGAAAGCCCCGCATAGAGCGCTTTGCCGCTCTTGACGGCGTAATCCAGCGCGCCCATGGTCTCCTCAAGCGGGGTTTCCGGGTCGGGACGGTGGTGGTAGAATATATCGACGTACTCCAGTCCGAGCCGCTTCAGGCTCGCGTCGAGAGAGGCGATGAGATACTTTCTCGAGCCCCAGTTGCCGTAGGGTCCTTTCCACATATCATAGCCGGCTTTCGTGCTGACAATCAGCTCGTCGCGGTAGCCCGAAAGCTCCTCGCGCAGGATTTTTCCGAAGTTGCGCTCGGCGCTGCCCGGCTGCGGACCGTAGTTGTTCGCAAGGTCAAAATGTGTTATGCCCAGCTCAAAGGCGGTAAAGCACAGCGATTTCATGTTTTCATAGTCGCCCGTGTCGCCGAAATTGTGCCACAGTCCGAGCGAGAACTCGGGCAGCAGCAGCCCGCTGTTCGGGCAGCGGCGGTAGTTCATATTCTCGTAGCGGTCATCGCTTGCGTTGTACATCGTTTACTTCCTTTCCGACGTTCGGTATATTGTAAAGCTGTTGTGGCGTCAATGCAATAAATATTTGTTCACA
>CAYXRE010000175.1:0-3867 GCA_964466125.1 uncultured Oscillospiraceae bacterium
ATGAGATAGACCCCGCCAAGTGCAAGGGCTGCACGCTTTGCGCGCGCAACTGCCCTGCCGGCGCAATCACCGGAACGGTCAAGGAACCTCATGTCATTGATCCTTCCAAGTGCATCAAGTGCGGCGTTTGCATGACCAACTGCAAATTCGGCGCCGTCGTAAAAAAGTGAGAAAGGATAGAGAATCAAAATGAGTGATATGATTAAATTGACCGTCAACGGTATCTCTGTCGAGGTACCGCAGAATTCTACGATTCTCGACGCCGCCGTCAAGGCAGGTGTGCGCATACCCACCCTGTGCTTCCTCAAGGACATCAACGCCATCGGCGCTTGCCGTATGTGCCTTGTCGAAGTCAAGGGCGCCCGCGGACTTATGGCTGCCTGCGTCGCTCCCGCGACCGAGGGCATGGAGGTCACCACCAACTCCCAGAAGCTGCGCGACTATCGCAAGACAACACTCGAGCTTATACTCAGCAACCACAGAGCCGACTGCCTTTCCTGCTCGCGCAACACCAACTGCGAGCTTCAGGAGCTTTGCCGCGAGTACGGCGTGGACATCGAGAAATTCGGACGCAGCGGTCTGCTGCCCGAGTACGAATGCTCCACTCCCCACCTCATTCGCGACAACTCCAAGTGCATACTCTGCCGCCGCTGCGTAGCCGTCTGCAACAAGAACCAGCATGTCGGCGTCATCGGCACAATCGGACGCGGCTATAACACCCACATCGGCTCCGCCTTTGACCTGCCGCTCGGCAGCACCTCCTGCGTGAACTGCGGACAGTGCATACAGATTTGCCCGACCGGCGCTTTGAGCGAGGTCAACGACACCGATAAGGTCTGGAAAGCGCTTGCGGACGAAACCAAGCACGTCATCGTCGCTCCCGCGCCCTCCGTGCGCGCTCAGCTCGCCGAGTGCTTCGGAATGCCCGTGGGAACCAACGTCGAAGGCAAAATGGTCGCTGCGCTGCGTCGTCTGGGCTTCGAGAAGGTCTTTGACGTTGACACCGCCGCTGACGTCACCATCATGGAGGAAGGCACCGAGCTTCTCGACCGTTTGCAGAACGGAGGAAAACTGCCCCTCATCACCTCCTGCTCGCCCGGTTGGATAAAGTTCTGTGAGTACTACTATCCCGAGTTCATCGACAACATCTCCAGCTGCAAATCGCCGCAGCAGATGTACGGCGCGCTCATCAAGACCTATTACGCCGAGAAAGAAAACATCGACCCGAAGGACCTGTATGTCGTCAGCATTATGCCCTGCACCGCAAAGAAGTTCGAGGTCTCCCGTGACGACCAGAACGCCTCCGGCTATCCGGACGTTGACGTCTCGCTGACCACCCGCGAACTCGGCGAAATGATTAAGCAAGCGGGCATCGTCTTCACCGACCTTGCCGACGAAGAATTTGACCCCGCCTTCGGCGTTGCCTCCGGCGCGGCTCACATCTTCGGCGCGACCGGCGGCGTTATGGAAGCGGCGCTTCGCACCGTTGCCGAGATCGTCACCGGTAAGGAAATCGAGAATCCCGTTTTCTCCGACGTGCGCGGCATTGCCGGCATCAAGGAAGCGGAGTATGACCTTGCGGGAACCAAGGTTCGCGTAGCCGTTACCTCCGGTCTCGAGAACGCCTCCAAGCTGCTTGACCGCATCAAAAACGGCGAAGCGGATTACCAGTTCATCGAGGTTATGGCTTGCCCCGGCGGCTGCGTAAACGGCGGCGGACAGCCTCACCAGCCCGGCTATGTCCATAACTACAGCGACCTTCGCGCAGAGCGCGCTGCCGCGCTGTACGGAGAGGACGATAAGATGGCACTTCGCAAGAGCCACAACAACCCCGTTGTCAAAGAGATATACGACACCTATCTCGAGAAGCCGGGCAGCCACAAGGCTCATGAGATACTTCACACCTCTTATGTGAAAAGAGACATCTACAACCGCTGAGCAGCAACTTTTGAAACTGTGAGAATCCGACAGTGTGACCGGTAACGTCGCACCCGTGTTCTCATCGCCTGCAACAACGAGCACCGAAAGCAGATGACCGCTTTCGGTGCTCGTTTATTTAATCTGTTTATGGATTTATTCTGTACTTACTAAATTGTATCATTATGTAATTAGTCAGATTCCGCTTTCCTTGTAATTGGACAGGACGCGCGCCGACGGGTCGTTGACGTCGCAGCCGCGCCATGAGCGGTTTGGCATCCAGAAGTCGGGTATCATGTCCGCGCAGCCGGGATAATACCTCTCGAAAAGCTCACGATACAGCAGGCTTTCCTTGGTGAAGGGCGCAGCGTGAGAGTATTTTGCGCAGCGCCGTTTGAAATCATCGTCGGAGTATCTTGTCTGCGCGTACTCCTTCAAATCATCCACCATTGAATGACCGACTGCATCTGAAAACGCTGCTTTTTCCCTCCACAGAATGTTTTCCGGAAGCAGCCCGTCCTTCTCAAAGGCGTGTCGAAGCAGATACTTGCCCTTGCCATAGGTGTTGAGCTTTATGGTGGGGTCAATCGACATGACGTATCGCACAAACTCAAGGTCACCGAACGGCACGCGCGCCTCAAGCGAATTGACGGAAATACAGCGGTCGGCTCGCAGTACATCATAAACATGAAGTTCGCGCACGCGCTTTTCAGATTCGCGCTGGAACTCCATTGATGAAGGAGCGAAATCTGTGTACTTGTAACCGAAAAGCTCGTCGGAGACCTCGCCCGTCAGCAGCACGCGCACGTCGGTATGCTCGCGGATATATTTGCACACAAGATACATCCCCATACTCGCACGCATGGTGGTTATATCAAAAGTACCCAGTGCCGCTGATACCTCTGGCAATGCCGCGATAACCTCATCTCGCGTCATTATGACCTCGGTGTGGTCTGCGCCTATATAGTCCGCGACCTCGCGAGCATACTTCAAATCTATCGCGTCAATATCCATACCGACGGCAAAGGTCTTTATGCCTTTTCCGAGCTTTCTTGCCGCTATTGCGCATACAAGTGAACTGTCCAGACCGCCGCTGAGCAAAAAGCCCAGCGGAGCGTCCGAATCCAACCGCTTTTCAACTCCGTCTATCAGCCGCTCGCGTATTCCCGCGCATATCATTTCCAGATTGCCCGTCAGTATCGCTTCGGGTTTCGAAATGTCGCAGTAACGGGTGAACACCCCGTCCTTGTAATAATATCCTGGAGGAAACGGCGCAATGCGCTCCCCTATTCCAACAAGAGATTTCGGCTCGCTTGCAAAAATGACGGCTCCGTTTTTGTCGAAGGCATAGTACAGCGGTCGAATGCCTATGGGGTCACGCGCCGCGACGAGCGAATGCGAAGTGGAGTCATACAATACAAGTGCGAATTCCGCGTCCAGTTTTGCAAACATATCAACGCCCATTTTGCGCCACATGGGAAGCAGGATTTCGCAGTCGCTTTCGCTTTTGAAATCATAATCGCTCCTCAGTGAGTCCCTGATTTCCCGAAATCCGTATATCTCTCCGTTGCAGACAACCTTATCGTCTCCAAGCGAAAACGGCTGCATTCCGTTTTCGTCAAGCCCCATTATAGAAAGACGGTTGAAACCCAGCCAGCCGCCTTCAATTTCCTCAATGCGTGTCATATCCGGTCCGCGTGACTTGTTTCTTTCAAGTGAATCGGAAAACTCGCAAAAGGATAATCCGCTTCCTATATAGCCCATAATTGAGCACATAATATACCCCCGAGAGATTGATTTTGCAGCATAGATTAAAAAACGCAAAAAGACGCTGCGGACACTAAGTCCGCAGCGTCTTTGCTGCTTGTTTTGATTATTCTATTACCGAAAGCGGCATTTGTCAATCCTTTTTGATGGCTTTCCCGTTTTTCACAAACCGTATTGTTTGTT
>CAYXRE010000176.1:0-3848 GCA_964466125.1 uncultured Oscillospiraceae bacterium
GAGCATGCGGCTGTTAACCGCAGGGTCGTTGGTTCAAGCCCAACAGGGGGCGCCATCACGAAAGCCCGTAGATTCGGCATCTACGGGCTTTTTTATTTTTTAGGGGGGGGACACTTAGGGGGACACTTAGGGGGACACTTAGGGGGACACTTGCTTTTTAAAAGGTTAATTTACTGTATGCCTTAATCAATCAACTCGTTTGTTTTGGATTGACTCACAACCACAAAAAAGGAAACACCCCAGTCCGGATTACTCCGAGCTGGGGTATGTTTGTCTGTCAATACGGGCAGTTCTTGCCGCTTGTCTGCCATTGCTGCTTTTCAAAGCTCTGCTGTCTTCTCACAACGCGGCATTGTTCGATAAGTATTAATTACAAGATCAAAGAAACTGCTCCCACATCACAACTTCAACGCACAGCATGAAGTCGAAATTGCCCGCCATAATGACAAACTCTCTGTCGTCGCTCAACTGCTGCATAATGCTGCCCTCGCCGTTGGGCGAACGCTCGACATATACATAGCAGTTCTTCCCGTCGTCGCCCACCCAGCAGCCGTACCAAGCAGCTTGCGTATCCGAGTGATTTTCACTGTATGTATACAGCCCGCGCGCCTTGAGCTCGTCGATGTATTCATTCGCCTGCTCAAGCGTCATGCCGTCTTTACCAAAGGAGCACAGCAGCGCGTCGTCCATGCCGTAGCCCTCAAGATACTCGTCGCAGACCAGAAACGAATCCACTTTGTCAAGCGGCGAAAGAAATTCGTCGAAAAAATAGCCATTTTTCCACCCGCCGTCGCCGGTCAGATTCTCCGCGTCATGCTGCATATTGAACATATCGTCGCCCTCGCACAGCGCACGCAGAATCCCGACATAGCCTGACATTCGTCGGGAAAAATCATGCAGCTCGCTCCACTGAAAGAGCGCGATTTCCGCTCTTTGCGAAAGCGAAATATCCTGCGAGTCAATAATCATCTCAAATCGCAGCGGGATTGTATTGTCCATGACCGCTTGATAGTAATAGTCCTCCGAAAGCCCAAGAGAGACGGCGGCGCTCTGCGTTTCAGCGAGCTTTTTGTCAAGCTCTGCACGCAATGCTGCGAAGCCCTCAGCATCGACAGGTGCCTTGCCGTCGTTTAAAAGTACCGACGCTGCCTGCGCAGGCGGCGCGGGTGCGGGCAAAGGCGTTGATTCCGCCGCGGGAATCGGCTGCGTTTGCGGTACGGTATCTTTTGGAGTACCGCAGCTGACAAGGAAAACCGCCGCTGTCAAGCACGCCAATAGTGAATACACTTTTCTTTTCATACATTCTTCCTTATGCGTATTTTAACTACACAAATTCATTTTCGATTAGCTGTTCTATGCTGTCCGCGAGATAATTGAGCGTTCGCTTCAGCCCGTCGACCGACAGTTTTGCCGAAGGCTCAACAAACGTCACTTTTATTTCTGTACTCGCGCCGTCAACCGACCGCGTCTGAAAAGCCACGCGGCTGTCGTTGCCAAACACCCTTACCGTCGCAAGCACCCGCCCAGTTTTCTTGTCGCTTGCCGCGTCCTCGCTTAAATCGTCGGCGATGTCCGCCACAGCAGCCTTTACTACGCGAAAACCGTATGGGATGATTCGTTTGAGCTGCTTCACTTGTACTCTCCTCCAACAGCTGCTAACGGCGGCTCACTTGCATCATTCGTTCATGCGTCTTGTCCGAAAGGACGCTGCACTTTAGAAATTACCGTTTTGCAGCCGTTGCAGAATGTGCGGATTTATCTCTTCGATTACATTGCCAAATCGTTGGAGAATATCAGCGAAAACTGACTGTTGGATGTGCTGTACACCAAGGCGAGCGAATAGATGCCCTCACCGCCGCCCACGAGGATTATCGCGCCGCCCGCCGTGCCGGGGTCAACACCGTTTACCACAGCCTCGGTGAACTCCTCCACGCTTGGCCACTGCAGCGATGTGAGTAATTGCGCAAACTGTTCATCGCTCATTTCCGGCAAAGTTCCGCGCATAATCAGCTTGCCAAAGTCCAATGCTTCCTTCGCCGTGAGAGTGCCGTCGGCAACCCAATCCTTGTTGTAGGGCAGACCGATTCCCCAGTGTCCGATGCTTCCGTCCTCGTTGAGTGTAAGGCTCATTTTTATGTATGGGTCGTATATCATGGTTCCCTGCGAGCCTGGCGGATAGATGCCGTATAGTTTATCGAACGACTCGTCTTTTTCCACCAACACTTCATTTTCCGTTGTGCTCGCATAGGACGACAGCGCCGAATAAACGTCGTCGAACGTCCCCACTCCGTTCAGCTCAAAGGTCTGTATTTCCGGCTCGTCGCTCTGCGGTTCCGAATTTTGCGGCTCGGGGCTTTGCGTCTGTGTGCTTTGTGCTTCATCGCCCACGGCGTTCTCCTTGCTGCCGCAGGCGCCAAGCGAAAGCGCCAAAATAATAGCAATTGCAAGTGCATGCGCTCTTTCGAGTTTCACATTTTTCATATTATCTGCTCCTGTATCGTATATGTTTTTGCTGTCCGATTTAATATTAATCGGTCGCCGTGCAGTTTGTATAGGTCGGTATCCCGCCAAAACGCTTTCAGCACAAATCCGTAAGAATAATGAAAACGCCCCATCGTTAAGATGAGGCGTTTTGCAGCATTGATTTATTTACTGTAATATAATTTAACCAGTCCGACGCGGGTTCGCGTGCCGGTTTTCTCGTATATGGATGTAATATATCGCTCCGCTACTCTCACGGATATGTAAAGCTCGCGTGCTATATCGGCGTTTGTGTTTTCGTTTTCAACGAGCTTCGCTAGTACTTCCGTCTCACGCGGGGTCAGATTATATTCGCCGCCAAACTCCTTGATTCGTTCCTTGGTCGGTTCGGCTCTTTCGATTTGCACATTCAAATCTCCGCTTACAACAAAAAGCACCAAGACTATAAGAGAAAGGGAAATTCCCGCAATAGTTATTCCCGCTTTTTCAATGCTTTCAAAAACGACGTTCGAGAAGGCGGCAGTCAGACCTATGAACACCCCGCGCACGACCCTCCCCATTCCCGCCCAAAGGTCGGGACAGTCAGTCTTTGGCGCGGCGTCGATGAATATGACGGTGAGATACATTGCATAAAAGCCCGAAAACAGGTACATCACGCTGACATAGGCGCCGTTTGCAGCAGCTGAATCCTCGCTGATAAACAAAGTCATTGCCGAGCTCAGCACCAGCATGAACAGCGTACACAGCGGTAAAAAGCGTCTGCTTCGCATATCGGCGATTATGCCGGCAAGGAAAACACCAAGAGCATAGAGCAGTCTTTCGTACGAGGTCAGGTCGATGACTCCGCCCGCGTGAAGCCGCGTGACCAAGCCGTCTCCCAGCCCGAAACAGACCGACATGACTGCCACAACAGCAACAGGCAGCACGAGGTCCTTTGGTTTCACAACTGCTTCCTTGGAATATGGAAGCGGGTTTTCAAACATCCAGTCCTTTATCGGTCGCAGTGCAAGGTACACAATACCGCATACACCCAAAGACAGGCTTATGATGAGCGCAGCGTTTGTGATAAGCAGATTTTGAACAACAAACTGCAGCAGCGTCGCCAAAGCGATAGAGCTCCCGATGACCCTTCCCGAATAGCATTTCTTAAAAAACAAAAGCGACGCGGTATAGTGCGCAAATCCACCGATATAACCAAAAGACAGCAGCGCCGTAAAGGCAGAAGCCACAAACAACTGCTCGGACATGGTGAACATAAAGCAAAACGCAGCCGCCATATAGCCTGCCGCAAAAAAGCATATTATCAGCTTTCTGAATATTCCGCGCGAGATTGAGCGCCTTGACCGGGCGAATTGTGCACTGTAACC
>CAYXRE010000177.1:0-3610 GCA_964466125.1 uncultured Oscillospiraceae bacterium
GACACGTCGAGGTTTTGAAGAATGTACGCCGCCGAGCCGATGTGGTCGGAGTGCGGGTGGGTCAAAAAGAGGTAATCCAGCTTTTCGACGCCCTTGCTGCGAAGATACTGCACTATGCGCTCGCCGTTGCCGCGGTCGCCCGTGTCGATAAGCGCGCTTTCGCCGCGTGAGCTTATGAGTATGCAGTCGCCCTGTCCGACGTCGAGAAAGCTCACCGTCGTCTGCTGTTCGACGACGGGTTCGGCGGCTGGCTCAGAAACAGGCTCGTCGGTCGTCTGCTGTGTTTGCGTGACCGCCTCGCCGGGCGAGACGCCGAATGCGGAAAACAGGTCGCTCCATGTGAAAACGTCCGCAAGGTAGATGCACACGCACAGCGCAACCAAGAGCGCGAGCGCAACGAGCAGCGCAATCACGACATTGGGTAATCGTCTCTTTTTCGCGCCGTTTGCGCGCATATCAGCTTTCCTGCCTTGCCATCATGCGCTCGGTCAGCTGCTGACGGGTCATGAGCACCGCGCGGGGCTTGCTGCCCTCGGCAGGTCCGATTATTCCCATGCTCTCCATTTCGTCCATTATCCTCGCGGCGCGCGAGTAGCCCAGCCGCAGCTTGCGCTGTAAAAGCGAAGTGGACGCCGCCTTCATCTCGACGACGACCTCTATCGCCTCGTCGAGCATCGGGTCGCTGCCGTCCGAATTATCCGCCTTCGTGCCCTTTTCGCGCGCGGCGTTCTCCTCGGTGTCCTTAATAAACTGCTCGTTGTACTGCGCGACGGCGTTCTGCTTGAGATATGCGACGACCTGCGAGACCTCCGTTTCGGAGACGTAGCAGCCCTGTATGCGCAGCGGCTTGGACTGTCCGACGGGCAAAAACAGCATATCGCCGCGCCCGATGAGCTTTTCCGCGCCCGCGGAGTCGAGTATCGTGCGGCTGTCCACCTGTGAGGACACCTTGAAGGCGATTCGCGTGGGGATATTATTCTTTATCGTTCCTGTGATTACGTCCACCGACGGGCGCTGCGTTGCGACGACAAGGTGTATTCCCGCCGCGCGTCCCATCTGCGCAAGACGACATATGTAGTCCTCGACCTCGTTGGGCGAGGTCATCATCAAATCGTTGAGCTCGTCGATAACTATGACTATGCGAGGCTTCTTTTCCGGCTCCTCGTCGGGGGATTGTCCCTCGTTCGCGGCAAAAGCGGCGGAATTCCTGCGCCGCTCGAGATAGGCGTTGTATTCCTCAATATTGCGCACGCCGTACTCGGCAAACAGCTTGTAGCGCTTGGTCATCTCGCCGACCGCCGCGCCCAGAGCGCCCGCCGCCTTTTTGGGGTCGGTCACGATGGGTGTGTACAGGTGCGGCAGACCGGCATAGCAGGTGAACTCGACCTGCTTGGGGTCGATGAGCACCAGCTGCAATTCCTCGGGCGAGGATTTGTAGACGAGGCTGATGAGCATGGAGTTTATGCAAACCGATTTGCCCATGCCTGTCGCGCCGGCGATGAGCAGATGCGGCATTTTTGATATGTCTCCGACGCGCACCTGCCCTGCAATATCCATTCCTATGGCAAAGCTCAGCGGCGAGCGGCTGTTTTTGAAGGTGTCGCTTTCGACGACCGAGCGAAGCTGAACGGTGGTGACGGTCTTGTTGGGGACCTCGATGCCGACCGCCGCCTTTCCAGGTATCGGCGCTTCGATGCGAACGCCCTCCGCGGCAAGATTGAGCGCAAGGTCGTCGGCGAGGTTGACAATGCGGCTCAGCCGCACGCCCGCCTCCGGCGCGAGCTCATAACGGGTCACGGCGGGACCTCTGGTTATCTCGACTATGCGGGTCTTGACGCCGAAGCTGTCCAGTGCGCTGACAATCGTTCGCGCCTTGCTGCGCAACTCATCGTCCGCCGCCTTTTTGGACGGCGCTTTTCCGCGCTCAAGCATGGCAAGCGGCGGACAGCGGTACTCCTTGGGCGCGCTCGGAGCTTTGGGCGGCTCGCTTTCGGTGCGCGCGGGCGCGCTGCGGGACGAACGCATAAACTCGGGGGTGTCCAGAACGTCGTCGTCCGTCTTTTTCGTGATTGTCTGCGCAAACACGTCCGCCTGTGCCGCGGCGTCGGCCGCCGCGCCGTGCGAAGCGTCGGTCGCAAAATCGGTGAACATATCGTGTATCTTGTCGCTGCGGCGGAACACGTCGCTCACTATGTCGGCGGCAGGTCCCGGGTCGGCGGGCTTGGTTATCACGTTGCCGAGCTCTATCGTTTCGGACGGGTCGTAGTCGGGTCCGAGGGGTATGTCAATCATCCCCGTGTCGCGGATGGGCGCAGCCAGCGGACGCAGCGGCGCGGACGCTTTTTTCGCGCTCTTGAAGGGCAGCGGCTCAATGATGTCGTCTTTTGGTATGCTTTTCGGCTCAGGCTGCGGCTCTGGTTCGGGCTCGGGCTGCGCAGCGACAGCGGGCGCGGGGGCGCTGTCCACGGGTATGTCGATACGCGGGTCGCCCGGAACCTCCGCCGCGCTCTTTTTCGCGGGGACAACGGGCTTGTCCTCGACATCGACGTCGATGTCGAACTTCGGCTTGCGCGCAAACAACGAGAACAGTGCAGCCGCGGGTGCGGACACGGTTTTTTCGCGCGCGGGCTTGTCCGGCTGCGGGTTCTGCGCGCGCTCAAGCTCCATTGCCTCGGCGATAAGCTCGTTTTCCTCGCGCTTTTCGCGCATGATGTCTATGGGCTTTTTGAAGCTGTTTATCAAATCCACTATCGTCTTGCCGGTTATGAGCATGACCAGCACGAAAATGATGATTACTATGACGACCTTTGCCGCGCTCACGCCACAGCCTGCCGTTAACGGCCAGCCGAGCAGTGCGGACAGCGCTCCGCCGCCTGCGCCGGATTTTCCGTTGGCATAGAGATTAGCGACGATGTCAGTAAATGGCGTTCCCTCGGCAAACGGCGCGCCGAATATGTAGACTGCCGAGCACACCGACACGAACAGCAAGCTGCCCTTGACGACCTTTGGAGCGGGGGCGGCGCTGCCGTAGGCGAAGGCGATTGCATACCAGAACAAAAGCGGTCCTGCGGCGTACGCGAGCGCTCCCGCCGCGCCGAAAAGCACATCATGCAGCGTTCCCCACAGGCTCTCGCCCTCAATGAGCGCGAGCGCCGTCAGCAAAATCGCAAACGCGAAAAGCACCACGGAAATCTGCGCATGGCGCTCCTTTCGCTTCGCCGCAAGAGCGGCGGCTTTCTTTTTTCTTTCGGTCTGCGCCTTGGTCGGGCGCCCCGACTTGCCGGTCGATGCTGCCATCAGTTGACTCCTTGATTCACCGCTTCGTTGATAACGCCGACTATGTTGCCGCCGGCGATGTGCTCAAATATACCGATTATCAGCACTATCACGCCCAGCGCGAGCGCGTAGTATGCGAAAATGCCGAATCTGTCCGTTTTGACAAGCCAGCTGAGCAGCTTTATCGCTCCGAAGCCGACTATCGCGGAGACAACCATGCCCACCAAAAGCGGGGCGGAGAAAGCAACCTCGCCTGCCTGCGCCGCGTCCAGCAGCTCGGAAAGGCTTGCACCGATTATCGCGGGAATACCCATGATGAACGAGAACTTGACCA
>CAYXRE010000177.1:3620-3843 GCA_964466125.1 uncultured Oscillospiraceae bacterium
GAGCCGGAGCGGGACACGCCCGGCAGCGCCGCAAAGCCCTGCGCAACGCCGAGCACCAAGGCGTTTTTCGGCGTCATGTCAACGGCGGTCTTTCTGCCTTTCACGCAGCGGTCGGACAGGTACAGCAGCACGCCGGTGAACAAAAAGCAGCAGCCCTCGACGATTATGTCCGCATCCTCGCTGAGCGCCGCCGCCGCTGGGAAGAAGCCCAACTCCAGAAGTT
>CAYXRE010000178.1:0-3794 GCA_964466125.1 uncultured Oscillospiraceae bacterium
ACCACACACTACGGCGAAATAAAGATATACGCTATCGAGACGGAAGGCGTGCAGACCGCAATCGCCGAGGGGCTTGCGCAGCGAATCGTACGCGGCGACGTGCCGACCAGCCTCAAGGACAAAACAATATTCTCACTGGACATGGGCGCTCTCATCGCGGGCGCAAAGTTCCGCGGCGAATTCGAGGAAAGGCTCAAAGCCGTGCTCGCCGAGGTCAAAAAGAGCGAGGGGCGCGTCATCATGTTCATCGACGAGCTGCACACCATCGTCGGCGCCGGCAAGACCGAGGGCGCAATGGACGCGGGCAATCTGCTCAAGCCGATGCTCGCGCGCGGCGAGCTGCACTGCATAGGCGCGACCACGTTGGACGAATACCGTCAATACATCGAAAAAGATCCCGCGCTCGAGCGCCGCTTTCAGCCGGTGCTGGTCAACGAGCCGAGCGTCGAGGACACCGTCGCGATACTGCGCGGACTCAAAGAGCGCTATGAGGTCTTTCACGGCGTGAAGATTACCGACCAGGCGATAATCGCCGCCGCTACCCTTTCGAGCCGCTACATCACCGACCGCTTTTTGCCCGACAAGGCCATCGACCTCGTGGACGAGGCGTGCGCAATGATACGCACCGAGATAGACTCCATGCCGACCGAGCTGGACGTTATCTCGCGCAAAATCATCCAGCTTGAAATCGCGGAGGCTGCGCTCAAAAAAGAAAAAGACAATCTCTCGATTGAACATTTGCAGGAGACGCAAAAGGAGCTTGCCGAGCTGCGCGACCGCTTCAAGACGATGAAGGCGCAGTGGGACAACGAGAAGGAGAGCATCGGCAAGGTCCGCAAGCTGCGCGAACGGCTCGAGGACGTAAACGCTCAAATCGAGCGCGCCGAGCGCGAATACGACCTCAACAAGGCGGCAGAGCTGAAATACGGCGAGCTACCCGAGGTCAAAAAGCAGCTTGAGGAGGCGGAAAAAGCCTCCAAGGAGAACAAGAACACCCTTCTGCGCGACAAGGTCACCGAAGCGGAGATTGCCCGCATCGTCGAGCGCTGGACGGGAATACCCGTCAGCCGCCTGATTGAAGGCGAGCGCGAAAAGCTGCTCAATCTCGAGGGAATACTGCACAAACGGGTCATCGGGCAGGACGAGGCGGTCGACCGCGTCGCGGACGCGATTATCCGCTCGCGCGCAGGCATAAAAGACCCCCGCCGCCCCGTCGGCTCCTTCCTGTTCCTCGGACCTACGGGCGTGGGCAAAACCGAGCTTGCAAAGTCGCTTGCTCAAAGCCTGTTTGACGACGAGAACAACCTTGTGCGCATAGACATGAGCGAGTACATGGAAAAACACTCGGTCTCCCGTCTCATAGGCGCCCCTCCGGGATATGTCGGCTACGAGGAGGGCGGCCAGCTCACCGAGGCGGTGCGCAGAAAGCCCTACTCGGTCATACTTTTTGACGAGGTCGAAAAAGCGCACCCCGACGTGTTCAACGTGCTGCTTCAGGTGCTCGACGACGGGCGCGTGACCGATTCGCAGGGACGCACGGTGGATTTCAAAAACACCGTCATCATTCTCACCTCCAACCTAGGCTCGTCGCTGCTGCTTGAGGGCATAGACGAAAACGGAAACATCAGACCGGAGGTTCGCGAGCAGGTGAGCGCGACGCTCAAGGGCGCGTTTCGCCCCGAATTTCTCAACCGGCTCGACGAGATAATCTTCTTCAAGCCGCTGACGCGCGAGAATATCTCGCACATAGTCGATCTGCTCATTGCCGACCTCAACAAGCGGCTCGAGGACAAACAGCTCTCCTGCGTCGTGACCGACAAGGCGAAGGAAGCGATTATTGCCGCCGGCTACGACAGCGTCTACGGCGCGCGTCCGCTCAAACGCTACATTCAGCAAAACGTCGAAACGCTCATCGCACGCGCGATAATCAAGAACGACCCCGCACCCGAAACGGTATTTACCGTTGACACAGACGACGAGGGAAACCTCGAGCTGCGATAAGCAATTTATCATTACATCGCACACAAAAACCCTCCTGCACCGTTTTTCGCGGTCGGGAGGGCTTTCGTTTGTTTCATAAGCTCTACTGCGCGCTTTCCATTTCGTATCGCAGCTTTTTGATAATACGCTTTTCCAGCCGCGAGATGTAGGACTGCGAGATGCCAATCATGTCCGCGACCTCCTTTTGGGTGTGCTCGTTCTCGCCGCCCATGCCGAAGCGCAGCCGTATTATGTTGCGCTCGCGCTCGCACAGCGAATCGACTATGCTGCAAAGCAGCGCGTTCTCCGACTCCTGCTCGACGCCGCGGCTGACCTCGTCGCTCTCGGTGCCGAGTATGTCGGACAGCAGCAGCTCGTTGCCGTCCCAATCCACGTTGAGCGGCTCGTCGATGGAAAACTCGGATTTGCGGTTGGCGCTCTTGCGCAAAAACATCAGTATCTCGTTTTCGATGCACCGCGACGCGTAGGTCGCAAGCTTGATGTTCTTGTCCGGACAAAACGTGTTGACCGCCTTTATCAGCCCGACGGTGCCTATCGAGACCAAGTCCTCCACGCCGATTCCCGTGGACTCAAACTTTTTCGCTATGTAAACCACCAACCGCAGATTGTGGGTTATCAGCGTGTTTCTCGCCTCTCGCGAGCCCTCGCGCAGCAGCGCGAACACCCTCGCCTCCTCCTCCTTTGCGAGCGGCGCAGGCAGCGTCTGCGGACCGTTTATGTAAAACACTTCCCCGTTCGCGGCGATTCTCGCGCTGAGCTTTACGAGGAATATCCTTATTCTCATCAACAGCTTTTTTACCCACAACATACTCATCCTCCAGTAATTCGAGCGGTACTATGCATTCCGTTTCACCCAGCGCCGTGTCCGAGGCGAGCGCAATAAGCACACCGCATATTTCCGCGCGTTCTCCGTTCGGGCGCTCTATCGTGCATTCATCCGCACGGAATCCCGCCGCGATCCCCGCGCCGCCCAGCGATATGAACGGCAGCAGCACCGCGCCCTGAGGCAGCTCGCTTGATTGCACGATTTCGGCGTTCGCAAGCCGCTTTAACGCCGCAAGCTCACACGGCGAAAGCAGCTTTGCCGCGCGGCTCTCGCACAGCACGACTGCAAAGCGCCCGCTTGCAGGGTCATGCAGCTTGCTGCCTGAGTCGATAATGCACCGCGCCGAGACCGCGTTTTCGCGCAATCGAACGCTTATGCCGAACGTGCACTGCACCGCCGCTGGACGGCGAAACAAACGTTCGGACACGCAAAGCAGAAGATAGACACAGACAATCGACAGTATAAGCGTGCGCGGGTCAACGTCGGCGTAGACGTTCAGATTGTTGACCGCAAAGCTCTCTCCCGCCGAGGTTTGCGAAAGCGCGGCGAACGCTCCGGCGCTCAGCGCACAACCGACAAACAGATAAACGCACGAGCGCAGCAGCCGTGTAGGTCGGCAGGGCGCGAAAGCGAGCGCGGACATCGCAAGGCAGCTCGACAGCTTTATTGCGACCGACAGCGCCGCGCTTTGCTCAAGCAGTATCGCAAGAGAAAACAGCGAACCTGCCGCCGCCGCGCAGACGAATCTTGCACGACGCACCCGCTCATTCGTGAGCTTGCAGACGATAAGTATCAAAAAGTAGTCGAGCAGAAAATTGACGCACAGCAGCACATCTATGTAAACGACCAACGCCTCACCGCCCGAGGGCATTGTAACGTGTCGGGCGAAAAAAATATGTCGCAACGAAAGGCACAGAAAAGCTCTGCGGACGATAAGCGTCCGCAGAGCTCTTTGAATTATTGTTAT
>CAYXRE010000179.1:0-3741 GCA_964466125.1 uncultured Oscillospiraceae bacterium
CTTTCACACCTGAACGAAAACAGACTCATTCTCAAAACAGCCCCACCCGTATTCGGGTGGGGCTGCGATTCATTTACTTCTTTCTTTTGCCCTTGAGCACCGCCTTGCGCACTGCGCGAAAGCGCTTTACGTCGGCAAGGTTCTTTTGTGTCTTGGCGTTGTCGGTTATGCCCGCAATGCGGTCAAAGGTCAGGTTCAGTCCGTTGAGCGCCTTGAGGTACGCCTCGTCCCAAAGCTCCTTGAGCGTCACCTCGTCCTCAAAGCGCTTTTTGTTGTTCTCCAGCACGACCTGGTAGCGGTCCACCGCCTTGGCGACGGCGTCCTCCCAAGAGATATAGATGTCCGAACACGCCTTTTCGCCGATGCGCTTCACCGCCTCGCGGTTCTCGCAGGCGTTCATGACCGCCTTGCAAAGCTCGTCGGCGGTCTCTCCGATGATTATGCCAGTCTCGCCGTCGGTGACTCCCTCCGCCGCACAGCTGCCCTTGATGAGCACGCTTGGGCACGAGCACGCCGCCGCCTCGCGCACGACGATGCCGTTTGTGTCAAAGGTGGACGGGAACAAGAACACGTCGGCAAGCGTGAAGTACTCACGCAGCTTTTCGCGGTCGCCGATGGGTCCTGTCATCACGCAGCGGTCGTCCATGCCGATTTGCCTGATATAGCTTTTGATTTCCTCCTCGTCCGCGCCGCCGCCGACAAGGATAAAGCGAAACTTCTTTCCGAAATCCCGCGCGTAGCGCAGACCGTCCAGCGACAGTTTTACGCCCTTGTACCACATCATGCGCCCGACGAACAAAAACACCGTTTCGTCCGGCTGTATGTCATACTGCTTTCTCAGCGCCGCAACCGCCCCGTCGCTCGCGCGCCCGCGCTTGAAGTCGGTGCCGTTTTCCATGACGATGTAGTCGCCCGTGTAGCCCAGACTGCGCAGATTGTCACCCGCACCATGGGAAACGACCCACACCTCGTCGCAGGCACTGATGTTGGCGACAAGCAGCTTGGTCGCGGTCTTCTGCACCGCCTCGGCGGGCAGCAGATTCGCGATGTCCTGGTCGAACTTGGTGTGATAGGTGAAAACTATCGGCACACCGATTGCACCGCGCACCGCCCGCGCGAGTATCGTGGAGATAATCGGGCAGTGCGCGTGGATAATATCCGGCTTGCGCTCGCCTATCTCCCGTATGACCAACGGGTCAAAGGGATAGCCGGTGCGGTAGCCGTATTCGTTTTTTATATACGCGCTCGGATAACGCATGACCTCGAACGGATAGTCGTCCTTCACGTTCGGATAATAGGGCGTGGCGACGAACGCCGTTCCGAAATCCTGCTGTATGACCCGCGCATAATTGACGGTCACGTTTGCCACCCCGTCCACGGTCGGCGGGAAAGAATCGTTGAAAACACCTACCGTCAGCTTGTTCATGTTGAATCTCCTATTATTGTAAAAAATTCACATTCCCTTCACAATGATACCACATTCGCATGGAATAATAAAAGTGTAATAAATTGGTATCAATAGTTGACCACGTCGTTGTACACTCCGACTATGCGGTTCCACGTCTGCGGACCGATAACTCCGTCGGCGGTGAGTCCGAAAAGTCCCTGAAATGCGATGACGGCAGCGCGGGTGCCCGAGCCGTAGATTGCGTCAATCGTCAGCCGCGGAATACTTGTGAAGTATTCGGCAATGACGTTCAAATAGCGCTGCATGGTCGCGACCGAGCTGCCCGTTGAGCCGACACGGAGCGCGACGCCCGGGTAGGAGGGGCTTACGGGGTTAATCGAGTTCATGTAAGCATAAAAGACCTTGTACAGCTCCGCCCATGTCGCCGCGCCGATTACGCCGTCCACCGTCAGCCCGCGCAGCGCCTGAAACTCCTCGGCAGCCTCGAGCGTCGCCGAGCCGAACGAGCCGTCCACCGGCAGCGGGTTGAGCCTGCTGTAAAACTCCGCCGCGGCATACAGCAGATACTGTGCGAGCAGCACCCGCTCTCCCGAGTTGCCGTAGCGCACGGTGGTCGTCGGGGTCGGATAGATTATATCGGGCGTCGTCAGACCCTCGCTGCCGAGCTCCGCGAGCTTGGTGACCGCTGTGAAAATATAGGAAATCTTGTACCACGTCGTACTGCCGACCACGCCGTCCGAGCTCAAGTTGAATATACTCTGGAACTGGCGCACTGCGGCGGCGGTGGACGCGCCGTAGATACCGTCTATGCTGCCGGGGCTCGGAATGAGCGGGTAGTTTTGACGGATTCTCGTCAGCTGCTGCTGTATAACGGAGACCGAGTTGCCTGTGCTGCCCACGCGAAGCGCCGTGCCCGGATAGGAGGACTGAACCGCCTCGATATTGTTGGTCGTCACGAGCGAAATGTTTGAGCCGTAGTAGTAGCGCAGAATCCCAAGCGGCGTATAGCCCTGATTCGCAAGCGTGACCGTTCCCCACTGCTTCAAGCCCGGACAGGTCGCCGTCGTGCCGTTGCAGTACTCGGCATAGAACGGCTCGGTGAAGTTGTTCTTGCGGACGCCGGAATCAATGCTGCGCCCGTAGACGAAGTACTGGTCGTAGCTCGTCGAGTTGGTGATGTCGAACGGATTGCCGCGCGAGCGGTACCACTCGGTGAAGATGCGGTTGAGCACGAGAGAAATCTGGCAGTATATGTTCGCTATGAGCGCGTTGCGCGGCCAGGTCGGATATATCTCCGAACAGCAGACGTTCTTGATGTAATGGGTGAAGGAGACCGTCACGTTCTGAGCGCTCGCGGTCGGCCGCCCGAGATGGACGGTCACATACTGAGGAATGACCACCCGGTCGAGAATGAGCGACATCGTTCCCTCCTCCGGCACATCCTGCATGGTTGCGCGGCGGTTTACGTCGGTTCTGTAAATCGTTATGTCCTGCGGCGGGTTTTCGGCATCCACGCCGATTTCGCGCGGAATCATATCGACCGGCAGCAGCGTCGTCTTTCCGTCGTAAATCTGAACGTCCTTTATGTAAGCGTCGGTGTAGCGGTCGGCAACGACCTTTACGTCGCACACGCTGTACACGCTGCCCTCGTACTCCGGGTCGAGCGAAAGCTCGGCGTCCGGCGCTTCGAGCTCGAACAGCTCGGTTTGACCCGAAAGGTCGGTCGGCTTGGAAACGTCCTGACAGTCCTTGGTCACGGTGACCAGTCCGAGCACGGGCTTTCCGTCCTCGCCGGTCGTCGCTTCAACGCGCAAATATCCCAATCCCATAAAAATACCCCCTTGTCATTGCGTCAACGCATAATATGCGCCTTGCCCGACCGGGGGTATAGATTGCTCGTTTTTGCCTATTCGACCACGATATAGAAGTAATATTTCACGTTTCCGCGCTCAAAGGAGGCGTTTACCTCGTACATATATCCCCCCGCCTCAAAGGGGACCTTCAGGTCGCCTTGGATGTCCGAGAAGGTGTAGGAATAGCTCTCGCTGCGCTTGACCTCAAGCGTTTTTAGCGGCTGGGAAAACACCAGCGACAGCGTCTCCCCGCCGAGCACCGACACGGGAGTCACGGCGAGCTCCGCGACGTCGGGGCTGCTCTTGGCGGCGGTCCCGCCGAACACAAAGCTCCACTCGAAGCCGGAGACCACCACCCGACTCCCTGGTTTGATGAGACTCCTGATGGCGATGTTCAGTCCGTGGGTGCAGTTGGAGGTCAGCACCACCTGCTCCGGCCGACAGTCGAAAAGCGCCGCCGCCGTCTCCCGGCAGTTGTAT
>CAYXRE010000180.1:0-3730 GCA_964466125.1 uncultured Oscillospiraceae bacterium
ACGACAAGCGCGCCAAAGAAAAGCAGAAATAAGGAGAGACAAAATGAAAATCGTACTTGCGGGAGCCTTCGGAAAGCTGGGCACCGATATACTTAAAGCGCTCGTGCGCGACAAGCACGAGGTCGTTGCGGCGGATATGATAACGCGCGACATAGACGGTATTGCGGGGAAATACACCGCAAAAAAGATGGACGTCACCAAGCCGCAGACGCTCACGGGATTGTGCGAGGGCGCGGACGCCGTCATAACCACCGTCGGACTCACGGGTACCTCCGCGACGCTGACCAACTATGACATCGACTATCAGGGCAACCTGAACCTGCTTGAGGAAGCGAAGCGCAGTGGCGTCAAACACTTCAACTACATCTCGGTCATCAAGGCGGACAGCGACTCCAAGGTGCCGATGCTCCACGCCAAGGCGCTGCTTGAGCAGCAGCTCAGGGACAGCGGGCTTACCTATGTCATCTATCGTCCGACGGGCTATTTCTACGATATAGCCAAGGTGTTTATGCCCATGATTGAAAAAGGCGAGGTCACGCTGCTGGGCAAGGGCGACGCACACGCGAACGTCATCGACACGCCGGATTTCGCCGACTTCATAGTCAAGCATATGCTCGACGAAAACAAGCTGTACAACGTCGGCGGCAAGGAGACCTATTCGTATGAGGAGATCGCGGATATGTTCTTCGCCGCGGCGGGAAAGCAGCCGGTCATCAAGCGCGCTCCCGCGTGGCTGTTCGACGTGCTGGCGTTTGTCAACAAATGCAAGAAGAACGGCAAGGAAGCCATTTTGCGCTTTTCAAAATGGACGCTGACCCATGAACTGGTCGGCGAGGACAAATACGGCGACGCGAGCTTCAGGGAATACATAGCTTCCCGTTATGCCGATACAAAACCGGAGGGCGCGAAATGAGCTTTTCTCAAATGTGCGCCGCCGCCTTTCCGCCGACGATATGGATTATCCTCGCGGTCTGTGCGGTGCTCAGCGCTGTCGGATTCTATAAATTCGTTTATTTTCTTTCGGTCGGCTACGGCTTCGCGGTCGCGGGGACCGGCATTGCGATATTCTGCATATATCATTCGCAGATGACCCCCGCTTGCATGGTACTGTGCGCGCTGTTTGTCGTATACGGCATACGTCTGGGAGGCTTTCTGCTGTGGCGCGAGATAAAAAGCGCGTCCTACCGCAAGACGCTCGGAACGGCGACCGGCGAAAAACCGATGCCGATATTCGTCAAGGCGGCAATCTGGATATGCGTCGCGTGCCTGTACGTCATGCAGACCTCGCCGGTTTTCTACCGTGCGGCGAACGCTGACAAGGGCGGCGTTATGCCGTGGGTCGGCGCGGCGATAATGATAATCGCGCTGATAATCGAAAGCACGGCGGACAAGCAGAAATCCGCCGCCAAGGCGCTCAATCCCAAGCGCTTTTGCGACAGCGGTCTGTTCAAGATCGTGCGCTGCCCCAACTATTTCGGCGAGATACTGTTCTGGACGGGCGTGCTCGTCAGCGGAATCGGCGCGCTTGAGGGCGCGGTGCAGTGGATTGTCGCGGCGCTCGGCTATATTCTCATTCTCTATGTAATGTTCAGCGGCGCAAAGCGTCTGGAGCTGCGCCAGAACAAGAACTACGGCGACGACCCGGAGTATCGCGCGTACGTTGCAAAGACCCCGATACTGCTGCCGCTCGTGCCGCTGTATCACCTTGAGAACGTCGATTTCATAAAGGTCTGAGCGGGGGTGCAAAATGAATGAAATAACCGTCTTTATGGCGATAGTCGATTTTATACCCGTCGCGCTGTTCTTTGCCGCGGCGGTCATACTCCAGCGCGACTTGTACGACAAGATGGTCAAGGGCGCGTTCGCGCTGCTCGCTTCAGGGTCGATAATGGTGCTTGCGGGCGGCATATTCAAGGCGCTGTGGAAGATACTGTACGCGCTGGGAGTCTGCGATTATACGCGGCTCAATATGAGCTTTTTCCCGCTTCAGGGTCCCGGGTTCCTGCTCGTGTTCCTTGCGCTCGCGGGAATGCTCGGAAAATCCAACGGCGGGCGCTTCAAGCTCATGAGCGTAGCGGCGGTTCCGGTGTACGACAGCTCGCTGCCGTTTGTCGCCATGCAGATAATCGGCTGCGGCGGCGCGCAGTGGTGTCTGTTTGCCATCGCAAGGAAGATGAAGCGCCCGCTTGCGGCGGCGCTGTTCGTGCTCTCGTTCGTGTTCATGCTCGGCATGGGCTACCTTAGCGCGACCTTCGACGATTCCTCGTCCATGAACTGGCTCGCGCAGGTCGTCAACATCGTCTCTCAAGGCGCGCTGTTTGCGGGCGTGTGCATACTGCACGCGGCGGGGCTTGGGAAAAAAGCGGAGCAGTAAGCGCCGCGCCTTCAAAAACAGCAAATTCGTGGGCGAATCGCCGCGAAATCCACGCCGCGGCTGCAAAGCTGCATAATTAAAAGCCCCGCCGCCGCACAGGCGACGGGGCTTTTAATGTGCTTTGTCATAAACGTCCGTTATGAGCGCGGGATTTTTAGTGAAAGCTGACTTCGGACGGGTGGTGAGCCGGGCGCTCCAGCATCACAGAAGGCGCCGCTTGACGAGAGTTTTGCCCATGCGCCTGCTTTGCGTTCGAGCGACCGAATTCTTCGTGGGAGCAATAATAAAAATCGTTTATTTTACTAAAAAGTTTACTAAAATTCACAAACAATATGTAAATATGTCGTTTATGGTGCTATAATACAGACGGTAAGTAATAACTACGCTGTTAAACAAACCGAAAATGATGAAAATCTCAAAGACACTGAAAAATAAAAAGGGCTTTACACTGGTCGAGGTCATAGTCACCATAACCATTCTCGCGATACTCGCGGGGGTCGTGCTGCCGGGAATGACCGGTTGGGTGGACAACTCGAAGGAGAAAGTCTGCCTTATCAACCGCTCGCAGATAGTTCGCTTCTATCAGGCGACTGCGGCTTATCGCTATGCCGAAAACGAGGCGGTCACACTGTCCAAGACCCTTGCGGGCGACTACGAGGAGTGCGCGCGTGACGTTGCAGGCTGCGTATGCCCGTGCGGCGGTACATACACGGCGGACGACGCGACCGGCACGCTGACTTGCAGCTACCACGACGGCGGAGTGACCGGCGGCGTAATCGTACCCAATCCGCCGACGGTGACGGGCGGCTCGTCCGGCGGCTCTCAGCCCACAACGCTGCTTCCGTTAAGCGGCGGCGGCTGGCCGACGCTTGATATGTTTGACGACTATGGCAACTACTATTTCCACAAGGGCGAGGTCTTTGTTCACGACGGCGAGACCTACGTCCTCATCAAGGACTGCTCAGTTTACAAGAACGTACAGGCGGGCGGACCGCAGGGGATACTCAATTGGGATTACCTCGAGCGTCTGACGGGTACCGTCTATGACAGCTCGACCGAGCTGCGCTACGGTCAGCTCGTGCAGGCGACGGCGGGAGACCTGTACCGCACCGACGACGGGCACTATTATGTATTCACTCCCAATTCGGGAGGCTACGCGAATATGCCGCCGCAGAACAATCCGAATATGTGGACGCTGGTGCAGTAGCAATCAATTGTTTGAACGACGAACCGCAAAAAGGTTTTAGATGAAAAAAAGCGAAGCAGAAACAAAAAAGTCCTCATTTCGAGGCTATCGCGTGATGGTTGTCCCCCTTATCTTGGCGGCGGGACTTATCTTCGCGCTTTTTGTCGACT
>CAYXRE010000181.1:0-3714 GCA_964466125.1 uncultured Oscillospiraceae bacterium
TTTCCTCCTGCTGTATGGCAATGAGTATCTCAATAAACTTTCGCTCTGTTTCATTAGTTGTGATGATGTTCTCAAGTTCAAACTTAACCGCTATTCCCATCTCTGCCAATCTCCTTGTAGTTTTTAAGAATTCGAGCGTGTCTCTGCCGAAGCGGCTTATCGACTTGGTAATGACCAGGTCTATCTTTCCTTTTTTGCAGTCCCGCAGCATTTTCACATAACCGGGACGGTTCTTGACCCTCAACCCGGAACCTATGTCCGAATAGATATCCACGAGCTGCCAGTTTGGGTTATCGGTTATCAGCATCCTGTAATAGCTCCGTTGGTTCTCAAGACTTTTCAGTTGCTCTTCATCCTTAGTGCTGACACGACAATAAGCCGCGACCCGAAGCGTTCTATGCTCCAGGGACAGCGGCTTATTTGGTTCTTCTATTTCCACATAGCTATCTTTAATCATAAACAGTCCAACAAACAGACTGTTTTACTATACCACATAAAGAAACAAGCCACCTAAAAGGTAGCTTGTAACGTGGCGCCCTCGGCGCGAATTGAACGCGCGACCCTTCGCTTAGGAGGCGAATGCTCTATCCCCTGAGCTACGAGGGCAGATTGTTTGCGCGCAGCGCAGGCAAACGCGCGTAAATAATTATAATGGATTTTCAATCAAAATCCAATACATTATTAACATTTTATCCGTTTACCCTATTGCGCTCGGGTGGTATAATGTGAACAAACACAAAGACGGAGCAATTCATGTTTCTCATTAGTATTCTCGACAAGGAACCCGAGCTCGGAACGATGAGCGTCCTCAAGACGCGGCATTACCTGACTGACGGCAGCTTTCGCCCGCTGTGCTATGCGCGGCTCGCGTTCGTCAAGGACCGCGGAGTAATGTGCGACCTCATGGCGTTCGAGCGCGATCCGTTCGTTTCCGGCGCGGCGCTCACGGACGACAGCTGCGTCGCCGTCAGCTTCGATTTCGAACCCGACAGCTCAGATGTGCTGACCCTTGTGCTCAACTCGCGCGGCGAATGCGAAAGCTATGTCGGCGGCAAGCGCAGCGCATACAAGCCCGCCGTCACCACCTACGCGGGTGAGGACGAGCAGGGCTGGTACTGGGGCGTAAGGTTTTTTATAAGCGAAGAGTTCATCGCTTCGCTCGGCGTCAGTCCGATTTTTGAAAACGGACGGGTTTTCAACGGAAATATATATAAATTCCGCCGTGCGGGTGCGGACGAGCACTTCGGCGCTGTCGCGCCCGTTTCGGACGACTGTATCTTTTCAAAAAGCAATCTTTGCGCTATGCAGGCGGTCACGTACTAAGCCGCTTAAAAGGAGGTAATTATATGAGAACCATACTAACCGTAATCGGTCTGCTGTTAGGTCTGTTTGCCGCGCTGTTCGCGGCGGACCGCGGCATAAAATTCGTCAAGGAAAACAACCGCCGCTACGTCTCGCTTGCCAAGCGCGAGGAAAGCGACAAATAGATAACCCATAAAAAAGACCGACAACATACGAACACGCCCGCCTTCCCGAAATGAGGAACGGCGGGTTTCTTTTTTCCGTACTTTTTTACAGCGCATAAGCGGGCGCGTACAGGTGAATAATAAGCCTATCAAACCACGGAGGTCTTATTATAATGGAAAACGAATTTGTAAACCGCTCGATACTGTGCAACGTGCAAAGCTGCAAAAACCACTGCTCCAAGGACAACTTCTGCTCGCTTGAGTGCATCTGTGTGGGCACGCATGAGTCCGACCCGGCGATGAATCAGTGCACCGACTGCCGCTCGTTCGTCAACAAAAACTACGCCGAGCAGCGCAGCGCCGTTCGCACCAACGAGATTGAAAAGCAGTGCGGAACCTCGAGCTGCTGAGCGCCCGATGAATAAAGAGCCTGCTTTCCGAAAGGAAAGCAGGCTCTTGCTTTGTCAAATGACCAGTCCGCCGTTTACGCCGAGCACCTGCCCTGTGACATAGGCGCTTCGCGCAAGATAGGCTATCGCCTGCGCGACGTCCAGCGTCGTTCCCGCGCGCCCGAGCGGCGTCTGTTCGATGACGTCCGCCCGCGCCCGCTCGCCGAGCGCCGCGTTCATGTCGGTGTCGATGAAGCCCGGGCAGACGCAGTTCACCGCAATTCCGGACGGACCCAGCTCCTTTGCGAGCGACTTGGTGTAGGCGATGACCGCCCCTTTGGAGGCGGAATAGGCACTCTCGCAGGACGCGCCCGTCTGTCCCCACATTGAGCCGACGTTGATGATATGCCCCGAGCCCGTGTGCAGCATGAGCGGTATGACCGCGCGGCACATATTGAACACCGAGCGCACATTGGAGTCAAACACGGCGTCCCACTGCTCATCGGTCGTCTCACTCGCGAGCGCGAAAAGTGAGATTCCCGCGTTGTTGACAAGCACATCTACGCCGCCGTAGTTCTTTTTTGTGAAATCCACCAGCAGTTTTGCCGCGAGCGAGTCGCTCACGTCCGCGCAAAAGCTCTGCGCTTCAAAACCGAGCTCGCGTATCTCCCCCACGACCTCCTGCGCCTTGTCCACGTTGGTCTTGTAGTTCACCACAACGTTATAGTGCTGCGACGCAAGCAGCTTCGCCGTCTGCGCGCCGATTCCCCTCGACGCGCCGGTCACCAACGCCGTTTTCATGCCAATCCCCCTCAGCCGCCGTTTTCTTAATAATACGATATGCGCTTCGCAAAATCAATCGACGCCGCGTTGCAGACTTTCGAAGGGGCGAAATAAATATACGCTCTGTATTTCTGTTTGTGAGAAATACAGAGCGTATGGTTTTTGATATTGCTTTTGACGAGCTGGATTACTCGTTCTTGCCTGCGTTGTTGAGCGCCGCGAGGGCGTCCTTGCGCGAGAGGTCTATGCCGCGGTCGCCGATTTTGATGACCATGACGGGGATGATGTCGCCGATAGTCAGCACATCCTCGACCTTCTCTACGCGGCGGTCTTCGAGCTTGCTGATGTGCACGAAGCCCTCTTTGCCGGGAGCGATTTCGACCTTTGCGCCGATGGGCAGGAGCTTGGTGACCTTGCCGTAGTACATCGCGCCGATTTCGGGGTCGGTGACAATCGTTCTGATGATGTCGATTGCGCGCTGCGCGTTCTCGAGGTCGGAGCTGGAGACGTAAACGTGACCGTCCTCCTCGACGTCGATCTTGACATCGCACTCGGCGCAGATCTTCTGGATGACCTTGCCGCCCTTGCCGATAACCTCGGAAATCTTTTCGACGTCAATCTGGATGGACAGCATCTTGGGCGCGTACTTGGACAGCTCCTCGCGCGGCTTGTCGATTGCCTTGAGGATAACGTCGTCGATTATATGGCAGCGCGCGGTGTAGGTCTTTTCGAGCGCTTCCTTGATGATGTCGTAGGTCAGACCGTCTACCTTGAGGTCCATCTGGATGGCGGTTATGCCCTTGTGGGTGCCCGCGACCTTGAAGTCCATGTCGCCGAAGAAGTCCTCGACGCCCTGAATGTCAACCATGGTCATCCAGCGCTCGCCCTCGGTGATAAGTCCGCAGGAGATGCCGGCGACGGGAGCCTTTATCGGAACGCCCGCGTCCATAAGGGCAAGCGTTGAGCCGCAGACCGATGCCTGCGAGGTCGAACCGTTCGAGGAAAGAACCTCGGATACGCAACGGATTGCGTAGGGGAATTCCTCAACTGACGGGAGAACCGGAACGAGAGAACGC
>CAYXRE010000182.1:0-3712 GCA_964466125.1 uncultured Oscillospiraceae bacterium
AAGGCGCCCGCTGCCAAGAAGACCGCCGGCAAGACCGTCGCTATCCGCCTCATAAAGGGTTTCTCCGGACGTCTCGACAAGCAGATTGATACCTGCAAGTCGCTCGGACTTCGGAAGATTGGCGACAAAACGGTACAGCCCGACAACGCTGCGACCAGAGGAAAGTTAGCGAAAATATCCCACATGGTCGAAGTAACCGAAGGATAAGGAGGTGCATTCCAAATGAAGCTCCATGAACTGCAGCCCGCCGAGGGCGCAAGCAAGGAAGTCAAGCGCAAGGGACGCGGCGCAGGCTCCGGCAACGGCAAAACCGCCGGCAAGGGCCACAAAGGTCAGCTCGCCCGTTCGGGTCACAAGCCCGCATATTTTGAAGGCGGTCAGCTGCCTCTCGTTCGCCGTATTCCGAAACGCGGATTCCACAATATCTTCGCTACGAAGTACGCGACCATCAAGGTCTCCGATCTCAACAAGTTTGAGGACGGTGCCGTGGTCGATGCCAAGGCAGTCATAGAATCCGGTTTGGTTAAAAAGCAGTTGGACGGCATAAAGGTGCTCGGCAACGGCGAAGTGAGCAAAAAGCTCACCGTTAAGCTCGCCGCGTTCACCGAAACCGCCAAGAGCAAGATAGAGAAGGCCGGCGGAAAGGCCGAGGTGATGTAACGATGTTCCAAACTTTCATAAACGCTTGGAAAATCGAAGATCTTCGCAAGAAGATTATTTACACCCTCTTCATTCTTTTCATCTTCCGTTTCGGTGCGGCGATAGTCGTTCCGTTCATAGACGCGAAGGTGCTCGCAGCTTCTCTGACAACCGAAGGCACGATATTCGGATTCTTCGATATGATGACGGGCGGCGGCTTCTCGAACGCGACGCTGTTCGCGCTCGGCGTAACGCCGTACATCAACGCCTCCATCATCATTCAGCTTCTGCAGGTCGTCATCCCCGCGCTCGAACGCTGGAGCAAAGAGGGCGAGGAAGGCAGAAGCAAAATCAACAAGGTCACGAGATACACCTCAATTGCAATCTCGCTGACGCTGTCTTTCGTTTATTATCTGCTGGTCAAGCGCCAGGGCGCTTTGACCTACACGACGGGCTTTGAGGGAACCTTCTCCGCCATCGTCATAATCGGCTGCTTCACGGCAGGCGCGGCGCTGGTCATGTGGCTCGGCGAGCAGATAGACGTCAAGGGCATCGGCAACGGTATCTCGCTGCTCATCTTCATCGGAATACTCGCGAATCTGGTCAACGCTGCGAAGCAGATAGTTTACTACTTCCAGTATGCTTCCGGCAACGTCGGCGGTCAGGCGGTTCCCGCCCAGGGCTGGCTGTATGTCGTTATCCCGCTGGTGATTCTGATGTTCGCGGCAATGTTCGTGCTCATCGTCGTCGTGACGGCAGCCGAGCGCCGCATTCCGGTACAGTACGCGAAGCGCGTCGTCGGCCGCAAGATGTACGGCGGTCAGTCGACCAACATCCCCATAAAGGTCAACATGACCGGCGTTCTGCCCGTCATCTTCGCATCGGCGTTCCTGTCGCTGCCTGCGACCATAAAGGATTTCTTCGCAATCAACACCGGATTCTGGGGAACCTTCCTCGGGTGGTTTGAAACGAGCGGCTGGGGCTACGCGATAATCTACGCGCTGCTCATACTCGGCTTCAACTACTTCTACACAGCAGTCCAGTACAACCCCGTACAGATGGCGAACGACCTGCGGAAAAATTCCGGCACAATACCCGGAATCCGTCCCGGTCAGCCGACTTCGGCATTCATCGCAAAGGTCGTCTCCAAGATTACCTTCATTGGCGGTATGTTCCTCATAATCGTCGCGACGCTGCCGATAATCATAACCAACGTCACCCGTACCTCGGACTTCTCCGGCATCAACATCTCGCTGGGCGGCACTTCGGTGCTCATCGTCGTGGGTGTTGCGCTCGAGATAGTCAACACGCTTGAATCCTATATGCTCATGCGTCACCACAAGGGATTCCTTGAATAAGGAGCGGCGGATAATGAAGCTTATACTGTTAGGTGCTCCGGGAGCAGGCAAAGGTACGCAGGCTGAGATAATCGCCGAGCGTATGTCGATACCGATAATCAGCACCGGAAACATTCTCAAGGAAGCTGTCAGAACCGGAACCGAGCTTGGGAACAAAGCAAAAGAATTCATGGATAAGGGTCAGCTCGTGCCCGATGAGGTAATCATCGGCATAATCAACGAGCGCCTTTCAAAAGCGGATTGCGCCGACGGGTTTATACTCGACGGCGTACCCCGCACCATCGCGCAGGCGGAAGCGCTCGACAAAATGGGCGTCGTAATCGACCGCGTGGTCAGCATCGAAGTGCCCGACGAGGAAATCGTCGGTCGTATATCCGGCAGACGGACCTGTCCGAAATGCGCGTCCAGCTACCATGTCAAGTACAAGAAGCCCGCGAAAGAGGGCGTATGCGACAGGTGCGGCGAGCAGCTCATCGTCCGCAGCGACGACGAGGAATCGACAGTCCGCAACAGGCTCAAGGTGTACCATGAGACTACCGAAAAGCTCAAGGATTACTACAAGGCCAAGGGCATACTTCGCTGTGTGGACGGCGTCGCAGATATAGCGGACATTACCCGCTTGATGCTCGCCGCCATAGAGGAATAGACAATGATAGTTCTGAAAACGGCTAAGGATCTCGAGGCTATGAAAGAAGCCTGCAGGATCTCTGCCGGGGCGCTGAGGATAGCGCGGGAACATCTGACGTCGGGGATCACCACCGCTTATCTCGACGAGCAGATACGCAAATACATCGTTTCCCAGGGCGCTGTCCCGAACTTCCTTCACTACGGCGGTTTTCCGAAAAGCGCGTGTATCTCCATCAACGAACAGGTCATACACGGCATACCGGACGACAAGACGGTCATCAAGGAAGGCGACATCGTAAGCGTCGACGTAGGCGCAAAATACCGCGGATTCAACGGCGACAACGCCGCGACCTTCGCGGTCGGCAAGGTCAGCGAGGAGGCTCAAAGGCTCATGGACGTCACGAGCGAGAGTCTCAAGCGGGCGATTGCCGTCGCACTCAAGGGCAACCGAATCGGAGACATCGGGCACGCTGTGCAGTCGTATGTCGAGGAAAACGGCTTCTCGGTGGTGCGCGAATACGTCGGTCACGGGGTCGGTCGCGACCTGCACGAGGAACCCGAGGTCCCCAACTACGGACGTCCCGGTCACGGAACGCGTCTGGTGCCCGGAATGACGATAGCCATCGAGCCCATGGTAAACGCGGGCGGCTACGGAATACGGGTGCTCGACAACGAGTGGACGGTCGTCACCAAGGACAGATCGTTGTCCGCTCACTTCGAGAACACGGTTCTCATCACCGACAACGGTCCCGTCATCTTGACGAGAGAATAGCGGGGGTGCGAATGGGAATCGAAGCGGGCAAGGCCGCGTTATCGCGAGCCGGCAGAGACAAAGGGCGGTTTTTCGCGGTGCTTCGCACGGACGGTGAGTTCGCGTGGGTAGCCGACGGAGAACTGCGAAAGCTCGACAAACCGAAACGCAAAAACCTGAAGCATTTGGGCGCCACAAACCACGCGTTCGCCCAAAGCGAACTCGGCAGCGACAAAGCGCTGAGTGCCGCGATAAAAGCGCGGTTCGCAGCGGAGCATCCGTCAAAGGAGGGTTAGAATTTGTCAAAAGAAGATGTATTGGAACTCGAAGGCATCGT
>CAYXRE010000183.1:0-2086 GCA_964466125.1 uncultured Oscillospiraceae bacterium
AAGGAAGCACACGCGATAGTAGTAGGGGTTGCCTTCGGTTACGAGGGGGTTGGTGCACGAGCAGCCGATTGCGGGTATCTTAGCGTCGGCAAATATCTGACCGGCAGCTATCGAAACGCCCGAGCCGTAGGAGCCGAGAACGACGGACACGCCCGCGCTCACGAGGCTGGAAGCGGCAGACGGAGCCTTGTCGGTAGAAGACTGGTTGTCGACTATCTCAAGCTGAATTTGATAGTCCTCGCCGCCGATGTTGACGGTGGGAACGAGGCTGTTGGCGTACTGAACGCCGAGAACTTCCTGCTTGCCGCCGGCGCCGTTGTCGCCAGAGGACGGCTCAAACACGCCGATTTTGATAACCTTGCCGCCCGCAGCGGTTCCTGCAGCGGGAGCGGAGCCGCAGCCTGCAAACAGAGCAGCAGCCAGAACAAGGCAAAGAACGATAGAAAGTACCTTTTTCATTGTATATCCTCCATATTATTGGTCCCTTACTGTGAGAAGGACCTTTATATGTCCTCTATTTTATGTTAAGGATTTAACTATTGCAAGAAAAAAGCGCCGACGGCGCGGAAGTTTATAACATATAACAAACCTTATTCGCGATTGCACACCCGTTTGTACGATTTGTACAAAGAACTCAAAGCTCAAATCCGCGCAAACAGCCAAATTGTGTAATTTCGTCCGTGTGTCGCGGACAAATGCCGTCCATTATAGCGGCGACATACAAAATATACCGCCCGATTTGTTCATTCTGAACAAATCGGGCGGCACAGTTGATTACTTGGTTTTGTCCCGAATATACACGACCTTCGCGCCGCTGTCCCCGCTTTGCACCCCGCGTATCTCGAAGTCGCCCAGGGCGTTTATGAGCTTGGTCAGCTTGGAGTAGCCGTAGTTGCGAACGTCGAAATCAGGCGAACGCTTGAGCAGCATGGTGCCGAGCATTCCCAGATGCGCCCAGCCGTCCTCGTCCGAGTTCTCCTCGACAATCGTGCGTATCTCCGATTTGATGTCGTCCGTCTTGCGCTCCGCCTTGGTCGTACGCTTCTTGGCAGCCCCGCCCTGCGGCGCGGGCTCGACGGTCGGCTCGGGGTTGGACAGCACGTCGAGGTATTTGAACTTGCTGCACGCGGCAATGAACGGCTTGGGCGTCTTTTGCTCGCCCATGCCAACGACCATCATGCCCGCCTCGCGCAGCCGCGTTGCAAGCCGCGTGAAGTCGCTGTCCGACGAGACGATGCAAAAGCCCTCGGCGTTGCCGGTGTAAAGTATGTCCATGGCGTCGATTATCATCGCCGAGTCGGTCGCGTTCTTGCCGGTGGTATAGGCGTACTGCTGCACCGGCGTGACCGAGTTGTCCAGCAGCACGTTTTTCCACGAATTGAGCTGGCTGTTGGTCCAGTCGCCGTAGATGCGGCGTATGGACGCGACGCCCTCGTTGGAAATCTCGTCGAGTATCGTCTTTATGTATTTGTCGGACACGTTGTCCGCGTCTATCAAAACAGCAAATCTTTTCTCGTTTTCCATATATTCTCCCAATCAGTTGATTGCTTTTTTGCATTATACCATATTCCGCTGCGCTTTTTTTGACGCCGCGGCAAGTTTTTTGGCGGCGGGGGTAGCGCTCCCCTCTCGCGGGCTTTTTAACATGAAAACACTCTGCGGAAGGCAGTCCGAGGCGCAAGCGCGCTTTGCGGCTTTTCGCGAGCAAAAACCCTCTTGATTTTTACAAGCAGGTGGTGTATATTGTTTTTAGCACTCATAGATTGCGAGTGCTAAAACTGTACGGAGGCGATAGCATGGCAAAGAAGCAGTTCAAGACCGAATCCAAGAGAATATTGGATTTGATGATTAATTCGATTTACACCAACAAGGAGATTTTCCTGCGCGAGCTTATTTCCAACGCGTCGGACGCAATTGACAAGCTGCACTTCCGCTCGCTGACCGACCAGAGCGTCGGCATGAGCGCGGGAGATTTTGAGATACGCCTTTGTGCCGACAAGGCGGCGCGCACGCTGAGCATTGAGGACAACGGCATCGGCATGAGCAAGGAGGAGCTGGAGAACAATCTTGGCACCATCGCCCGCAG
>CAYXRE010000183.1:2096-3671 GCA_964466125.1 uncultured Oscillospiraceae bacterium
GATCTCCGAGCACGGCGTTAAGGCGCTGTTCACCGCGCCGACCGCCTTCCGCGCGATCAAGAAGGAGGACCCGAACGCCGAATACCTGAAGAAATATTCGACGAAATCGCTGCGCACCCTCTTCCTCGCGGGCGAGCGCGCCGGCCATCGCCCGCAGCGGCTCGCTGGATTTTGTCAAGGAGAACGCGGACGCAAAGGATTTGGACATAATCGGACAGTTCGGCGTCGGCTTTTATTCGGCGTTTATGGTCGCAAAGAACATCACCGTCGTCAGCCGCGCGTTCGGCTCGGACGAAGCCTATAAGTGGGAGTCCGCCGGCGCGGACGGCTACACCATTGCCCCTTGCGAAAAGCAGACGGTCGGCACGATAATCACGCTCGAGCTCAAGGACGACACCGACACGGAAAAGTACTCCGACTATCTTGAGCAGTATAAGCTCAGCTCGCTTATCAAGAAATATTCCGACTACATCCGCTATCCTATTAAAATGGACGTCGAAAAGTCGCGCAAAAAAGAGGGCGGCGACAAGGACGAGTACGAGCAGTACACCGAGACCGAGACGCTCAACAGCATGGTGCCGCTGTGGAAGTGCCCGAAAAAGGACGTCACCGACGAGGACTACAAGAGCTTTTATAAAGAGAAATTCTACGATTTCACCGACCCGCTGCGCATAATCCACCAGCACGCCGAGGGCACGACCGAATATTACGCGCTGCTGTTCATACCCGAAAAAGCGGACTACAACTTCTATTCCAAAGAGTTCGAGCGCGGACTTTCGCTGTACTCGTCCGGCGTCATGATAATGGAGAAATGCGCCGACTTGCTGCCCGAATACTTCGGCTTCGTCAAGGGACTTGTCGATTCGCAGGACCTGTCGCTGAACATCTCCCGCGAGATGCTCCAGCAGGACGCGCAGCTGCGGCTTATCCGCACGACGTTGGAAAAACGCATAAAAAAAGAGCTGGTCGATATGCTCGAAAACGACCGCGAGAGCTACAAGAAGTTCTGGCAGGCATTCGGGCAGACCGTCAAGTTCGGCATATACAAGAGCTTCGGCGCGGCGCGTGAGACGCTCGAGGAGCTGCTGATGTTCAAGCTCGCTTCGGACGGCGAGATGACGACGCTCAAGGAATACCGCTCGGCGATGAGCGACGAGCAGAAGTACATCTACTACGCGGCGGGCAGCGACGATAAAAAGCTCGACAAGCTACCGCAGTGCGAGCTTGTGCGCGACAAGGGCTTTGACGTGCTGTACTTCACCGACGAGGTGGACGAGTTCCTCGCCGAGATGCTGCACGAGTTTGACGGCAAGGAGCTGCGCTCGGTCACGGGCGGCGACCTCGGACTGGAAAGCGACGAGGAAAAGAACGAGAAGAAGGAGCTTGAGGAGCAGAACAAGGATTTGTTTGGCTTCATGAAAGAGGCGCTGGACGGCAAGGTGTCCGACGTGCGGCTGAGCTCGCGGCTGAAAAGCCACCCCGTCTGCCTGACGGCGGACGGCTCCATTTCGCTGGAAATGGAAAAGGTGCTCGGCACCATGCCCGGCTCGGAAAAGCCCAAGGCGAACAAGGTGC
>CAYXRE010000184.1:0-3629 GCA_964466125.1 uncultured Oscillospiraceae bacterium
TCATGGCGCTCGAACTGCCGCTGCCCAAGCGTGTTTTCGGACACGGCTGGCTGCTTCTGGACTCGGGCAAGATGAGCAAGAGCAAGGGCAACGTCGTTGACCCCGTCGTGCTGTGCGAGCGCTACGGCGTGGACGCGATACGCTACTATCTCATGCGCGAGATTCCCTTCGGGCACGACGGAGTTTTCTCCAACGAGGGACTTGTCACCCGCATAAATTCCGACCTTGCGAACGACCTTGGCAACCTGCTTTCGCGCACCGTCGCCATGGTCGAAAAGTACTTTGGCGGGACGCTGCCCAACGAGCGCGACGCGGAAAAAGAGGACTACGAGCTCATTGATATGTGCAACTCCCTGCGCTCGACGGTGCTTGCGAGCATAGACGATATGCAGCTGCCCGGGGCGCTCGCGGAGATAATGAAGGTCGTCTCGCGCGCCAACAAGTATATCGACGAAACGGCGCCGTGGATACTTGCCAAGGACGAGAGCAAGCGCCCGCGCCTTGCGAGCGTCATGTACAATCTGTGCGAAACGCTGCGCATGGTCTCCATCGTGCTTGAGCCGTTCATGCCGACCACCGCCCCGCGCATACGCGAACAGCTGGGCGTGAGCGAGGAGCTTTCGACCTTGCAAAGCTGCGAATTCGGACGGCTGCCACTCAACGCGTCGGTCAAAAAGGGCGACTTGCTCTTCCCGCGCATCGACGTGGAAAAGGAGCTCGCCGAGCTGGACGCAAAGCACGGCAAAAAAGCCGAGCCGGAGCTTCCCGCGATTGAGCACGAGCAGAACATCACCTACGACGAGTTCATGAAAAGCGAGCTACGCGTTTGCAGTGTGAAAAACTGCGAAAAGGTCGAAAAGGCGGACAAGCTGCTCAAATTCACCCTGTTCGACGGCGAGCGCGAGCGCACCGTGCTTTCGGGAATCGCGCAGTGGTACGAGCCCTCGCAGCTCATCGGCAAAAAGGTCGCGCTCGTTTGCAACCTCGAACCGAGAAAGATTCGCGGAATCGAAAGCGAAGGAATGATACTCTCAAGCGACCTGGGCGACGCGGCGAAGGTGGTCATAATCGACGAGTGCGTCCCGGAGGGTTCGCGCATCCGCTGAGGAGGAGCAATGTATCACAACATTTTCGACACCCATGCGCATTACGACGACGAGCGATTCAGGCGGCTGCTTGCGGACGTGCTGGAATGTCAGCGCGACTCCGGAGTGTGCGGGATAATCAATAACGGCGCGGACGAGGCAAGCTCGCGGCGCTCGATTGAGATTGCGAAAGAATACGATTTCGTCTATGCGGCGGTCGGCGTACACCCGCAGGAAGCGGGCAAGGTGACCGACGGCTGGTTGGCGCGCATAGAGCAGCTCGCTCACACGGACAAGGTCGTTGCCATAGGCGAGATCGGGCTGGACTACCACTATCCCGAGCCGGACCGCGAAACGCAAAAGCGCGTCTTTCGCGAGCAGATTGAGCTTGCAAACCGCCTTGGTATGCCCATCGAGGTCCACGATCGCGACGCGCACGCCGATGTTCTTTCCGCCCTGCGCGAGCTGCGCCCGAGCGGGTGTCTGCACCGCTTCTCCGGCTCTGCGGAAATGGCGCGCGACGTTGTGAACATCGGAATGTACCTCGGCTTCGGCGGCTCGCTGACCTACGGCAATTCTAAAAAAGAGGTCGCGTCGGTTCGCGCGACGCCGCTGGAATACATACTGCTTGAGACCGACTGCCCCTACCTTGCGCCGGAGTCCATGCGCGGACGCACCTGCACCTCCTCGCTGATTTTCCTCGTCGCGGAGCGCATAGCAGCCATCAAAGGCGACGTCACGGCGCAGCAGGTGTTGGACATAACGAACGAGAACGCAAGAAGGCTTTTCAAGATACAGGGCTGACGCCCTCATAGACGCGCGACACATGGTGTCGCGCGTCTTGTTTTGTCGTATATGCCAAAATTGACACCTGTAAAGCTATGCAAGTTTGGGAAAACAGAATGTTTACAGAAAATTTACACAGTGATACACTATAAGCAGGCAAGAAATTGTCGGTATATGCCGGGAAATGCGGTCCCGGCGTTTCTACCGGGTCACCGTAAATGACCCGACTATCGAAGTCTTGCACGGATAATCCGCCGGATGCGCTCGCGCCCGACGTTTTTTGATTTTTCGTGCGCCTTGGATAATATTAGAAACACTGCCGGCACCGACTGCCGACAGTGTTTTTTGTTACCGAACGAAGCATTGGCTTCGGTAAAAATAATTTCGGAGGAATAATCTGTCGCATGGAAAAGTTCTTTAAGCTCAAAGACAACGGCACCACCGTCAAGACCGAGATATTCGGCGGTCTGACCACCTTCTTCGCAATGGCGTACATCATGTTCGTCAACCCCAACATCCTCAGCGCGACCGGCATGGACGCGACCGCCGTCATGGTTGCCACCTGCCTTTCCGCAGCAATCGGCACTCTGCTCACCGCGTTTCTCGCAAACGTCCCCTTCGCGCAGGCTCCCGGCATGGGACTCAACGCCTTCTTCACCTACACCGTATGCATGGGCATGGGCTACACCTGGCAGCAGGCTCTGACCATAGTGCTCATCTCCGGCGTTCTGTTCCTCATCATCGCCGTTTCTCCCCTTCGCTCCAAGATAATCTCCTCCATTCCTGCCTCCCTTAAGGCGGCTATCAGCGCCGGTATCGGTCTGTTCATCACCATCATCGGTCTGCTCAACGTAAAGCTCGTCAACTTTGACGCCGGTGTTCCCGCGCTCGGCTTTGCCGGCAACCCCTCCGGAATGCTTGCGCTCATCGGTCTGGTAATAACCGCGATTCTGCTTGTATTCAACGTCAAGGGCGCCATCCTCATCGGCATCCTCGCAACGACCATCATCGGCATCCCCATGGGCGTTACCGTATTCCCCGAGAGCATCACGATGTCCAGCATCTCGATTGCTCCCGTATTCTTCAAATTCGACTTCGGCGGTCTGATGGCTAACGGCGTGCTGCCGCTCATCACCGCAATCATCTCCTTCACGCTCGTTGACTGCTTCGACACCGTCGGAACCCTCATCGGCACCGCCGGCAACGCCGGAATGCTCGACAAGGACGGCAACCTGCCCCGCGGCGACAAGGCTCTCATCGCCGACGCCATAGCGACCTGCTCCGGCGCCTGCCTGGGAACTTCCACCGTCACCACCTTCGTTGAGTCCTCCACCGGTATCTCCGAGGGCGCCCGCACCGGTCTGTCCTCCGTCGTGACCGGACTGCTCTTCCTCGTATCCGTGCTGCTCGCTCCCATCGCCGGCATAGTTCCCTCCGCCGCGACCGCTCCCGCGCTGATAATCGTCGGCGTGCTTATGATAAAGAGCGTTTCCAAGATCGAGTGGAACGACCTTGAGCTTGCGATTCCCTGCTTCCTGACCATTGCCATGATGCCCTTCGCCTACTCCATTTCGGACGGCATCGGCTTCGGCTTCATCTCCTACACCATCATCAAGATGGTCCGCGGCAAGTTCAAAGAGATTCCCGTTCTCATGTATGTTGTCTCGCTGCTGTTCATCCTCAAGTACGTGCTGACCAACATCGGCTAAGCATTTCAGGGTTTTCCCTTTCAGCGTTTTGTTTGACAATCGCCCCGCC
>CAYXRE010000185.1:0-3565 GCA_964466125.1 uncultured Oscillospiraceae bacterium
GCCCTCCCCCAAGGGGAGTGTCAACGTTTTTTTCAAAGTTCCGTCTGCGCGGTTTTTGAATCCTTAAACCATGAAAGCCCGCAATTCGGGCACGTTATTTTTTCCGTCTTTACTATTGGCGCGGCTGTCTCGGATTCGGGCGCTGCCGAACCGCGTTCAAGCGCGAGGGGACGAGTGGATAAATCAGGAAATATTATCTGTACTTTTTAGGTAATATGAAGTATTATTTAACATAGAAATTGTAAACGCAGCCTTTTTCAACACGAATAAACGCCGTTTTATCGCTCCAATCTCGATGAACGCGACCACAAGGAGGAAGAAGATGAAGCTTCTCAGAATTGTTCTTGCGGCACTGTTGTGTTTTTCGCTGCTGCTCACCGGGTGCGGTACTGATGACGATTCAGACCTATCCGACATACCCTCCGACTCCGAGGAGATTGTTGACGACAGCCCGCTGATAGCGGACGACCCGCAGATTTCAGACGACCCACAGATTGCGCAGGGCTCACAAGTCCCGGACAACCCGCAGATTGCAGGCTCACAGACAGCGGAACCCAAAGAAGACGCGCAGGTCGACACTGAGCAACAAGCCAACATAGAGGGTTCCTCCACCGTTCGGACCCCGACAGCGCTTCCCGGGGACACCACCCTCAACCATTTTTACGTCACCTTCCCCGATACCTCCTGCGTACATATGCTTGATGCCGCCTCGCGGCAGAATATCAACGTGTATGAGCATTCCTCCGCCGTCGTCACCGCCGTGCCCTGCGACAACCGCGCCATGGTGAGCGGCGCGGTGGGCAGCATCTCGCTTGCGATGGGTGAAAACCGTTTTAACACCATGGTGACCGCGCAAAACGGTTCTTCGACGAACTATCCCTTTGTTATCTACGTAAGAGAGCTGCCCGACCCTCCGTCGAGTGATTCTTTGCTCCAAACGCTGGAAGTCTATCGCGCGTTGGAGTATGACCCAGAAACGGGAGAATTCTCCGGTTGGGAACAGATGCCCTTTGTGCCCTCAGGGCAGTTTGACCCTTATATTTACGCTTACACGGCAAACTGGCCGAGCGAGGACCCAATCGGAAGGATAAAGATAGTCGCCGTTCCGAGAAACCCGAAAGCCTCCATTTCGTCGGGCACCGGTGAAATTAACATCGACTTATCCGAGCGGCGTGCAAAGTCATTTCCAATCGCGGTGGCAGCCGAGGACGTAATGACCAGGACGATTTATACGATTGAAGTGAAATACGACGAATAAGCATAACTCCGGCGCAGCCGCCGCTGACAGACGGACGCCGAAACGAATTTGCGCCAAAACAATATGCACACAGCAAGAGGACGCCTGAATTTCAAGGGCGTCCTCTTTATATGAATCAATCGCGTTCAAAATCGCCGCCCTGCGCCTCAGCTCAGTTCGCCGAGATAGTCGTCGAGCAGATAGGTGTTGCCGTCCATATCGGTGGCGACGACGGTCGTCGCAAAGTCGTCGCTTACCTCGTCAATCGCCACAATATGCGTGAGTCCTGCGAACTTTTCGATTACCTGAAGCTCATGGTTGCTGTAAAGCCGCACGGGATTGATTACACTCAGCGTGCCGTCCTCCATGAGAAAGACTATCACCCGCCAACCGCCGTTGCCGTAGGCGAACACGTTGCCCGCGAGAGCATTGTCGCATATCCTGACCTTGTCGCCATAGGTTTTTGCAAGCTCACCCGTCAGCTCCAGCCCGCCCGTGCCGTCGGCGAAGATAAGTATGTTTTTAACCTGTGTTTCCTCAAACAGCGAATTGCCGTCGTCCACCGCGAGCGCGTAGTCCTCGCGCTCGTCAATCGCGCTTTGTACCAGCGCGGCGTATTCGTCGTCGGGCGTGGCGGTCGTCTCCTGCTGCGGCTCGCTCGTCGGCACATCGAAGCTTTCCATCGCGTCGTTTCTGAGATTGAAGCTGACCATTTGAAAAGTCTTTGTGTTTTCCAGCTTGTATATGCCCTCGCGCTTGCCGGAAAGCACAAGGTTTTCGCTGTTGAACTCAAGCGGCAGCTCGCTTCCGTCGTCCAGAACATAGGTATAAACGATTGTGTTGTCGTCGGCATAAACATCGGTCTGCTCACCGCTCGCCGTTATCTCGCAAAGCGCGTCGAACAAACGCTTCATCGTTTCGGCGTCATCCACGGTGTATTCCACGCGCGCCTCGCCGTCAAAGCGGCAGCGCAGCTCAACGGGCGGTTCGGTGTCGTAATTCTTCGCAAAATCTGCGTAATTGCCGCCGACAAACTCAAACAGCGAATTCGTATCGCTCTTGGGCGACGTCAGCTCTTTTATTCGCGCACAGCCCGCCAGCGATAAAACGAGCACAAGCGCCAAAATCACGGAAACTGCTTTTCTTTTCATTTTCCCTCTCCTTGTAAGACAAACTGTCGCGTTCGGTAAATCGCCGTTCGCCCGATTGTTTGATCAATCCGAGCCCCTTAGCTTTGCAAGTTATTTTTACTCATTCTGTTCTATAAATGATACCTCATCATGGACGATTTGCTGCCACTTTCATACCACTTATATACCACTTATTTTTTTGAAACGCCGCTTTGACCACTTATTGACCACTTATATCTTACCACTCGTTACCACAAAACGACTATACTTTCCACTCACAATATATCATGCTATCTTCCACTTGTCACCCTCTAAAGCCCCTAAAATAGGGGAAAGGGCTGTAAAATACAGCCCTTTCCCATTGAACGATATATGGTGCGCCAGAAGGGATTCGCCGTCCGCTCGGCTGCGCCGCGCGTACTATCTTCTCGCTCGCTGCCGCTCGCTCGAGCTTTTGCCTAAAAACGCTCTCGCGTTTTCTTTACGGCAAAACCCTCTCGGATTCGAATCCCTTCATGCAAAAAACACCGCAGCGCCGAAAGGCGTTGCGGTGTTTTTGGAACTGCTTTATTAAAATGATACCGTATTTCAACTAAGCTATTGAAGTATTATTTAATTACAAGTTGTCTTCTATACTATTTCGGCAAATAGCAACGTGACAGCTTCAGCCACAAGATTAATTTTGTCTTTACTGATTTCTTCGGCTGGTACAAGAATACCATTTTTCATAAGAACGCTGGTAGATGTGCTCTTAGTGTGCCCTCTTTTGTAGTTTTGGTGAGACATATGAAGGTGCCAGTTAGAAACGTTACCTGACACCAAATCTAAATATTAGAATTACTCAGTAGGTTTAATAGGAACAGAAACATCAGTAGAGATTTTGATATTGCTATGCCAGAAGTTGTATGCATCTAGTCCTTGCGTAACTTCGTTATATACGTTAGCTTTACGTTCGGGGTCTCTAATGGTAATAATAAAGCAAAAATCTTGACTCGGTGTTGTCCGTTCTATCCTTGCTCGCTGCTCTGTATGTTCTCTAAATAGGCCGCATAGATACAAGTACCATTGTTTGTCCTCTGTGGCAAAGATCTGCTTATTTGCCTCGGATAGTTCTGACAGATCTACTGCATACTTTTTTACGGGATAGTATTTATCTGCGTATTGTATTAACAGCCGCTCTCTTAATGCGAATTCGCTC
>CAYXRE010000186.1:0-3155 GCA_964466125.1 uncultured Oscillospiraceae bacterium
CGTTTAATTTACAGCCTGTAAGACAACTTCCTTAAATATCTTAATCAATGGTAGCCATTTTCGGTAACTTCGCCTCATCGCATGGTAAATGAAATTTTGTTGGTGTATCTTTATTGTAATAATTACCGCACGGGGGAAATGTGATGAGGCTGCTGCGCTATTCGTGGGAGAGCCTGCTGCGAAACCGAAAGAAAACCGCACTCAATCTGGCTGTCTGCCTGATGACGGTCATTTTGCTCAATGTGTTCGCGGGAAATATCGCGGGCGTTTACCGACAGCTCGACGAGCTGCCGAAGGTGGTGAAGGTGGACGCGGTCATAAGCAACCTTTGTGGGAGCATGGACGCAGGACTGGACATTCGCCGCCAGGACATGGATGCGATACTCGCAAATGAATTTGTCGAAAACCCCGCGTTTACCACGCAGATTAAATTCGGCTTGGGCGAATTCAGCGAGGAGGAATATCTCAACCATCTCAAATACTACGCCTGTGCTTCCACAAGTATCGGAGGAATACCCGGTCTTTTGGAAGAGGACGTCTCGATGTCGGACGGCATCACCACCGACGCTTTTTTCTCGAGCACCGAGCCGATTTGCCTTGTGGACGTCGTTTTTCTGCAAAACAACGGGCTTTCGATCGGCGACAGGGTGACGCTGACGTGCTATTACTACCGCTACGAACTGGAACACATGATTTACCTCGACCCGCTCACCGTGCAGAGCTTCACCATTGCGGGGACGATGGACATAGGCGAATACCACGGCGACGGAATGCAGCCGGACATCATCTTCCCGCTGTATGCGATTCGGGATATATTCGACGCCAAGGGCATTGAATTCTCCGCCGACTCCGGCTCTTTTCGCATAAACGACCCTTATCGGCTCAACGAGTTCAAAGAGCAGATGCACGATATAGGTTTTCTGCCCGTCATCTTCAAAGCGGAAATGCAATATGACGGAAACGCGCTTACGGTCAAGGACGAGACCTTCATAAGCTCGGCGCGGCAGCTTTTTAAGAACCGCGATTTGCTGCTGTGGATTCTGCCGTTTCTCGTGTTCGCGGTGCTGTGCGTCGGCTTTGTGACCGCTCAGCTTTTGATGAAGGGGCGGCGCGCGGAATACGCGATTATGCGCTCGCTCGGACAGACTCACAGACAGGGGATGACGGCGCTTTGCGCGGAATACGGGACGATTGCCTTTGTCGGGTGCGCCATCGGCACCGTCATCGGCGTCACGGTGCTGAAAACCGACCCGCTGACGGCGGTGCTCGCGGCAGCGGCGTTCCTGCTGTTTTACATCATCGGCACGACCGCGGCGCTCTCGTCGCTGAAGAAAATGAGCATTATATCCGTTCTCGGAAAGAACGATTAGCACAAACGAATAAAGCGATTGCGGGGGAAACGCCATGGCAAGCATACAGGTCAAAAACGTGAGCTACTCTTACAAAACAAAATACCAGACGGTGCACGCGCTCAAAAACGTGAGCTGTTCGTTCGAGGACGCACAGATGTACGCCATCGTCGGCAAATCCGGCAGCGGCAAGACGACTTTTCTGTCGCTGCTCGCGGGTCTGGACGTTGCGGACAAGGGCAAGATAATCGTCAACGGCGTCAATCTCAAGCGCACCAACCGCGACGTCTACCGCCGCGACCTTGCGTCGGTCGTCTATCAGTCCTTCCAGCTCTTCCCGCTGCTGAACGCGGGCGAGAACGTGATGTACCCCATGGAGATGAAAAAGGTCAGCCGCAAAGCCGCGTCAAAAAAGGCGGCGGAGCTGCTGCGAAAGGTCGGGCTGCCCGACAAGATATACAAGCAGTTTCCGCTCATGATGAGCGGCGGCGAGCAGCAGCGCGTGGCTATCGCCCGCGCGCTCGCGGCGGGCGGCACAATCCTGCTCGCGGACGAACCGACCGGCAATCTCGACACCGAAAACGAGCGGCTGATTGTGGATTTCCTCAAAAAGCTCGCGCACGAGGACGGCTATACCGTCATCGTCATCACCCATAACCCCGCCGTCGCGCAACAGGCAGACCACGTATTTCGCATGAGCGACGGACGGCTCACCGCCGAAAGCGACGAGTTCTGCGAAGCCACATCGAAGGGCGGCGCAAGCGTATGAAAAACAGCCTGCGCCAGCTGCTGCGTACAAAAGTCCAGACAGCGCTGTTTTTGCTGCTCGTTGCGCTGTGCGCGCTGCTTGTGTGCCTTGGCACCAATCTTTCCAAGCAGTGCCGCGACAACATCGAGCGGCTCAAGGATGTGTTTGTCACGATAGGCACAGTCGAGCAGACGCCGATAAGCGTCGCGCGGCAGCCCTTTTACAGTGCGGAGACCAAGGACTACACCTATTACAACGTCAAAGAGTACGGCGACCTTGTGTCGCTCTCGCAGCTCGAGCTGCCCGACGTGGAATACATAAGCGGTCCCGAGCGCCGACCCTTCTATCAGTCCTATATGCCCGATTACAGGATGATTGACCTAAACGCGGGCTGGAGCAACCGTATTATTATCGAAGCGACGCCGTACGAGGACGGCGTTCCAGACGGTCCGCTGAAGATGCACATAGACCGCGTGCTTTACAGCTACTATCAAATCAACGTAGATTACATCTATTTCTGCGACCACTACAACGACAATCCCCAGATGATGTACAAGGACAAAACCTACATCATGTGCCTCATTGATTCTTTCTGGCACCGTACGAGCGGAAGCAATGACGCGTATTTTCCGTGGGAGTACGTACCGGCGGGCGGCCCGTTTTCCGAGCAGGCGGCTTCGGACACGATGCTGATGCCGTCCGAGCTGACCGGCAACTCGTTTGAGGAAATCAACGACGAGTACTACGCCAAGGGTCACGACAAATGGTGGCAGAACTACGCCAACGAGATGGATTTGTATTACCACACTGCTCCAGTGACGGTGGCGAACGATATGAATCTTATCATGCAGTTTTTCAACGGCGACGTCGCAATATCGGACGGAAGAAATCTTGAGAAGGACGACTTTGAGAACGGCAATAAGAATTGCCTTCTCTCCTTCCGATTCGCGCGCAGAAACAACATCAAGGTCGGCGATACCGTTCCGCTGGTTTTACACTATGCAAACTACGCGAGCACGCCCATCAACGAATGGGGAATGGTCGCGCTGACTGCAAAC
>CAYXRE010000186.1:3165-3562 GCA_964466125.1 uncultured Oscillospiraceae bacterium
GTTTTCAACGTTTTTTGAGGCTGACTACACCGTCGTCGGCATATACAGCCCGATGCCGGGCGGCGACACCGACGAGGGGTATTTGTTCGAGGACAACGAGATATTTATTCCGGAGCGCTCGATTACCGCCGACAACTCGAACAGCATCGGCGTGCTCGGCGACCATATCAGTCCTTACAACACCTCCTTTCGAATCGAAAACGGCAAGATAGACGAGTTCCTGGCGAGCTTCGAAAAAGCGGGCATAAAAGACCTGACCATCCGCTTTTACGACAAGGGCTACTCGCTGCTTGAGGAGGGCATTCTTCAAACCGAGCGCATGGCTTATGTTCTGCTCGGCGCGGGGATATTCATGACTGTGCTCGTGCTGCACATAAGCCATGCGCCGAGCAGAACA
>CAYXRE010000187.1:0-3546 GCA_964466125.1 uncultured Oscillospiraceae bacterium
CAGGTTCACCAATATCGCGCCGAAGCCCATGGGCAGCAGCAGCGCGGGCTCCATCTTGTGACGTATCGCAAGATAGATGAGCAGCGCGCCGATAGCCCACATAACGAGCTGCTGCCAGGTGATGTTCAGTGCGTTTTCATAAATCGCTTCCATCAAAAGACCCCTTTAGTATTATTCGAAGCATTAGAACAGCGAGCAGGTAAGGAAAATGGTGGACATGAGCGAGGAGACGAGCGAAACAACGGTTATTTGGGTGTTGATGGACGGACCGGCGGTGTCCTTGAACGGGTCGCCTACGGTGTCGCCGACGACCGCCGCCTTGTGAGCGTCCGAGCCTTTGCCGCCCTCGTTGCCGGATTCGATGTACTTTTTGGAGTTGTCCCACAGTCCGCCCGAGTTGCTCATGAACAGCGCGAGCAACAGTCCGCTGACGATGTTTCCGCAAAGGAAGCCGCCGAGCGCGTGAACGCCGCCGACAAAGCCGACGAGCAGCGTTGCGACTATCGCCACAAGACCCGCGGGCACCAGCTCGCGCAGCGCGCCGTCGGTCGCAATCTTTATGCAGCGGTCATATTCCGGTTCCGCTCCGGGCTTGCCCTCGCGAAGTCCCACTATCTCTTTGAACTGACGGTGAATCTCGGCGACCATGCGCTGCGCGTTGCGGTCAACGCCGAGCATGAGCATGGCGGAGAACACGGCGGGTATCGCCGCTCCCGCGAGCATACCGAAGAACACCATCGGATTCATTATATCAAAATTCTCGATTCCCGCAACACCCAAAGCGGCAGCTGCGGTGTTGACCTCGGACATAAATGCGCCGAGCAGCGCGATGACGGTAAGTCCCGCCGCGGAGATTGCGAAGCCCTTGGTTATCGCCTTGACGGTGTTGCCCGCCGAGTCCAGTTCGTCGGTGATTCCGAGCACTTCGTCGCCCAGACCGCCCATCTCGGCAAGCCCGCGGGCGTTGTCAACAATGGGACCGTAAGCGTCGTTGCTTACTATCATGCCGACGATGGAAAGCATTCCGACCGCCGCCATGGCGATTCCGAACAGCGCGAATTCAAGCGAATGAGCGGGGTCTATCGGCTCGCACAGCTTGTATGCCGCGAGCGCCGAGACGCCGATGCCGACCATGGCGGGCAGCACGCTCAAAAAGCCGTAGGACACGCCGGAGAGTATTGTGAACGCAGAGCCGCTCGCGCTCGCCTTGGCGACGAAGCGCACAGGCTTTTTTGTATCGTCGGTGAAGTAGTCGGTCGCAACGCCGATTATCACGCCCACGACCAGACCGATTACGCACGCGCCCCAGATACGCCATTCAAAGCCGAACAGCGCGGTCGCGCCGGCGCTGAGTGCGATATAGACGCCGGTCGTGACGTAGGTGCTCATGTTCAGCGCCCGCGTCGGGCTGCCGTTTTTGCCTATGCGCGCGGTCATGACGCCGATTATCGACGCAAGAAGTCCGAGCGCCGCGAAGCAGAAGACCATGGCGACGTTTATCGTGCCGCCGAGAGCCGCGTCCAGTGACGAGGCAATAACGAGAGCCGCCGCCATAGACGCAACGTTGGAATCGAACAAGTCCGCGCCCATTCCGGCGACGTCGCCGACGTTGTCGCCGACGTTGTCCGCGATGACGGCAGGATTGCGCGGGTCGTCCTCGGGGATGTCCAGCTCGACCTTGCCGACGAGGTCGGCGCTGATGTCGGCGGTCTTGGTGAAGATGCCGCCGCCCGCCTTGGCGAACAGCGCGAGCGAGCTTGCGCCGAAGCTGAAGCCGAGTATCGCCGTGGCGTCCGAGGTCACGAGATAAACGAGCGCAACGCCGAGCAATGTCGCGCCGACGACCGCCATGCCCATGACTGCGCCGCCGCGAAAGCCGGTCATAAACGCGGGCTTGATGCCGCTTTTTGCGGCTTCGGCGGATTTGACGTTGGCGATGGTCGCGACCTCAAGCCCGATTTTGCCGGCGACGGCGGAGAACGCCGTGCCGAGCAGATAAGCGACGCTCATCATCAGGTTTTTGAGTATGTCGCCGCTCCAAACGGGCGAGGGCAGGAAGAGAAAGATAAGTATTGCCGCCGCACCCGCGAATTTGACGAGCACGCCGTACTCGCGGCGAAGAAACGTGCGCGCGCCCTGGCGGATAAGCTCGCCGTTCTTGGCGATTATCTCGTTGTGGGACGGCTGCTTCTTGACCCACGCGAACAGCCACGCCGCGAACGCGAAGGCTATGAGTGAGACAATGAAGCTGGAAATAAGTGCTGTGTTGACCAAAATTGACACCTCCCGAAAAATTTACGAATTGAGAATAAGGTAGCATTAAACGATAAGCCGCAACAATAGCTTTTTATGCTTCTTTGCGCCGACTTTACATCTGCGCGCCCGTCTTAACGGATTGTTAACGGCTTTATGCGTTACCATACAAGACAGTCGGAATATCTAAAAAACTTTCGCGTGTTCTTATTGTTGAAAACGCGGGATATTAAATATTGTCAGGTATTTACACCGCATGGGGGATACATATATGAGCGTCGGATTGGGCGAATTTATTGATATGCTGCTTGAAAATCCGCAGCTTGCGGTCACCGTCGCGCTGACGCTCGGGGTCATTCTCGTCAACGGCTGGACCGACGCGCCCAACGCGATTGCCACGTGTGTGAGCACCCGCGCGATGAAGCCGAAAAGCGCGATACTCATGGCGGCGCTGTTCAATTTCCTCGGCGTGCTGGTCATGACCACGCTCAATTCGCGCGTCGCTATGACGATATACAACATGGTGGATTTCGGCTCGAACGCGCGCGAGGCGTCGCTTGCGCTTTGCGCGGCGCTGTTCGCGATTGTCGTGTGGGCGACGGCGGCATGGTGGTTCGGCATACCGACCTCCGAGAGCCACGCGCTCATCGCGGGACTTTCCGGCGCGGCGCTCGCGCTGCACTCAAGCACGAAGGGGATAAACGGCTCGGAGTGGGTAAAGGTCATCTACGGACTGGCGCTTTCAACGCTGCTCGGATTTGCGCTCGGTTTTGTGTGCGCACGGGTCATTGAAACGGCGTTTCGCCGCGCCGACCGCAGACGCGCTTCCCGCGCCTTTTCTAAAGCGCAGATAGGCGGCGGCGCGCTCATGGCGTTCATGCACGGCGCGCAGGACGGGCAGAAATTTATGAGCGTGTTTTTGCTCGGCATATTTTTAAGCCGCGGCGATTCGGGAGTGAACGATTTCAGCATTCCGCTGTGGCTGATGCTGCTGTGCTCGGCGGTCATGGCGCTGGGCACGTCGATAGGCGGCATGAGGATAATCAAGTCGGTCGGTATGGACATGGTCAGGCTGGAGACCTATCAGGGCTTTGCGGCGGACGCTGCTGCGGCGGGCTGCTTGCTGCTCTCGTCGATATTCGGCATACCCGTCAGCACAACGCACACAAAGACGACCGCGATCATGGGCGTGGGCGCTTCAAGGCGGCTGTCGGCGGTCAATTGGCAGATAGTCGGGCAGATGCTTTTATGGCAGAAAGTTTAGCACATACAAAATGGTTATGCAAATATCAC
>CAYXRE010000188.1:0-3534 GCA_964466125.1 uncultured Oscillospiraceae bacterium
AACGCGCGGTATCTCCTCGAGAACTGCCTGCAGTTGGTCGTCCTTGCCTGCGTCATGCAGCTGCTTTATCATGTTGGAGAGCATTCCGCCCGGAACCTGATACAGCAACGTGTTGGCGTCAACGCCGAGAACCTTCGGGTTGAGCTGACCGGTCTTGAGGTACTTTTCGCGAATGGTCGCAAAGTACGCACGAACCTCGTTGAGCTTTTTAAGGTCGAGTCCGGTGTCGTACTCGGTGCCCTGAAGCGCCGCGACAAGGGACTCGGTCGCCATGTGGGACGTGCCGCCCGCGAGCGGGGAGATGACGGTGTCAACTATGTCAACGCCCGCCTCGATAGCCTTGAGTATGGACATCTCGGCAAGTCCGGAGGTGGTGTGGGAGTGTATCTCCACGGGTATCTTCAGCGAGGACTTGAGCGCTTTGACGAGCTCATAGGTCGGGTACGGCTTGAGCAGGCCCGCCATGTCCTTGATGCAGATGGAATCAGCGCCCATCGACTCGAGTTCCTTGGTGAAGTCGATGAAATACTGGTTGTTGTGCACGGGGCTCAGGGTGTAGGAAATGCACGCCTGAACGTGTCCGCCCTCCTTCTTCGCTGCCTTAATGGCGGTCTGAAGGTTGCGCGGGTCGTTGAGCGCGTCGAATATGCGCATGATGTCTATGCCGTTGGCGACCGTCTTTTGTACAAAGTACTCCACAACGTCGTCAGCGTACGGACGATAGCCGAGCATATTCTGACCGCGGAAAAGCATCTGCAGCTTGGTGTTGGGCATCTCCTTACGCATGATGCGCAGTCTCTCCCACGGGTCCTCATCGAGGAAGCGCAGGCAGGAATCGAAGGTCGCGCCGCCCCACACCTCAAGGGCGTGGTAGCCGACTGCGTCGAGCAGCGGGAAAGCCGGTCTCATCTCGTCGAGCGTCATGCGCGTCGCAATAAGCGACTGATGCGCGTCGCGAAGGATGAGGTCGGTGATTTTTATTTTTGACATATCACTATCTCCTTAGCCGATGACCGCGAGGGTCGCGCCGGTCTCAACGACGTCGCCCTTGGCAACGGCGACCTGCGCAACGGTTCCGTCGCACGGCGCGGTTATATCATTTTCCATCTTCATGGCCTCGAGCACGACCATCTTCTGTCCGCTCTTGACAACGTCGCCGACCTTGACGAGCACGTCAAGAATATTGCCGGGCATCGGCGCGGCGAGCTTGGTTCCGTTTGCGGGAGCTGCGGGAGCAGCGGCGGGCGCCGGAGCAGGAGCAGCGGCAGCAGGTGCTGCGGCGGGAGCGGGAGCGGCTGCGGGAGCGGCGGCCTTGGCGACGGGAGCGGAAGCTCCGCCCAGCTCGTCAACGGTCACATCGTAAGCGGTGCCGTTTACGGTTATATTGAATCTTTTCATAATGCAAAATCCTTTCGGTTAAGATAATTCACAGTAGGGAAACGCTTACATGGGAAGGTTGCCGTGCTTCTTGGGCAGGCGGGAAACGCGCTTGGGCGCGAGCATATCCAGAGCGCTGATGAGCGCGTCGCGAGTCGCGGCAGGCTCAAGCACCGCCTCGACGGCGCCCGCCTCAGCGGCCTTTTCGGCGCTTGCAACGGTCTTTGCGTACTCGTCCGCAAGAGCGGTTATATCGTCGTTTTTCTTTATGCGCTCGGACCAGAGGACGTCAACGGCGGCGGCGGGGGTAACGGGGCTTATGACGGCGCCGTTCCACGCAAAGCTCATGTCCGCAGACGCGTTCTTTCCGCAAAGCGCGGTGAATATCGCGCCGATCGCGCTGCCGGTCACGACGCTCACCTTGACGGTGGTCGCCTCGGCATAGACGTGGGCGAGACGCGCGGCGGCGGTTATGCCTCCGGTCACGTCGTTGTCTGCGCTCTTGACGAAGCCCTCGGAATCCACGAAGGTGATGACGGGGATGCTGAACGCGTCGCATATCTCGACTACGCGCGAGCATCTTGCAGCGTCGTCGCGGGTGACGTCGCCGGAAACCGCGACTATGCCGCAGGGAGTTCCGCCGACCGTCGCAAGAGCGGTCTTGGCTGCGCAGCCGAAGCCGTCGAACAGCGTCACGATGCTGCCCTCGTCCGCAGTGGAGGCAATTACGTCCTTCGCGTCAAAGGCGGGAGCGTCGAAATCAAAATCGGGTATTGCTGCGAGGTTGTTCAGCGGAAGCATACGAACGACGCTCACCGCTTTTGCGATAGCCTCGCTCTCGTCGTCGCACACAAGCGCGGCGACGCCGGACTTTACAGCGTACTCGGCGCTGCCGACGAGCTTGGTCTTGCCGCCGTTCGCCTTGTCAACGAAAGCGGAGGTCAGGAACAGCTCGGCGTCCTTTGCCATGATGCACACGTCGCTTTGAGCGGCGCACAGCGCGGCAAAGCCGCCGCAGGTGCCCGCGACGACCGAGACGAGCGGCACTACGCCGGACAGCTCGGACATCTTTTTGAGAATTTCTCCGGAAGACGCGAGCGCGGCACCCTTGGAATCAAAAACAGTGACTACCGGCGAACCCGTCTTGGCGGCGAGGTCAAAGACCTTCGCGAGCTTGCGGGACTGCGCGGCGTCTACGGCGCTGCCTGCCTGCGAGCCGTCCTGAACGAACGCGAACACCGTCGCGCCGCCTACGGTCCCGAAAGCTGCCTTTGCGCCGCAGTCGGCATTGGCAAACACGTCGAGTTCGGTGAATACGCCGTCGTCGAACAGCAGTGCCAGACGCCCTTGAGCGGTCAATTTCTTGCTTGTTTCGGACATTTTGTCAATCCTCTTTCCGTTAAGGTCTGCTGATAAAGCCAAATCGGGTTTAGTATATAACATTTTCGTTAATTTTGCAACAAATAAACACCTCAAAATAAAGTATTAACATATTCTTTATTTCTATTGATTTCGACGGTAATTACATAAAAAAGCCGTCCCCGCCGCCGGCGGGAACGTGCAAAAGGCGATTTCGACGGTAATTGCGTAAAAGCCGTCCCCGCCGTCGGCGGGAACGTGCAAAAGGCGATTTCGACGGTAATTGCATACGAAGACACTTTCTCGCGCGCATGGGAAGTTCAGAAGGCGATTTCGACGGTAATTGCATAAAAGCTGTCCCCGCCGTCGGCGGGAACGTGCAGAAGACGATTTCGACGGTAATTACATACGAAGACACTTTCTCGCGCGCACGGGAAGTTCAGGATGCGATTTCGACGGCAATTGCATAAAAAGCAGTCCCCGCCGTCGGCGGGAACGGCATAAGTTCTTTTCGACGGTTAACAATAGCCGAAAACAAACAATTAAAAACAAACTCGAAGACAAAACCGCTGCGGCAAGTACGGCGCGACAGTTTGTATCGCGAGAGCCAACGCCCCGCTCGGTGCAAAAGCGGCTGTACACAATCCGGAATTCGTTGACTTTCATCAAGCGCCTGCGGCGGTCATCTGCAACGCGGCATATTATTTTTTCTCACGCTCGTGACCCATGCCCAATGGGGGATGATGAAGCTCTCGGGAAGGGTTTTAAGGTATTCGACGTGCTCCGCCTCAAACTCGG
>CAYXRE010000189.1:0-499 GCA_964466125.1 uncultured Oscillospiraceae bacterium
TCCGTGAGCGGCGTCCTTGCTCGTCGCACCGAGAACGAAGTTGCCGTTTATATCGACGAGGTAGCCGTTCGCGTCGTAGTCGATAAGACCTGCCTTGGTGTAGAAAATGTTTCCGTCCGCGTCCATGACCTGAAGGAAGCCGTCGCCGGTTATCGCGACGTCAAGTCCGTAGCCGGTGTTCTGCATACTGGACTGGGTCATCTGTGTCTGTACCGCCGCAAGCGAGGAGCCGTAGCCAACGCTCGAGGGGTTGGTACCGCCGCGGTTGGCGGTTCCGCTGGACGCGCCTTTAATGGTCTGGTAGAAGATATCGCTGAAAACTGCGCGCTGGGATTTGTAGCCGTAGGTGTTGACGTTGGAAACGTTGTTTCCGATAACGTCCATCTTGGTCTGGTGAGCTTTCAGACCTGCGACTGCGGAAAACATGGCTCTGTTCATTTTTTCTCCTTATTTTGCGAACTGCGCCGCACCCTTCAAGCAGTCGGGGTGCGAAGAAGCC
>CAYXRE010000189.1:509-3528 GCA_964466125.1 uncultured Oscillospiraceae bacterium
CCTCCTCATAAGGACCGGCTTTTATACTATCACAGTTCCGTCAATGTTGGTGAATACTTTTCCATCCGCGTCGTTGCCGTTCACGGTCGTGATGACCGTATTGTTCTTCACGTTCACTAGGAACGCCGTTTGTCCGACCAGAATCAGCGGCTCGGTAAGCTGCTTTTCCTGCGCCATCTGGACGCCTTTGTTGAGTCTTTCAAGGCTTTCGTCGGTAAGCTCGATTTGGTGGTCGGCTGCGCGTTTTACCGCGTGCTTGGAAAAATTGACGCCGCCTGCCTTTTCGATGTTCGCTTCGAGCATCGCCTGAAAAGAGCTTTTGCCTTCGTCCGTTCGGTTCTCGGTTTTTTCGGAGTTCCCGCTCGCGTTCGCAACGTTTCCGGTCACGACGGGGGTGTAGAACTTCAAGCGCATATCATCCATGATAATTGCTCCTTTCCGAGGTTTTTTACGTGCTTTCTCCGAGGCCCTTCTTTTGGGCTGCCTGTCAGCCCGCAATTCCTTTATCTCTCGTGCTCTCTTGATTTGTTTACTCGTCCGCGGATTTGAGCAGCGTCGTGAATTTCAGCGGGCTGTAAACCGACTTGTTTCCGTTGGAATCGGTCACGACGACGTTTGCATAGTAGGTCGTGTTCGCGTCGAGATTTTCGAGCTTCGCGCTCGTGAAGTTGGACAGGCTGCCGGTCCCGTAAAGGATTCCCGTCTCCGCCTCGGCTACCGTTGCAAGCTCTCCCGCGACCGAGTAGTACAGCGCGTATTTGAGCGCCGCCGCCTCTTTCTCGTCCTCGGTGGGTACTTGCCATGTGAGCTGCGCACCGCTGTCGGTGATGTCGCTCGCCTTGAAGCTGAAGTTGGAGGGAGTGACCGTCGAATTGTTTGAGCTTGCAGAACCGCTTGAGCCCGATGAGGAAACCGACATAATCTGGCTTAGCGTGTAGGTCTTTCCGCCGACATAGATGACGTATTCGCCGTCTACGAGCGATACCTTCTGCACCGTGCCGGTCGTCGTGTCCAGCTCGCCGTTGACCCCGAATCTCGAAGCCGTAACCGTCTTTCCGACGAGGCTCAGAGCGTAGTTGGTCTTGGAATAGCCGGTCATCTCGGACATCGCCTGAATGGTCGAATAGGACGCCATGGTGTTTATCATGTCCGATGTGTCGGTGGGGTTGGTGAAGTCCTGATTGGTGAGCTCCGCCACAAGCAGCTTGAGAAAATCTGTTTGGTCGAGATAGGACTGGTCGCCCTCATCGGTGAATACTGCGTTGTAGTTAGCCCCGCTCGAACCGTTTACTCCGGGTATTGAACTTCCCATTTCGTGTCCTCCTTTCTTCAGACATAGGTGTCGATCTCTCCGTCATTGTAGGACGGCTGCGCGGACTCCGAAACGTTCACCAGCTCCTGGAACTGAGCGCCGGTGTTCGGGTGCCCCGGGTGACCCTGTTCGTTCGTGAACTGTCCTTGCGCGAAGCTCTGCTGTGAATAGCCCGCCGTTTGAGAAGCCTCCGAATTTGTAACCGCCTCGTGCACTTCGACGTTCATGGGCTTTACCGCCGCTTCGAGCGACGCGAGCTCGCTGTTGATGCGCTTTGCGGTCTGCGCGTTCTCGGTGATGATGCGAAGCGTCATGCCGCCGTCTTTCTCAACGAGCCTGACCGTTATCTCACCCAGCGAATCCGGCTTGAGCTTGAGGGTGAATTCGTTCGCACCCTTTGCGAGATTTGCCGCGAGACTTTTCTGTATCTGGTCTTTGATTTCGGGCGCGCCCTCGTTGAGCTCGTAGTCCGCTATGCTCTTGTGTGTTTGCACCTGCGGCAGCGATGAGGCGGCGCCTGCCGCGTTCTGCTGCGCGTCCGCGCTCATTTCCTGTGCGCCGGACTGGGTTTCAAGCAGCTTTTTCGCCTGTGCAATCGTGCTTGCGTACTCGAGCTGTGTGTCCAGACCGATAGCCTCGTTCGAGCCCTTGGTAAACTGTGAGGCGACTATGTCCGGAAGTCCGTCGAGCGACAAGCCTCCGACAGCTTCGTTCTGCATCGGGTTGCCGCCTTGCAGCGCGCTTATCGCGTCTGCGAAGGTCGATTGACCCAGCGCTCCTGCGAGCAGCGGGTCGCTGATACCCGCGCTTTGCGATTCGCTCGGCGTCAGTGCCGCGAGCGTCTGTGAAAGCAGCGGAGAGCCGAACAGCGACGTTCCCGACGAGCCGGAAACCGATGAGAAGAGGTCCTGCTGCGAGCTTGTGCCGCCAAGCGCGCCGAACATATCGGCGGACAGCAGCGCAGGGTTCGCGTTGAACATTGCGGCGAAGTTCGCAAGCAGCTCGTTGGAGCGCTCGTCGTCCTTTCCTCCTGCGAGCAGTGCGGAGATAATCGAGTCGGACTGTGTGCCCGTTTGCATTGCGCCCTGCTGCATATTCGCGACCATGGCGTTGATTATCTGCAAAAAGGCGTCGCCGGAAAATGACGCGCGCGATTTGTTCGCGAGCACACCGGCAGAGATTTCGCTCAGTTTGTCTGCGGCAATGTTGATTGCCGTGGTATTCATTCGTTTTTCACCTCCCTTCCTGCTTTTTTATATCCCAAAGCGGCTTTTGCCGCACATGAGTTACTTCATCTGCGCGTCCGAATCCTTGCGCGCGAGCTTGCCGGTAATCTGCTCGTTAATCTCGGTCGCGTTCTCGCGGTTGACCTCGAGCCGGTATTCCTCGAGCTGCTTTTCCTCAAGCTTGTCGAGCCCCGAGACCTCCTGCGACGCCTTGATGACCACCTCGCGCTGCTGGTTGACCGCCGCGTTAGCGTTTATCAGCTCGATGTTCAGGCTCTTGAGCTGCTTTGCCGCGTTCTCCATGCAGTACTGGTTCCACTGCAGCTCGCTCATGCTCGCCGTTTTTGTCTGCATTTCAAGTGACTGCGCATACAGCTGCTGGCGAAACGCCTGAAGCTCAAGTATCTTGTCGCTTATCACGTCGCGCTTGTGTATAAGCGTTCCGAGCGTGTATATTTTCGCGTCGCCGACGGCGATAAGC
>CAYXRE010000190.1:0-3489 GCA_964466125.1 uncultured Oscillospiraceae bacterium
GTGTCCGTTGACGTCGTAGCCCTTGTACTTGGTCTCAAGCAGCGTGCCGAGCTTTTTAAGCTGCTTTTTCATCTTGAGCAGCTGGGGGATTTTGAACCAGTTGTACGGCTTCTTGGGGTCGAACGGCTCATAGATGCTTCCGTCCGAACGGCGGTAGTTGCGGTTGAGCTGCGGTCCGTCATAGGTGAAGCCGCAGAAATCCATGGCGTCCTTGACCGCGTAATAGGACGGAACGCCCATTATCGCGCCCATCTCGTAGCGCTTGCCCTTGTACTCGGGAGAGTGGCATTTTCCGCCGACCTCGCCCTCTTTTTCAAGTATGGTGTAGTTCTTGTAGCCCTTCTTTTCAAGGTACATACCCATCGTCAGACCGGCGGGGCCGCCGCCGACGATGCAGATTTTCTCGTTGAGATTCTTTGCCACGGTGAAATCCTCCTAAAGTGAATTATAGTTCATTTAATGTTGATGCCCTATTTGTTATCATTTTAACGCGCTGGGCAGGAAAAGTAAAGCATAAATAGCGAATTTGGCTAAAATTTTCCGTCGCTCTTGATGAATTGTTAGTTATACATTGCAACACCGATTTTTATCTGTTATAATTACAAAAAGGCGCCGGGAGCGATTGTGAATGACTGTTCACAATTATTCTCCCCAAAAATGGAGGCAAAATGAAATACGAGGGATTCGCCGAGCTGCTGCGCGATACCGCCGGGCGCTTTCGCGAGCGCGCGGCGCTGCTTTACGAAATCGGCGGAGAAAAGCACACGGTTACCTACGGCGAGCTGTACGAGCGGGTGCAAAGCGATGCGGACGAGCTGAAAAAGCAACGCTGCTCGTGCGTGGCGCTGTTCGCGCCGGTTTCGCCCGAATGGGTCGTCACGATGTTCGCGTCGCTGCTTTCAGGCAAGCGCACGGTACTGCTGGACATCTCGCAGCCGCTTGAGACGGCAAAGCGGCTGATTGCCGCCGCCGGAGCGGACAGGCTTTATACCGCCGACTCGCAGGACGAACGGGAGCTTGCCGGGTCGCTTTGCGAACCGACAAAATGTGAGAGCGAGGGCGAAGGAAGACTGCTGTTCTTCACTTCGGGCACAACTGCGTCCAACAAGGCGGTCGTGCTTTCGACGCGGGCGCTGTGCTACAGCGCGTGGAACGGTCAGCAGATGCTGCCGTGCTCAAAGGACGACGTCATACTCTCGCTGCTGCCGCTCAATCACGTGTTCGGCTTTGTCTGCTCGCTGCTGTGGCCGCTCTCGCAGGGCGCGGCGGTCGCGCTCGGACGCGGAATGCGCTGCTTTACGCTCGACCCCAAGTATTTTGAGCCGACAATACTGCCCGCCGTGCCCTCGCTTATCAAATATCTGCTTGTCACCGATTCGCTCAATGATAAGCTGCGTACTGTGCTCGTGGGCGCAAGTCCCTGCGACAAGGACACCCTCGCGGCGATACGCGCGCGCGGGACCGACGTGCGCTTCGGCTACGGGCTGACCGAGACGGCGAGCGGGCTTGCGATAAGCCTTGAAAACGAGGACCCGTTTGCAATGGCGCTTTGCCCCGATACAAAGCTGCGGTTGGGCGAGGACGGCGAGATATTCGTCAAAACGAGCTGCATGATGGACGGGTATTACAACAACAAGGAAGCGACCGACGCGGTGCTGCGCGACGGCGAGCTTGCGACGGGGGACGTCGGACGGCTGGACGAGAACGGACGGCTGCACATCACCGGGCGCAAGAACGACGTTCTTATTCTGCCCAACGGCAACAAGGTTTATTGCGTCGAATGGGAGCAAACGCTCGATTCACTGCTGTGCGGCGAGACGGTCGTCATGCTCAAAAACGGACACATAGCGCTCGTCGCCGTCACACAGCTTGGCGAGGACGAGGCGTGGAAGAAGGTCGAGTGGTTCAACGGCACCCAGCCCATCGACCGCCGCATTGCTCAGCTTCAGCTGCGAAACGAGCCGCTGCCGCGCACCGCGACGGGCAAGCTCAAGCGCTGGGCGATATAGTTTAAGTATATTTTTTGAAAGGAAACCGAATAGAATGAGCGAACAGGAAATATTCAACAAGCTGCTGGAGATTATACAGATTTGTATGCCCGAGCTTAAAAGCGAGGACGTGACAATGGACTCGGTCATCAACCGCGACCTCGGAGTGGACTCGATGAACTTTGTGCTTATTGTCTGCAAGATTGAAGCCGCGTTTGATATACGCATACCCGACCGCGTGTGGCCAAAGCTGTCCACCGTGCGTGACGTTGTGCAGGAGATTCAGCGGCTGCAAGGCGCGAAATGAGCGAGCCCTTTCGCGAACAAATCAAGCTCACTTCGTCCGACGTCGATATGTTCCGCCGCCTTCGCACGAGCGCGATGTTCCGTATGTTTCAGGAAATCTCCATCGCGCACACCGAGCTTCTTGGCGCAGGACGGGAGAAGACGTTGGACAAGGGCGCGCTGTGGGTGATGACGCGAATGCGTGTCGTTACCAAAAGACCCGCGCTTTACGACGAGCATATCACCCTCGTCAGCTGGCCAGGACAGACCATGCACTGTGTCTTTCCGCGTTTTTACCGCATTCTCGACGCGAACGGCGAAACGCTCGCGGACGCGTCGGGATTGTGGGCGCTCATTGACGCAAAGACCCGACGCATCGTCTTTCCAGACGAGCTGGGGGTGGACATAGAGGGCTGTCAGGTTCAAAATGAGCTTGCGCTGCCCGAGGCGCTCGCCGCGTTCGAGCCGCTTGAAGCGCACACCCGAACGGCGCACTATTGCGACGCCGACCTCAACGGTCACGTCAACAACACCCGCTATCTCGACTGGATGGACGACCTTGCGGGGCAGGAGTTTCACCGCGCGCATTTTTGGCGCGAGCTTCAAATCAACTATCAAAGCGAGATTCCGCCCGGCTCGCGCGTTGAGCTGAGCGCCCGACGAACGTACACGGCGCTGCAAGCGAGCGGTGCGGCGGGAGGCAAAACGGCGTTTTCCTTCCTCGCGCTCGCGGGGGATTGCTGAAAAACAAACAGGAGGGCATACAAACGGATAAGGTAAGAATAATCGAAGTCAAAAGAAGTATATTTGAAGACAACGACGCGCGCGCGGCGCTGCTTCGCGGTCGGCTGCGCTCGCAGGGAACGTTTTTGATGAATCTGATGTCGTCGCCCGGCTCGGGCAAGACGACGCTGCTCAAGGGAACGATTGCCGCGCTCAAGGACAAGCTGCGCATGGGCGTCATGGAGGCGGACATCGACTCCGCCGTGGACGCGCAGACGATTGCGGACACCGGCGTCAAGGCGATTCAGCTGCACACAGGCGGAATGTGCCACCTCGACGCGGACATGACCGCGCAGGGGCTTGAGGAGATTGACACCTCCTCGCTCGACCTCGTGGTGCTTGAGAACGTCGGCAATCTCGTGTGCCCCGCCGAATTCGACACGGGCGCGAGCAAAAACGTGATGATACTCTCGGTTCCCGAGGGACACGACAA
>CAYXRE010000191.1:0-3489 GCA_964466125.1 uncultured Oscillospiraceae bacterium
TCAAAGGACATCGACTGCCCCAGGTCGTCGGCATACTGCTTGTCGTCTATCGTAAAATGAAAGCACACATAGGGTATTTCGCGCTTCTCAAGATATTCCTTGGGAAGGTCCGCAGTTGAACAGCAGCTTAAAATAAATTCGCCCATAATGATTCCACCTCTTAAACAATCTAATTTTTATTATTATATCTTGTAGTATTGTGTATGTCAACTGGAGCGCAGCAATAATTTGTGAACAAATTGTGAATATTACTTGCCCTGCGAGTTTTCCTGCCCCTGCTTTGAGCCGCGCGCCGAAAGCGTGTTCGCAAGAACCCGTTCCCAAAGCAGGGGAACGGGTTCTTTGTGTTAAATAGCTTTCAGCCGAGAATCGCAAAGCCGTATGGGCTTCAATCCTCCGAATATGCCAGCCCCATCTGCGGCTCGGCGTCACCCTCATCCGGAGTGTCCTGCTGGGTGATGACTACCGGGTCGGCAGGCTGAAGGACGCTTATGCGCTTCGCTTCGCCCGTGACCGCGTTGTAGACCACCTGTACATAGTCTCCGATGTCGGGAACGTCCTCGAACTCGCAGGAATCGGTGTAGAGCATGAGCCTTACGCCGCCGTCGAACAGCACCGAAATGTCCTCGGTGCGAAGGTCATAGACATAGCCGTTCTCGGTGTGCATGGGATTGACGACCGGAGGCACAGGTACGGGAACCGGCGTCGGCGGGTAGACGTCCACCTCGTCCGCAAGCGGATTGGAGTACAGGTCGCCGTAGTATAAAACGTCCACGTTGCAGTCCTCCTCAAGGGAGGTCGTGCCGCCCCAAAGGGTACTTTCATCGGTGGAAATGCCGTATATCGTGCCGTCCACATTTATGCTGAAGCCCGCGGCATAAATCGAATCGACCGTGCCGCTCACCCAGCCTGTGGGCTGCGGCGGTTCGGGCGTCGGCGGGTAAACGTCCACCCGCTTCGCCACAGGGTTGGAGGCGATGTTGCCCGTATAGGTTATATCAACGTTGCACTGCTCGCCGAGCGACGTCGTACCGCCCCACTTTGTGCCGGAGTTGGTGACAAAGTAGTAGGACGTCCCGTTGACGTTGGCGGCAAAGCCGTTGGTCGCAACATAGTCCACAACGCCGCTCGCCGAATAGGTCGGCGTGGGTGCGGGCGGAGTCGGCGGCGTGGGTGCGGGCGCGGCGGTCACTATGACGTTGGTCGCCGTCGCCTTGGAGGACACCGAGCCGGTGTAGGTCACCTCGACGTTGCAGCCGACCGCCATGGAAGCGCCGCTCCAAACGGTCGAGCTGTTGATTATGAAGAAATAGGTGTTGTTGGAACCGGTGTTCGCCGAGAAGCCGTTGCTCGCAATTGCGGTGACGACGCCGTTTATCTTGGAGGTGGTCTGTTGCTCCTTCGCCTCGGTTATCTTGATCTCACTCGCGACCGGCTGTCCCGAAAGCTCGCCGGTATAGCCGACCGTCACCTTGTAGCCCTTTTTGACGCTCTTTGCAGCGCCGCTTATGACGGTCGAGTTGGTAATGGCAAAGGTGTAGCTGTGGTCAGAGCCGATGTTGACCGTCAGGGCGGTTGAGGAAACATCGCTTACCGTGCCGGACAGCTCAAGCACCTCGGGCGCGGGCTTTTCGTTGTTGACCTTTATGGACACCGCGAGCGGCGTCTGCTCGATGTCGCCGTAATAGACGATTTCCGCCTCGTCGCCCTCGGTGAGGCTGCCGTCAATCGTGGTGGTGTCGTCAATGAGGAAGGTGTGCGCTTCATTGCCGCTGGCGAGTTGGAGAGTGACCGTGTTGTTTGTCGCATCCACGACGATTCCGGTGAACCGACCGACCTTGGGCACATGGCGCACGACAGTTATGCGCACCGCCTTCGCCTTGCCGTTTCCGAGTATGTATTCAACATCCACCGTGTCGCCCTCGGACAGGTCGTGAGCTCCGTTGAGCTCGGTCGTGACAAGTATCTCGAAGGTCATCGACTCTTTTTCGCCCTGAACGGTCAGCTCGTCTTGCGAGAGCGTGATTATGTCGCCCGAGAAAACCATTTTGTCCTCGCTCGGCGTATCGGGCGGGTCCTGCTGCTGATTGGAGCACCCGCTTACGAAGCCGAGCGCGAGTATCAGCGCGAGCAGTATTGCCGCGATTTTGCGCATTCTCATCTATTTACTCCTTTTCGGTGTTGATAACTGGGTCGATTCAGCCGCTTATTCCGCTCAGGTCTTCGCTGACGGATTTTTCGGTTATCTCGCCGTTTGCCACCTCATAGGTGCGAACGGAGGTGTTCGCCGCGGAATCGGGGTCCCACGACTGCAAATAGGTAAACGTTATGCTCACCGTTCCGTCGCCGACGGCGGCAAAGGTGTATTTCTGCGTTCCGCCCGCGCCGACAAGGTCGCTGTTCGGGGCAATATACTCGTCGCCGGTCATCTCGAGCACGCCCTCCTTGTCCATCTCGACCATCCATGTGTAACCGGTGGTCGCGTTCGCGGGAAGCTCGACCGTTATGCTTTTTGAGCTTGAGCAGCCGACCAACAGCAGCAGTGCCGCCGTCAAAGCCGCAAGGATAACCAGTGCTTTTTTCATGATTTGTACCTCCGAAAATCAGTTGTTGACGCTTAAATCGTATTGCATGGCGGCTCGCGATATTCTGCGCAAGCGCACCATGTTACAGTATGCGCTGCCCACAATTTGCTTTACCGCTTTGGTGATACTATATCATAGCAACGACATGAATACTACGTTTTTGTGTGAATTTGCGCAAAATACCGCGGTTTCGCCGCCGTGCGGCGCTGCTTTTCGGCACACGCAAAAAGCCCGCGGCTGCAAATCAAACAGCCGCAGGCTTGGCGGATTTTCAGTTCGGCGCTCAGACCTCGATTACGCCCTCGTAGTCTTTTTGCGCGTCTCCCGTGAGCGTGACGCCCTCCCCGCTCCAGTTCACGACCAGCTCGCCGCCGCGAAGGTGCAGCGTTATGTCGGACGCCATGTCGCATTTGCCCAGCCGCACCGCGGCGCACGCGACGGCACACGCACCCGTGCCGCACGCCCACGTCTCGCCTATGCCGCGCTCCCACACCCTCATTTTGATGTTCATGCGGTCATAAACGCTCGCGAAGGACACGTTGGCGCGGTTGGGGAAAATGGGGGCGTTCTCGAGCAGCGGACCAATCTTTTCGAGCTCGAGCGCGTCCACGTCGTCCACGAACACGACGGCGTGAGGGTTGCCCATGGAAAGGCAGGTTATACGGAAGTTCATGCCGCCGATGGAATAGTCAGCGTCGATAAGTTCCGGCTCGTCCGTGAGCGCCGGCACAGCCGCGGAATGAAAGTCCGGCTTGCCCATGTCGGCGGCGACCGAGTACACCTCGTCACGCAGCGTGAACAGCCGCAGCGACTTCACGCCGCCGCCCGTGCGAATGGTCATATCGTGCTTGCGCACACGACCCGATTCGAACAGGTATTTCGCCACGCAGCGCAGCGCGTTGCC
>CAYXRE010000192.1:0-3480 GCA_964466125.1 uncultured Oscillospiraceae bacterium
CCGATGGTTCTGAGAAAAGGCATCTCGAAGGCTGCCGACGCCGCCGTCGCCGCCATTCTCGAAAACTCCAAGCCCGTCAATGGATCCGCGGACATTGCCAGAGTCGGCACGGTCAGCTCCTCCGATGAAAAAATCGGTCAGCTCATTGCCGACGCGATGGAAAAGGTCACCTCCGACGGCGTCATCACCGTTGAGGAATCCAAATCCGCCGAAACGTACTCCGAGGTTGTCGAGGGTATGCAGTTCGACCGCGGCTATATCACCCCGTATCTTGTGACCGACACCGAGAAAATGGAAGCTGTCTTTGACAACGCCTCCATACTCATCACCGATAAGAAAATCTCCAACATTCAGGAGATACTCCCGCTGCTCGAGCAGATAGTCCAGACCGGCAAGCGTCTGGTCATAATCGCCGAGGACGTCGAAGGCGACGCGCTCGCGAACCTCATAGTCAATAAGCTGCGCGGAACCTTTGCGTGCTGCGCTGTCAAGGCTCCCGGCTTCGGCGACCGACGCAAGGAAATGCTGCAGGATATCGCCATACTCACAGGCGGCAAGGTCATCAGCGAGGAGTTGGGGCTGACGCTTCAGGACGCGAAGCTCGAGGATCTCGGCACCGCTTCCAAGGTCCAAATCAAGAAAGAGAACACCATCATCATGGGCGGCGCGGGCGACAAGCAGGCTATCGCTGACCGCATAGCCCAGATTCGCTCGCAGATAAAGGCGACCACCTCCGACTTCGACCGCGAGAAGCTGCAAGAGCGTCTTGCCAAGCTGTCCGGCGGCGTCGCGGTTATCCGCGTAGGCGCTGCGACCGAAATCGAGATGAAGGAAAAGAAGCTGCGCATCGAGGACGCTCTGTCCGCGACCAAGGCGGCTGTCGAGGAAGGCATCGTTGCCGGCGGCGGCGTTGCGTTCATAAACGCCATACCCGCAGTTGAGAAGGTCGTCGATTCGCTCGGCGAGGACGACGAAAAGACCGGCGCGAGAATAATCCTCAAGTCCCTCGAAGCCCCGATTCGTCAGATAGCTGCAAACGCCGGACTCGAAGGCTCGGTCATCATAGACAAGATTCTTGCAAGCAACAAGGTCGGCTACGGCATAGACGCCGCGAAGGAAGAGTACTGCGACATGATAAGCGCGGGCATCGTTGACCCGACCAAGGTCTCCCGCAGCGCGCTGCAAAACGCCGCGTCCGTTGCGTCGATGATACTGACCACCGAAGCGCTCGTCGGGGACATCCCCGAGGAGAATCCCGCTCCCATGGGCGGCGGCGGAATGGGCGGAATGTATTAATCCGTTCGGTTAAGTGAATAAACCACCCCGTATGTGCCAAGCATATACGGGGTGATTTTATTACTCGAAGAAATGTTTTTAAGCTGTACTTTGCGCTTATGCTCGGTTTCGCTTTGCTTGCGGCGCGGCTGTTTTGGCTGACGACCGACCCGGTTCTTGCGCATGAAGCGAGCGAACAGAGCACAAAAACCGTCAGAATCGCAAGCGAGAGACCGGATTTTTGCGACCGCTTCGGCAGAAAGCTGACGGGGGCAAGCGAGCAGACCTACGCAATGGTTTTGCCGAGCGAGCCGGGAAGCTATGCGGTATTGGGCTGCGTGCCGACACAGTATCGGGAAGAGTTCACTGAAAAAATGCAGTCGGCACAGCCGTTTGCGATAAGGGTCAACGAGGACTACGGAATGGTTCCTGCCAAGACCTTCAGTCTTTTTGAGCGCTATTCGGATGATGGACTATGCGCGCATCTGATTGGCACGCTGGACGCAAACGGAGAGGGAGCGAGCGGTCTGGAGGCGGCGCTGAACGAATATCTTTCGGCGGGGAACTCGGGATTGTACATCAGCGAGCTCGTCAACGCGAACGGCAGGCTCTGCGCGGGAACTACTCCGACACTTTACACAGACGGCGCGAAGGCGCAGGACGTGACGCTCACCATTGACGCCGACATTCAGCGCATAGCCGCCGAGTGCGCCGAAAAACGCATTAAGCGAGGCTGTGCGGTGGTGATGGACACCGATACGGCGCAGCTGCTCGCGCTGGTCAGTCTGCCGGATTTTTGTCAAAACGACGTCGCCGCCGCGCTTGAGGAAAACGACGGCGCACTCGTGAACAAAGCGCTTGAGGCGTATAACGTCGGCTCGATATACAAGCCGGTGATTGCCGCCGCCGCGCTTGAAAGCGGGACGTCGCTGCCGATATTCGAATGCACCGGGGTTTATGAAACAGACGGCTCGATATACAATTGCAACGATTCAACGGCTCACGGCACGACCGACCTTGCGCACGCGCTGACAGTTTCCTGCAACACCTACTTCGTCGCGCTCGCGCAGCGAACAGGTGCTCAGAACGTCTACGCCATGGCAAAGCTGCTCGGCTTCGGCACGCGTCTCGACTTATTCTGTGCTTACGGCTCGGGCGGCGGGAATATGCCGACGCTCGCCGAGCTTTCGCACAGCTATGAGCTGTGCAACAACTCCTTCGGACAGGGCAAGCTGCTCGCAAGTCCGCTGCAAGTCGCCGCGTACACCAACGCAATCGCGAGCGGCGGCGTCTGGCGAGACCCGTCCGTCCTGCTGTCGCTGGGCTCACAGCAGACGCCGCAAGCGCAGGCGCTGCGCGTCATGCGAAAGGAAACAGCAAATACGCTGCGGGATTACCTCACGCAGGCGGTGGAAAGCGGCACGGGACAAAACGCGGCGCTGGAATTCGCGCAGGTCGCGGGGAAGACGGGCACGGCACAGACGGGCGGCTTTGACGAGAGCGGCGCACAGAGAACGATATGCTGGTTTACCGGCTTTTTTCCCGCAGATAATCCCAAATACACAATAACCATAATGACGCTGGATGGGGGGTACGGATATGAAAATGCCGCGCCGGTATTCGCTGATATTGCGAACGCGCTGCACGCTGAGGGTTTTGCTTGACAAAAAACAGCGTGCTCCATATAATATCAATGTTAATAGGTAACAAAGGCTTTGAAGCGGGAAAAACGCTTCCGAAAGCGCGCCAGAGAGCGAAGCACACGGCTGAGAGGCTTCGCGCGCACAGATTCGGAATCGCTGCCGCCCGTCGAGCCTCGCTTATGCGACGCACGGCTGCGTTATTGCCGAAAGAGCGGCACGGGAGACCGTGCAATGCGGGTGGTACCGCGGAAGCTGAGGCCTTCGTCCCGATTTCGGGGCAAAGGTCTATTATTTTTTATAAATGAAAAAGTAAGGTTTGGTGCAAACAAATGGAATGGACAGGGCTCAATGAACTAAGAGAGACGTTTTTGGAGTTTTTCCAAAGCAAGGGTCATACCCGCATGGAGAGCTTCCCGCTCGTGCCGCAGGACGACAAAAGCCTGCTGCTGATTAACTCGGGAATGGCTCCGCTCAAAAAGTATTTCCTCGGTCAGGCGCACGTCGAGGGCAACCGCGCGACGACCTGCCAGAAATGCATTCGCACGCCGGACATCGAGCGCGT
>CAYXRE010000193.1:0-3469 GCA_964466125.1 uncultured Oscillospiraceae bacterium
CTTTCGCACCCGACCGATAAACACCCTTTCGGGCGGCGAGGTACAGCGGGCGTTTCTCGCGCAGCTTTTCGCGCAAGACCCGCATTTGCTCATGCTCGACGAGCCGACCAGTCATCTCGACGTCGGCGCGAAAAAGCAGATCTATGAGCTGACCGCGCGCTGGCTCAAGCAGCCCGGGCGGGCGGTGCTCGCGGTCGAGCACGACCTTTGCTGCGCAAGGCTTTACGGCACGCGCGCGCTGCTGCTTTCGGGCGGCAAAGCAGCTGCCTGCGGCGCTCCGAACGAGGCGCTTTGCGAAAAGAATCTGAATACGGTCTACGGCTGCGACGTGGCTGGCTACACCCGCGAGCTGTTGTCGGCGTGGGAATAAGCGGACACAAAAAGCCCCCGAATCGTTGATTCGGGGGCTTTACATTGCTTTTTGCGATTACAGCACGCAGTTGAGAAATTCTCTTGTGCGCGTTTCCTTCGGATTTTTGAAAATCTCCTCCGGCGTGCCCTGCTCGACAATCATGCCGTCAGACATGAATATCACGCGGTCGGCGACGTCGCGCGCAAAGCCCATCTCATGGGTCACGACGACCATCGTCATTCCGCCGGCGGCAAGCTCCTTCATGACGGCGAGCACCTCTCCGACCATCTCGGGGTCGAGCGCGGAGGTCGGCTCGTCAAAGAGCATGATGTCCGGCTGCATGGCGAGCGCGCGTGCGATTGCGACACGCTGCTGCTGACCGCCCGAAAGCTGCCACGGAAGCGCGTCCGCCTTTTCGGCGAGACCCACGCGGTCAAGCAGCTCCATGGCGCGTCTTTCCGCCTGCTCCTTGTTGAGCAGACGCAAATCGACGGGCGCAAGCATAACGTTCTTTTTTACGCTCAGGTGCGGAAACAGGTTGAACTGCTGGAACACCATGCCTATCTTCTGGCGTATCTTGTTCATGTCGACACGCTTTTCCGTTATGAGGTGTCCGTCGATGATGACGGTGCCCGACGTGGGGTTCTCAAGACGGTTGAGGCAGCGAAGCAGCGTGGATTTTCCGGAGCCGGACGGACCGATTACGCAGACGACCTCGCCCTCCTCGACCTCAAGATCGACTCCCTTGAGGACGCCAAGCTCATCAAAGTCTTTATAGAGGTTTTTGACCTCAACCTTTTTTGGCATAGTTCGTCCTCTTTTCGATTGAATTGAGCAGCCATGTGAGCAGCGTGATAACCACAAGGTACATCACGCCGACCACCGTCCACGTAGCGAAGGATTCCATCGTGCGTCCGATGTATATCTTGGCTTGGTATACTATCTCGGCAAGGCTGATTACAGATATGAGCGAGGTGTCCTTGAGCGAAATTATAAACTGGTTGCCAATCGAGGGCAGGCAGATGCGAAACGCCTGCGGCAGCACGACTTTGAGCATCGTACGTCCGTTGGACATGCCCAGACTGCGGGCTGCCTCGATTTGACCGTAGTCCACCGCCTGTATGCCGCCGCGGAAAATCTCGGACAGATACGCGCCCGCGTTAAGCGAGAGCGCGACAATGCCGCCGAGCACCGGAGTGAAGCGGAAATCGACCGCTCCGAGCGACTGCATGAGCTGCGGTACGCCGAAATATATGAAAAATATCTGTACGAGCATCGGCGTGCCGCGGATTATCCAGACATAAAACTTCGCCAACCACTGCAGCGGCTTGATTTTGGATATTCGCATGACGCAGGTGAGCAAACCGAGCACGACCGCGATTATCAGCGACGCCGCGGTTATCTCGATTGTCACAACCAAACCTTGCAGCAGCAACGGCATGGCCTCAGAAATTACCTTGCCTATGTTCATTTTGCACTCCCGAAATCGGGTGAATAACTACCTTTATTCAGCCGCGATGTATTTGTCAAGTATTGCCTGATAACCGCCGTTAGCCTTCACGTTCTCAAGACCCTTGTTGAACATGGCGAGCAGCTCGGCATTGTTGCCCTTCATTACGGCGAAGCCGTAGGACGAGCCCTGCTCCATGTCGGTTACCATTTTCAGACCGTTGCCCTGAGAGATGCCGTAGCCCATGACGGGATAATCCTCGAAGCAGGCGACGGAACCGCCGGTCTTGACTTCCTCATACATATAGGGGCTCTCGTCGAAGTAGGCTATCGTGAAGCCGTACTGGTCCTTGACGGACTCGGCAAAATCAGCGCCCTCGGTGCCGGTCTTGACGGCGACCTGCTTGCCCTTGAGGTCATCGTAGCTCTTTATGTCGTTGTTGTCGGCCTTGATTGCCATGACAACGCCGGAATCATAGTAAGCGGTGGAGAAGTCATACTTCTTCTGGCGCTCTTCGGTAATGCTCATGCCGGCGATAACGCCGTCGCACTGGTTGGACTCAAGCGCGGTGACAGCAGCGGAGAAGCCGAGGGGCTGCAGCTCATATTCAAAGCCCTGGTCGGCGGCTATGGCGGCGAGCAGCTCGATGTCGATGCCGACATATTCGCCCGCGTCCGACTGGAACTCGAACGGCGCAAAGGTGGTGTCGGTCGCGATGATGTATTTCTTGGCTCCCGAATCGGTGGAAGCGGCGGGCGCAGAGCAGCCTGCGAACACTGCGGCGCACAGGGAAAGTACGAGTACGAGCGCGATAACAACTTTGGTGTTTTTCATTTTCTTTCCTCCATTATTTCTTGTTCATGCTTTTCTTTATGCATGGAATGGTAATAATTATAATAAGTAAATTAACCGATGTCAATTTACCGATTGTCGAAAAGCTGTCTCGAAGGCTTTCCCGAAAACCCCCGAAAAGTTCGATTCTACGGCATTTTCACCGTAATTTGTAAGATTTTTGCCGTTTTTACAAATATTCCTTTGAAGTGCCGCAAGCGTTTTGGATATTTTGCATATTTATTAGCTTCGAGTGTCGGGAGTTTGTTGTAAAAACACAGAAATTAAGAAATACGCAACTTTTCTCAGACAGGCAGCAGCGAATAAACGAGGATTCCCGCGATTATCAGCCCGAGCGCGCCGATTTTTTTGAAGTTCAGCTTCTCGCCGAACAGCGTCACGCCGAATATCATCACATAGACATACGCCGTCGCTTCGAGCGCGGGACCGAGGCTGACCGGCATCGTGCGATAGCAGATGACGCCCATTATCGTGTTGATGAAAAGAATGAAATATGCCCCGACTACCAGCGGATTGAGGTACTCGCGCAGCTTGTTCGGATAGCTTTTGAGCGCGGATTTTTTGAGCATTACCTGCGAAATCGCTGACAAAAAAACGTTGAGCAGAAACAGGCAAACAGCGGCGGTCATACTAAGCTTCATCGCTCTTGACCTCCGTTTTCGGCTCGTCCGAGCGCACGAACAGCACCACGCCCGCGATTATCAGCGCCGCGCCGAGCAGCTTGCCGAGCGTTATGCTCTCGCCGAACAGCAGCGCGCCCCAGAGTATGCCCCAGATGACCGTGACCGCCTTGCTCGCATAGCCGGTGGTCAGCG
>CAYXRE010000194.1:0-3450 GCA_964466125.1 uncultured Oscillospiraceae bacterium
GCGCCCTTGTATTCATGGGATAAAAACGGGCCCTCGAGGTGCACGCCCTTGAGCAGCGCGCGATGACGGTCTGCTTTCGCAATCATGCGAAGCTGCGCGCAAAGCTCGTCCTCGCTTGCGGTCATGAGCGTCGCAAGCACCGTCGTCGCGCCGTTCGCGGCGTACGCACGGCAAATCTCGTCAAGCTGTTCGTCATTTTTGAAAGTATTGAAATCGTATCCGCCGCAGCCGTGGGTGTGTATGTCCGCAAGCCCCGGAAGCACGGTAAGTCCGCGCAAATCCTCGCCGTCAGTGGTCGCTGCGACGTCGCAAAAAATGCCGTTTTCGAGCGAAAATCCGCCGTTTACGTAGCCGTGGGGCGTCAGTATGCGCGCGTTTTTATAACCGATTTTCATTTGTTCGACCCCGGGTTCTTGTTTTTGCTGTTGGTCACGCTGATAAATACTACGTAGCCGACGGCGAGCACGGCGAGCACGGCGTAGAACCAGTTTTGCGCAGGGGAAAGCGAGAACTGCCACGCGCAAAGAGCGATGATGACGGCTGCCGCGACGTAGACGCTTATAAGCACGGGAGTGGACAATGTGCGTTTTTTTGCGGGTATATTCGAGCGATTGTTCATAGCTTCGACCTCCGTATTCTTGAGTTGAGTATATCACAATTTTGCGATAAATTTTGCCGGTATGCGTCAATGCGGGGGTCAATCGCAAAACTTATGCTATACTCGGTGCATGAAAGCCGAAAATTGTCTGATTTATTGTGATATGGACGGCACCATGCTGACCGACTGGTCGCGCGGACCTGTGCTGCCGAAATCGAATATGGACGCGCTGCAAAAGTTCGTGAAGGCGGGCGGCGCGGTATCTCTTGCGACCGGACGTCAGGTTACCGACGCGCTGGAGTTTTTCGATGATTTTGAGTTTAACGCCCCGCTCGTGCTCGGCAACGGCGCGACGATATGCGACCCGCGCACCAAGGCGCTGCTCTGGCACGCACCGCTTGAGCGTCGGGTGGTCGAGTGGGCGGTCGATACGGTCGGGCGCTGGAGCGACGTATGGCTGGTCGGCGCGGACGACGAGTATTTGTATGTGCTCAGGGAAAGCGAGGAAAAGCTCTCGAGATTGTTGGACGGCGTGCCGAGGATCGAGCTTGACAAAGAGCAGTTTCTTGCAATGAAAGCGATAAAGGTCTGCTTTGCGTGCGGGTCTCCTTCGCTTATGCCGAACGTGGAGCAGATCGTGCGGCAAAGCGATATTTACGATATGATTACCATGGTGCGCTCGGGAGACGTTTTCATCGAAATCGTCAAAAAGGGCGTGAGCAAGGCGCAGGGCGTGAAGCGCGCGCAGCAGCTCGCGGGACTTTGCGGACGAACGCTCATCGGCTTCGGTGACTATCTGAACGACTATGATATGCTCAGGGAATCGGACGTCGCCGCCTGTCCGAGCAACTCGGCGCGCGAGGTGCTGGACATCGCGGATATAATCTGCTGCTCCAACAATGACGGCGCTTTTGCCGATTTGATATACAAGCTCGAAAGCTATTGAGCGCCGAACGATTTGATTACCACTCTCCTCTTTCTTTATTGACGGCAAAGCCGCCGCAAAAAAGCCCGTCCGCACTGCGGACGGGCTTTTTTGTATTCGTTTTACCGCTCGTCGTCGAGCGAATCGTAGTCCACGGCTTCCTGTGGGAGCTGCTCGTCCGGCTTGTCCGCGGGGATTTGGATTCCGAGCGCGTCCGCAATGTCTTTTGCGAGTTTTTCGGCGCTGCCGCCTTTTGCGTTCATGTACGGGCGAACGGCGCACAGCTGCGTACCGCCGGCGCTCTTTATCGAAACAATCGAGGAGCGGACCGAGCCTTCGGTGAATTCGGTGAGCGCGACGCTTGCCGCGTCGGACACGTCAAACTCGTCTCGCGCGAACATATGCCGCACTGTGAGCCGCCGTTTGTCCGGCTGCACGCTTACACACGCGGCAAAAACGTCCAGCGTGTAGAACAGCAGCATGAGAAAGACCAGCGCCGCTAGCGCCATCCAAAGCACTGAGCCGCGAAGTGCGAGAAAGACCAGCGCTGCGACGAGCAGAGCGTCGCAAAGCAGGCAAACAACCTTGGTAACGGTGTCCGACAGCTTGAAGGTGAGCATTATACTCAGTCCTTTCTTTCAGTGTATGAGTTTTGCCGGCAAAACCACCGATTGCCGCATAACTCACTTTTCTGAATCTATAATAACATACAACGCGCACAAAATCTCATCGAGTTCGCGTCAAATTTTGTTGATATGCGTCAAAGAGTGGAAAACCGCGAAGCAATTTGCTATTCTCAATTTGACGAAGCGGCACAGTGTATGTTCCGCCGAGCCGATGCCGCAAGGCAGCGGGTACTGCAGACCCGTTCGGAAAAATTTTCGGCGCTGAAAAAGAAAGGAAATCGTTATGGGCAAGGATTATTTTCGCATTGACGACCGTCTCATTCACGGTCAGATAGTTACCGCATGGTGCGGAGCGCTCAAAATCAAGGAGATAGTCGCAATAGACGACGACCTCGCCAAGAACAAGACGCTCCAGACCATAATGCTCATGGGCATCCCCTCAACGTACAAGGCGCACGTCGTGACCTCGGACGAAGCGAAGGAGATATTCGCTCAGCAGACCGACGGCAATCGCTTGTTCGTTACCCGCTTTCCACAGGACCTTGCAAAGTTCCGCGAGCAGCTTTCTCAGTGCGAGCTCATCGTGCTCGGCAACGCGGGCAAGCGTCCGGACACCAAGTTCAACCTGACCAAGGGCGGCGGCAGCGTGTTTTTCGCAAGCGAGCAGGACGTAAAGCTGTTCGACGAGCTGTGCGAAGCAGGCAATCACCTTGTTTACCAGACGGTTCCCTCATCCCCGGCTCGCGACTGGCAGGATATGCGCAAGCAAATAAAGCTGTAGTTGTTTCGAGCGAATCCAAAGCATATTTCAAATCCAAGAAATATCCACAGGAGGAATTATGAGCGTTCAAATCATTTTAGTTGCTCTATTTATCTATCTTGCCGCCATAGGCTCGATAGTCGGCAATACCATAGGCTGGTATTGCCTGGGTCGTCCTCTCGTAGCGTCCCTTATCGTCGGTCTTATCATGGGCGACGTTTCGACCGCTATGATAGTCGGCATTCCGCTTCAAATCGCGTATCTCGCAAACGTTACCCCCGGCGGCGCGGTGGCGTGGGACCTCTCCTATGCGACCTACGTCGGCACCTTCACCGCAATCGCGCTTAAGAGCACCGTCTCCGGCGATGCGGCTCTCATCGGACTCGCCTTTATGGGCGCGGGCATCGGCGGCGTTGTCGGCGGCACCATGTGGAACGTCCACTATGCTCTCGACGTATTCGTAAACCGCTGGGCGAACAAGATTGCCGAGCGCGGCGACACCAAGAAAATGTGGATGCCTAACGTCATCGGCGGACAGGTC
>CAYXRE010000195.1:0-3444 GCA_964466125.1 uncultured Oscillospiraceae bacterium
TATAGGTGTTAACGGCGTTGCGCGTCTCGGTGAGCACCATGCGGCTGTACACCGTTCCCGCCATGAGCAGCGTGAGGGTGCACAGATACAAAACCACCTTGACGGCAAGGGCTTTCTTCGCGCGATTCTTGCTGTGCTTGGTCTTTACGACGCGCACCTTGGTTTCGGTCTCGGTCTCGCGCGCAAACTGGCTCAAATCGTATGCCGCCGATGTTTTCATAATTATACCCCCATTTTCCTTTAGTTTCAACTCACAGCTTCTCTATTACCCGCAGCTTTGCGCTCCTTGAGCGCCTGTTCGCTTCGCACTCGCTTTGCGAGGCGGTGAGCGGTTTATGCGTTATCTGCTTTGCTCTGGGCTTTTTGCCGCACACGCAGACCGGAAAATCTGGCGGGCAGGTGCAGCCCGTTGCAAGCGAGGCAAAGTACTGCTTTACGATTCTGTCCTCGAGCGAGTGGAAGGTTATCACGCAGAACCTTCCGCCCTGCCGCAGCATTGAAAATATCTCATCCAGTCCGACGCGAAGGGTATCCAGCTCGTCATTCACCGCGATTCTCAACGCCTGAAAGGTCTTTCGCGACGGGTTCTTGTCCTTTCGCCGCACCGCACTCGGCAGCGCCGAAGCCACAATCTCGCTTAGCTGTACCGTCGTCTCAATCGGTGAAAGCTCCCGTACCTGCGCTATCTTTCTCGCAATCGGCGCGGCGTACTGCTCCTCGCCGTAGTCCCGCAGTATCGACGCGAGCTCCTGCCACGAGCGGGTGTTTACGATGTCCGCCGCCGTTTCTCCCGTGCGGCTCATGCGCATATCCAGCAGCCCGTCCTTACTGTAAGAAAAACCCCTGTCCGCGCAGTCGAGCTGGTGGGAGGAAACGCCCAAATCCAGCAGCGCGCCGTCCAGACCGTCCGTTTTGCCCTCAAGAAGCTCACGGGCGTTTTTGAAATCTCCCTGTATGAGCGTCGCCGCAGCGTAGGGCTTGAGACGTTCGCCCGCCGCCGCTATCGCTTCAGGGTCCTTGTCAAGCGAAAACAGTCTGCCGTTCACAAGTCTCTTGGCAATCTCGCTCGAATGTCCCGCGCCGCCCGCCGTGCCGTCCAAATAGTCTCCGTCCGGCTTTATCGCGAGGTTTTCTATGCACTCGCCGAGCATGACCGGAATATGCCCGAAATCCTCGCCGCTCATATATTCAGCTCCGTTATGCTCTGGTCAAATGCCGCGTTGTCCATGCTCGCGCGCATATTCTCCCAGCGCTGCTTGTCCCATATCTCCACGCGGTCCATAACTCCGATGACCACGACGTCCTTGTCAATCCCCGCGTCCTCGCGAAGCTGCGAGGGAATGAGTATTCTTCCCTGCTTGTCCGTCTCCACCTCGCACGCGCTCGAAAACAGTATGCGCTCGAAATTGCTGACCTTAGCAATCGACTGCTGCTTTATCTTCGCGCAGATTTCGCCGAAGGCTTCCTCGGAAAAAGCGACAAGGCAGCTGTTGAACCACAGTGTGACGTAAAAATGCTCTCCCATGTCTGAACGCAGCTTGGAGGGGAATATCATGCGTCCCTTCGGGTCTATGTTGTGATAGTATTGCCCGATTAGCATTTTTTCATCACCTCCTCGCAGTTCATTGGCTTGGCGTTTTCATCCACTCTCCACCACTTACCGCCACTTTTACCCAATTATACCCGCGTTTTACCCCAAAATCAAGGGTTTTTCCCCATTTCGGGGGATTAGCTCGATTGAACAAACGTTTTTCTTCGCTTTTCTTCCGAATGCTTCGATTATCGAATGAACGTTTGTTCTATCTTTGTTCTTGCCTATCTTGTGCTGTCGATACAAATGAATATTTGTTCACACAACATATAGCCGACCGTTTTTGCGAATTTCAGATTTTTGCGACAGCGCAAAAATAGTGCACAAAAAAGCAGACGAAACTTTGTTTCGTCTGCCGGTTTGATGCTATTGAGTTTGTTTGCTTATTTCGCCATGCTGGCAACTTCGGCGGCAAAGTCGTCGTTTCGCTTCTCAAGTCCCTCGCCCTTCTCGTAACGAGAGAAAGCGACGACTTTAATCTTGGCTCCGAGCTCCTTGGCAACACTGTCGGTGTACTGCTGCACGGAAATCTTGTCGTCCTTGACGAACGGCTGCTCGAGCAGGCAGTTCTCCTTGTAGTACTTGCCTATGCGGCCCATGACCATCTTTTCCGCTATCTCCTTGGGCTTACCCTCGTTGATAGCCTGAGCGGTCAGAATCTCTTTTTCCTTCTCTATGGCGTCCGCGGGAACGGAGGCCTTGTCGAGATACGCGGGATTCGCCGCAGCGACCTGCATGGCGACGTCCTTCGCGTAGGCGATGAACTCGGGCTTCTTGGCGGTCTCGGCGTCGGTGTCGAACTTCACGAGCACGGCATGGGTGCCGCCGCCGTGAATGTAGGGAACGAGCACGCCGTCATAGGTCTCGAAGCGGCGAATTTTGATGTTCTCGCCGATGGTGAGAATCTTCTCCTGAAGCTCCTCCTCAACGGTCTTGCCGTTCATGTCGAGCTTGAGCAGCTCCTCAACGGTGGCGGGCTTCTTGCCCATAACGAGCTTGGCTATGTTGTCTACGAACTCCTTGAAAGAGGCGTTCTTCGCAACAAAGTCGGTTTCGGAGTTTATCTCAACTATCGCGCCCTTAACGTCGTCAACGACAGCGTGAACAAGACCTTCGGAAGCGATTCTTCCCGCCTTCTTCTGCGCGGCGGCAAGTCCTTTTTCACGAAGCAGCTCAATCGCCTTGTCCTTGTCTCCGTCCGCCTCGGTGAGCGCCTTCTTGCAATCCATCATTCCGCAGCCGGTCTGCTCGCGCAGCGCCTGCACATCTTTAGCTGTAAATGCCATTTGTGTACTCCTTTATCTTTACTTCCGTGTCTTATTCGGCTGCTTTGGCTTCGGTCTGAGCATTCTCGTCTTCGGCAAGGAACTGCTCGCCCTGACGTGCGGTGATGACCGCGTCCGCCATTGCGCCGGAGATGAGCTTGACCGCGCGAATCGCGTCGTCGTTGCCGGGGATAACGTAATCTATCTCGTCCGGGTCGCAGTTGGTGTCAACTATCGCGACGACGGGGATGTTGAGCTTGCGGGCCTCGCAGACAGCTATGTGCTCCTTGCGGGTGTCAACGACGAACAGCGCCTTGGGCAGCGTGCCCATCTTCTTGACACCGCCGAGGAATTTTTCAAGTTTTTCGATTTCGAGCTCGAGCTTGCTGACTTCCTTCTTGGTGAGCAGCTCAAAGGTTCCGTCCTCGCTCATCTTGCGAAGCTGCTCGAGACGGGCGATACGGCGGCGAATGGTGCGGAAGTTGGTGAGCATGCCGCCCAGCCAGCGCGCGTTGACATAGTGCATACCGCAGCGCTCCGCCTCTTCCTTGATGGACTCCTGAGCCTGCTTCTTGGTGCCGACGAACA
>CAYXRE010000196.1:0-3441 GCA_964466125.1 uncultured Oscillospiraceae bacterium
TGAGCTTTCCGTCGGCAATCGCGTGCTTTCCGCCGTGCTCGGCGCAGTGCTGATACTCGCAAGCTGTACTCTGCCGCTGCTCACCGCAAGGCTTATTCACTGTGACTACGGCTATCTCGGCGTGTTGTGCGTCATCGCACTATATATTACACGCGGACATCCGGCGCTGAGCTTTGTCGCGCTCGCGCTTATATTTGAGCTGCTGAGCAACAGCTACTCCATAGCTGTTCCTCTGTTCGGCGGCGCACAGTTCTCCTTTAAGCTCCAGACGCTCGGCGCGCTCGCGGCGATACCGTTCGCGCTTTACAACGGCAAGCTCGGCGCGGGCGGCAAAGCGGCAAAATGGGCCTTCTACCTGTTTTACCCTGTGCACTCGCTGGTGCTTGCGCTGCTGTGCAGGTTGTAATACCCGCAATTTTCGATTTCGGTGGTTTATTCAAGCCCCCGCCTTCGGCGAGGGCTTGGTTTATATCCTTGCGCTGCTGTGCAGGTTGTGATACTCGCAATTTTCGATTTCGGTGGTTTATTCAAGCCCCCGCCTTCGGCGGGGGCTTGGTTTATATCCTTGCGCTGCTGTGCAGCTTGTAATACTCGCAATTCCGGCGAATTTCGATTAGTGCAAAAAAGCCCTGCTCTTCATTTACGAAGAGCAGGGCTTTACTGCTGATATAATTGTCAGCCGACCGTTACCGTGCCGTCCTCGCTGACGCTCACCGTGACGCCGTCGCTGACCGCGTCGAGGAACTCGTCGCCGAGGCTGTCCACCGTCGGCATGGCGTTTTGCGACCACACTCCCGCAAGTATCGCTCCTGCGGCTGCGAGGCTGTCAATCGGCTTGGAGAACAGCAGACAAGCAGGCTGCCGTCCCATCTCTGCGGCGCAGAACAGCACCATGCCGCCCGTCGTCGAACCGATTGTCTGCGGCAGGCAAAGCGCCTTGCCCGCAAGCGGCTTGCCGGAAAGCTCTGCGTTGTTCTGGTCCGAGCATTTTGCCTGCTTGTCGCCGAACATAAGCGCCTTTTGGAAGCTTGCAAGGGTGTTAAAGCCCCCGTGGGTCACGACCGCCTCGGCGCTGACACTGCCCGGAACGACCGGACGTCCCTTAAACTGCTTCATCAGCTAAGCCCTCCTTTGGTTATGTAGCTCAAAATCTGCGACTCGGTGTAGTATCTCGCGCTGGTGTAGGTGCGCAGCTTGTTGGAGCAGGTTATGACCGGCATCTTGCCGCACATCGGGTTGTTCATGTACATAAGCGGGCAGATGCTCGAAAGCACCACCCCCGCCGACGCGAGCTTTCCCGCGAGCGGCATTTGCGAAAACTGCTTGGCGACGGCGGGCGCGGCGGTCATGACCGTCGGAATCGCGACCTTGCTCTTGCCGTTCTTTTCGAGCTCGGCGCATATATCGTTCGTCCAGCGCTCAAGCTGGGCGGCGGACAGATGCGGGCAGCCGATGAAGCACAGCTTGGGCTTCGCGTCCTTGTCCTTCCATATACACGGGTAGTTGTCCTGCGTTTTTTGCAGCTCGGCGTCGTCAATGACGTAGACCTTCGCGTCCTTGGCTATCAGCTTTTCCCCGAGTTTCTTTGCTTCCGGCGTGAGGTTGTCCACGTGATACAGCCCGACCGCGCCGTTGGAGGCGGTCGCCGCGCCCATGTCCTTGAGGTAGGCGCACACGTCGCCCGTAAGCTCGGTGCCCAGCCACTTGTCCAGACCCTTGATATAGGGAACGTCCTCCATGACCTTCATGCCGATGGCGCTTCCGAGCAGCTGCGCCTCCGGCTTTTTTGTGGTTTTAATCTCGACCGTCCATGTCGCCTTGCGTCCCTCGTCTGTGAGCAGTCCGAACTCGGGTACATACCCCGCAATCGAGCCGAACAGCTCGATTATGCCGGAATTGCGGTTGCAGCGCGCGCCGAGCACGCTGTTCGCATAGACAACGGCGCTCGACTCCGCCCACGAAAGCACCTCGCCCTCGGCGGGCTTGTTGCCCACCTCGTCCATGTAGCAAGTGCAGGTAAAGCCGTCGTCCGAGACTATGCCGAGCTTTTTGAGCTGCTGCTCATAGTCCGCCTGCTTGGAGTACATAACCGAGAAAAAGACATTCTGCAAAAGATTTGCCGGAACCGCTTTGTCAAGCGGTCGGGGATCGACCGTGAATTTCTGCTGTGAAAGCTCTCCCGCGTCGATGAGCTTGTCCATGAGCGCATAGACCGGCTTCATGACCGAAAGCCCGAAGCTGGTGACAAGATGACCCATCTTGCTCGTGACCGGAACCATGCGTGCCGCGCCGAAGGTCTCGCCGTACATAACGAGCGTTTGCATGACCTTTGCCTTGACCTCGCCGTACTTGCCGTCGAGCATCTCCTGCTGAGAGGTTGTCAGCTGCATTGCCATATTACTTCTCCTTTGCGTTTTGCGCCGCGCTGCCGCGCGAACGGCTTCGGACCGCGCATTTCGCGCCGCCCGCCTTTAAGCTCAGTATAACATTTGCAGCCCCGCTGTCAATGCGCGCAAAAACCGCAGGCTCGGGCGGCGGTTGAATTCAAAAGACATTGCGGCTATTATAAGGTCAGCGAATCTGAAAGGAGCATGGAGCATGAGCGTTAACGAAGAAAGCGGCGCCAAGACCAAGTACAGGCTCGCCGCGGCAATCAAGCAGTGCATGGCGGACGTATCCGTGGACCGCATGACCGTGCGCCAGATAGCGAACGCCGCAGGCGTCACCCGCCAGACCTTCTATCGCAATTTCAAGGACAAATATGACCTGATAAACTGGTATTTTGACAAGCTGCTCATCGAATCCTTCGCCCACATGGGCAGCGGGCGCACCGTGAGCGAGGGACTGGAGCGGAAGTTCGAGTTCATTCGCGACGAGCGGGTGTTCTTCACCGCCGCATTTCGCTCGGACGACTACAACTCGCTCAAGGAGCACGACTTCCAGCATATTCTCGATTTCTACACCGAGCTGATAGGGCGCAAAACGGGTCAGCCGCTCGCGCCGGACACCGCGTTTCTGCTGGAAATGTACTGCCGGGGTTCGGTATACATGACGGTCAAATGGGTGCTCGGCGGTATGCCCGAGTCCCCCGCGCAGATGTCCGCAAGCCTCGTCGAGGCGATGCCGGAAAAGCTCGCGGCGCTGTTTTGCGACATCGGACTGCTGGACAGACAGACTACATAAGCGCAAAACGCCGCCGCTTCGTTTTTTTATAGCGGCGGCGTTTGTTATTCTGCCTAAACCCCGTTGCGCAATACGCCGAAAATTCCTTTGCCCGTTACACCCGCGCCCTTTTGTCACTTTACTTCGACATACGCCTTCCGTAATATTGTGTTAAGGGATTGTCAATGTCCCCGCCCAAAGAATAGCAATGTAAAGGAGACGGTAAATATGGCAAATCGAATCATGCTCAACCAGACCTCTTATCACGGCGCGGGTGCG
>CAYXRE010000197.1:0-3438 GCA_964466125.1 uncultured Oscillospiraceae bacterium
TCTGCGTGCTGATGAAAAACGCCGCGAGCACCGGCACAATCAAGCGCAAGACCCGCTCGATACAGCTTGCGATTCAGCGCGCGGCAAAAGAGAGCATCGACGTCGCGGTCGGGTGCAGCATCGGCGTCGCGATAAGCCCCAAAGCCCCCATAGACTACGAAACCATGTTCAAGCTCGCGGACGGCGCGCTGTATGCCGCGAAAAAGAACGGCAAGCACTGCTCGGTCATTCGCAACGCGGACGGCACCGCAGAGCTGTAAGGATATGTTCGGGCAAATTGCATCGCACCCCGCGGATAACCGACTTCGCATCCGTGCCCACGTTATCACGCTGCTTTGAATCGCAAAAAGTTCGGAGTTTGTGACAAACAGCGAAACCCATACTTTTCACATCAAACAAGCAGCCCGCCGTTCGATATTCGAACGGCGGGCTGCTTGTTTGCCTGCTTGGCGTTCAGTCGCTCCAGTCGGTGAGCTTTATGCTGCCCGAGATGGTCTCGACGTTTATGCTGAGGCTGCCGTCTCCGGTCTTGAGCGTTCCGCTGTGTTCGCCGGAGGTGCTGTTGTAAGTGTCCTTGACCGAGCCGCTTACTGAATCGAAATCCAGCGTGTAGCCGTCCACGCCGCGCAGTCCGATTTTTACGCTGCCGGAGGTGGAATCGACATGGATGCTCTTGGTATCGCCGTCCGCCCACAGCTTGACGCTGCCTGAAACGCTTGAAACCTTTATGGTCTTGAACGGCTCTTCGAGCTTGACGCTGCCCGAGATGCTCTCCACCTCGGCGGTCTTTCCGCCCTTGGCGTGAATCGAGCCGGAGGAGCTCTCGATGTCGAGGTCGCTGCTGGTCGCGTAGACCTTTACGCTGCCGCTCACCGAGTCGATTTCATAATCCAGCTCGGAGTTCGAGGGTACCTTGACATGAATCTGACCGCTTGAGGTGTCTATGCCTATGTTGGGCTTCTGCGCGATTTTCAGCGTATCGCCGTCCAGCTTGAACTCGGGGACCTTTGCGGCTCCCACTCCGTTTGCAAGAAACTCCGCGACGACCTGCGAGCCGGAATACTCCTCGATATAAACCGAGTAGGACACAGAGTCGATTTTGACCTTGTCAACGCCGTCAAAGCTCTCACTGGAGACCAGCTCCTTGCCCCCGAAGGGAGTTCCGAATGTAAACACGCCGAGACCTCCGATGCCGTAGTTGACGAATCTGACTGCCGCGATTATGAGAAATATAAGCAGCAGCGCGAGAAGAACTATCTTGACTATATAGGGTGTTTTATTGTTCATTGTCAGCGTTCCTCATTTCATAGATGTTGTCGAAGATACCGCTGAGCACGCCGGCTATGGGCCAGATTATCCAGGTGATGTCCCATCTCATGGTGATGAAGCTCGCGCCGAGGTAGACGGCGACGATTACGGTCCAGTATATCGACTTTGCCGCTTTGAACTTTCTGCCCTCGGGAGTGGAGTACATCGCGCGCTCGCGCTGCTCGTCGTAATCACGGTACTCAACGGGCGTGGACTCACGGGTGTAGATAAGTATTGCGGTCGCCGCCGCGACGAGCACGAGCAGCATCACAAGACCGATTATCGCGCCGTTGCCGCCCATAAAGACGGAAAAGCCGATGAGCACCGCCGCGCCGAGAATGTACATGGCGACCGCTATGCTGGTCCATTTGGCATTGTGCTTGCGATAATAGCCCGCTTCCTTGTGGAAGTCGGCGTTCGGGGCGACCTCGGCGAGCATGGCGTCGATGTCGGTCATGGACGCGACGGTCTGACCGTACGCCTCGTTCTCGGTCTTGCCCTCGTTGAGGTAATCCTGAAATCTCTCGTTCATGTTGGAAAGTATCTCTTCTTTCAGTTCAATGGCTTTCTTGGTTCTCGGAACGTCGGTGAAAAGGACGTTCACATAGCTGCGAATCTTGCTGTTGACCTCGCTCATTGTTTTATTGCTCCTCTTTCTTATTCTCAATCAATTTGTCAATGGTGTTTTTCGCCGACTTCCAGTCGGTCAGATTCTCGAAATATACCCTTTTGCCCTCGTCGGTTATCCCGTAGTAGCGCCGACGCGCTCCGGTCGTCTCGTCTCCCCAGTAGGAGACAATCTGTCCGAGCGTCTCAAGCCGCCTGAAGGTCGTGTAGAGCGTCGCTTCTTTCAGCTCTAGCTGCCCGTCGCTAAGCTCCTGTACGGTTTTGTTTATCTCATAACCATAGCTGTCTTTGCCGGCAAGCTGCGCAAGAATAATCGTATCCGTACAGCCGCGTATGATGTCCGACATATTCAGCAACTTTCAGTCCTCCTTTCGATTTCTCGTTTCAATCTCTCTTTGCTACGAGTGCAGTCTATCACAAGATACCTCGCCTGTCAAGGTATCTGTTTGAAATAATGTATTATTCGGCGTGATGTATATTTGCAGACGAGAAATTCGAACATTTTGTTGCATTTTTAACAAACAAAGCCATAATAAAGCAGCGAGCGCAAAGCGGCGCGAATGAAATGAACTTCGTTCGCGCCGCTTCTGTCGTCATCTGTTGCCCATTCGGACGAATTATTCTGTTTTACTCACGACAGCACGCGTCAGTCGGCTTTCTTGACGGCGTGCTTTTTGTGAAAGAGCCGGTTGAGGAAATACAGCGCAAAGGCAACGAGCAGGATAACCGCCAGAACGGCGGCGCTTATGGGCAGCGCGAGCCACTGCGGGTTCCAGTTGAGTATCGCATTTGCGGGAAACGCGCACTCCCCTGTCAGCTTCAAGCGCACAAAAGACACGATTATGTAGCACAGCGGAAAAATGAGCGCCGCCGTGACGCGCGTGCGCTTGAGGTTTGAGCTGTCGCAGAATATGAGCCAGTATGCCAGAAGCAGCGCGGGATTGATTATGTGAATGAACCAAAACGCGCCCTCGAGATTCAAGCCCATTGTAAGTGTTGCAATGAGAATCAGCACGACGTCCGCCGCGCACGCGAGGTACGCCCACACGGGAAGCCGCTTTTTCTTTGTGAGATACCGCACGACCGACACAAGAAACACCGCTCCGACCGCTATGCCGGAAATGAAGCAGTACTCCCACATATGCGAAACGTCCTTGTAGTACCCGAGAATCGACGAAGCGAGGAACAGCACGGCAAGCGCCGCCTCAAATGCAGTTCTGATTTTCTCTTTCATTCTAAATACCCCTTTGTTTATCGCCCGCGCAGACTCGCCGCAAGTCTGCTCACCGTCGCCGGAAACCGAGGCTCCCGCTGCGGTCGGCGGTATATTATATGGCAATTATTGTAGCACCGGCATCTGCGTTTGTCTACATACAAAAGGCGAAGCAGCGGAGTCTTTGTCGCACAAACGCAAAAAAAGCGTCGCAGGCGATATGCCTGCGACGCTTTGAGTGGTCTGCGTATAAATGTTATCCTTGCACATTTAGCGTAGGACTCGAACTA
>CAYXRE010000198.1:0-3434 GCA_964466125.1 uncultured Oscillospiraceae bacterium
GATGAGCACGTTGTCAAACACCGAAAGACTGGGGAACAGACGGATGTTCTGGAAGGTGCGCGCGATGCCGAGCTGTGTGATTCTGTCCGGCGTCTTGGCGACGACCTTGGTGTACTTGCCCGCGTCCGCGCCCGCGTAGGTCTTTTTCATCTTGCCGTGCGGGAAGTTTTCGACCATCGTCTCGCCCATGAAATCGACTCTGCCGTTAGTCGGCTCATATACGCCGGTTATGCAGTTGAACGCGGTGGTCTTACCCGCGCCGTTGGGTCCGATGAGGGCGACTATCTCGCCTTGATTGACGTCGAGCGTCAGGTCGTCAACGGCTATGACGCCGCCGAACTGCATGGTCACGTTTTCAACGTGCAGTACATTGCCGCTCATTTCGTCTCCTCCGTTTTCTTTTCGGATTTTTTGCCGAGCTTTCGGAAGAAACCCTTTATTGCCTCAACCGAGAATTCCTTTTCGCCCATGATGCCCTTTCTGAAGAAGAGCACGACTATCATGATGACAATGGAGAACACGACCATGCGGAAGCCCGAGCGCAGCAGCGGAAGCTGGAAGTTGCCGATGAAGGTCTCCTGGTCGAGAAAACGCAGCCACCACTCCGAGCTTGCGACGAACAGGAAGGAGGCGATTATGCTGCCGGTTATCGAACCGATGCCGCCGATTACGACGATGAGCAGTATCTCATAGGTCATTGCGGACTTAAAGGCACTCGCCTGAATGGTGGTCTGATACATGGCGAGCAGCGCGCCGCCGACTCCCGCGAAGAAGGAGCTGATGACAAAGGCGAGCTGTTTGTGCTTAAACAGATTTATGCCCATTGCCTCCGCGGCTATCTCGTCGTCGCGAATCGCCTTGAACGCGCGTCCGTAGGAGGAATTGATGAGCATGACGATAATCGCAATGCAAATCGCCGCCACCGCAAACGGAAAGATAACGGTTGAGAAGGTCGGGAACTGACGCAGAAGATTGGAGCCGTTGGTCACGGGTCCGAGCTTGTCCCACTGGAATATCGCGCGGATTATTTCCGCAAAGCCCAGCGTCGCGATTGCAAGATAGTCGCTCTTGAGCCGCAGCACCGGCAGTCCGATGAGGAACGCGAACGCGCCCGCGAGTATGCCCGCAAGTATGAGGGCGACGGGAACGGGCAGCGTAAAGCGGATTATTCCGCCGTCAAAGTACTGGTAGACCGCCTCGCGCGATTCGACGGGGATGGTGAAGATGGCATAGGTGTACGCTCCGATGAGCATGAAGCCCGCCTGACCGAGCGAAAACAGTCCGGTGAAGCCGTTGAGCAGGTTCATCGAGACCGCGACGAGCGCATAGATAGCGCCCTTTTTAAGCACGGTGAAGAGCATGGACGAGCGCGGCACGACCGCCTCGAGGATAATGAGGAACACGAACAGCGCGGCGATAAGCAGCAAGGTTGTGAACAGCTTTTTGTTGTTTTTCATCTTTTTCATACGCTCACACCTTCTCCGAAATCTTTTCGCCGAACAGGCCGGTCGGCTTGGCGACGAGAATTATTATGAGCAGCGCAAAGGTGAACGCGTCGCTGAAGGTCGTGTAGCCCAGACCCTTGATTATGTTCTCGCATATACCGATTATGAACGCGCCGACGACCGCGCCGGGAATCGAGCCGATGCCGCCGAACACCGCGGCGACGAACGCCTTGAGTCCGGGCATTGCGCCGACCGTCGGGGTGACGGTGGTGTAATTGGTGAAGTAAAGCAGCGAGCCTATCGCGGCAAGGAAGGAGCCGATGATGAAGGTCGTGCTGATTACGCTATTTATCTTGATGCCCATGAGCTTGCTCGTCTCATAGTCCTTGGAGACGGCGCGCATAGCCATACCGACCTTGGTGTAGCGAATGAGCGCGACGAGCGCGATGACGAGCAGCAGCGTGAGAATCGGGGTGACGACGGTGACGACCTTGGTGGTCGCGCCGCCGATCGTTATCGAGTCGCTTATCCACGGGATAACGGGATACTGCTTGGCAAGACCGCCGGTTATGTACCACGCGCAGTTTTGCAGCAGGTAGGACACGCCGATTGCGGAGATCATGACCGACATTCTCGGCGCGTCGCGCAGCGGCTTGTAGGCTATGCGCTCGACCGCGAAGCCGAGCAGCACGGTGAGCAGAATCACGAGCGGTATCGCAATGCCCACGGGCAGCGTCGCGCTCAGGTAGACCATCATGAAGCCCGCGACCATAAATATGTCGCCGTGGGCGAAGTTGATAAGGCGCAGTATGCCGTACACCATGGTATAGCCTATGGCGATTAGCGCATACTGTCCTCCCACCGAGATACCCGCGAGCAGGTACGGCAGGTTTTGGCTGATAAAGTCCATTTAACTGAACCTCCGTTGGAGTTTTTGCCGCTTCAGAACGTCTCGAAAAAAGCATGGACGGATTTTCCGCACGCCCGCTCCCCTTTCGAGGCATTCTGAAACCAAGGGCTGAAAACCGATATACGGCGGGGGCATTTACTGCCCCCGCCGATATGTGGATAGGTGTTGGAGCCGGTGTTTAGCCGAGGTCGGCGACCGACTGGGTCTTCTCGAAGACGAACGCGCCGTTGGCGGTATCGACCGTCTTGATGTAAGCCATATCCTTGTTGGCATCGCCGTTCTCGTTGAAGGTGATGCTGCCGGTCACGCCGGTGTAGCTGACACCCGCAAGAGCGGTCGCTACCGCGTCGGAATCGGCACTGCCGGCGGCCTTGATGGCCTCGACAGCGGTCATGTAAGCGTCATAGCCCAGAGCCGAAACAGCCGCGACGATGTCGTTGCCGCCGTTGTTGGTCTTGTTCTGCGCGTCGGCGTTCAGCCATGCCTTGAAGCCGGTAACGAAGTCCTTCGCAGCCGCGGAGGAGTCGTTCTCGTCAAAGAAGGTGGACAGGCAGACTTTCATGTTCGTGCCCTTGGCAGCGTCAAGGATAACCGAGCTTTCCCAAGTGTCGCCAGCCATTATCGGCATGGTGATGTTCTGGGATGCAGCCTGGCTGATGATGAGGGAAGCGGCGGTGGTGGACGTCGGCGAGAAGATTACATCGCAGCCCGCGTTGACGGCGTTGGTGATGTAAGCCGTAAAGTCGCTGTTGCCCTCCTGGAAGGTCTCTTCGACGACTTCGCCGCCCAGAGCCTTAAAGGCCTTTGCGAAATAGTTGCCAAGACCGACCGAATAGTCGTCGCCGAGCTGAGTGAGGACGTAAGCCTTCTTGCAGCCGGACTCGGACGCGTAGTTCGCCATAACGGTGCCCTGGAACGGGTCAAGGAAGCACACGCGATAGTAGTAGGGGTTTCCTTCGGTTACGAGGGGGTTGGTGCAAGAGCAGCCGATTGCGGGTATCTTGGCGTCCGCAAAGATCTGACCGGCAGCTATCGAAACGCCCGAGCCGTAGGAGCCGAGAACGACGGATACACCCGCG
>CAYXRE010000199.1:0-3404 GCA_964466125.1 uncultured Oscillospiraceae bacterium
TCGTGGTCAATTATCAGAAGATTCCCGAGGTGTTCGGCGGCATATTCAAGGCGGCGTTCACCACTAATGCGGTGCTCGGCGGCGTGACCGGCTTTGCGGTCAAGGAGGCAGTGACGTGGGGCTTTAAGCGCGGCGTGTTCTCCAACGAGGCGGGTCTCGGCTCGTCGGTCATGGTGCATTCGGCGTCCGACGTCAAGGAGCCGGTCGTTCAGGGTATGTGGGGCATCTTTGAGGTGTTCTTTGATACGATAATCGTCTGCTCGCTGACCGCCTTCACGCTGCTGTCCTCCGGCGTTGTCGGTTCGGTCGATGCTACCGGCGCGGTCATAAAGGGCGCTCCGCTCGTGTCGCTGGCGTTCAACTCCACCTTCCACGAGCTTGCGGGAGTTATCCTCTCCATAGCGATAGTGCTCTTTGCGTTCTCCACCGTGCTCGGCTGGTCCTACTACGGAACGCAGGCAATCGAGTATCTCGCGGGCAAGAAGGCGGGCGTTGTCTACAAGGTGCTGTTCGTGCTCATGGTCATTGCTGGCGCCACGATGGGTCTCGACCTCGTCTGGGACATCTCGGACACCTTCAACGGACTTATGGCAATCCCGAACCTCATCGGCGTGCTGGTGCTCTCGGGCACGGTAATTGCCATCACCCGCAACTATATCGCTCGCAAAATCAAGAAAACCGACGTAAACGCCGAGCCGTTGCTGTCCGCTTATCCCGAGATACAGCAAGTGCAGGCGCAGGCTCTCAAGAAAGAAGACGCACTCGAGCAGTAAGCAAAAACCGATTGTTTTAAGTCCCCGTCCGCTCGGACGGGGACTTTTTGCGTGATTTTTGAACCTATTTTCCTCAGTTGTCATATTCTGCGCCGAAATTTGCGCTATAATATGATTTAAGTTTAAGGCGTATTTAAGGAATGGGCATTATCTTACAAAAGACGGCGGGAGGCGAACGTATGCGGGTGCTGATAATCGAAGACGAGAAAAATCTTGCGGAGACGCTCGCGGACATCGTGCGCCGCGAAAAGTATGAGCCGACAGTGGCGAACGACGGTCAAAAGGGACTGGAGGAAGCGCTGAGCGGCATTTATGACGTTGCGCTCGTGGACGTTATGCTGCCGTATGTCAACGGCTTCGATATTGTTGCAATCATGCGCAAGGAAAAGGTGGCGACGCCGGTCATCATGCTCACGGCGAAGCGCGAGACGTCGGACAAGGTCGCGGGACTGGACAGCGGCGCGGATTACTACCTGACAAAGCCCTTTGAGACGCAAGAGCTGCTCGCCTGTATGCGCGCGGTGACGCGGCGCGGTGCGGGAGTGCTTGCGGACACAATGGACTTCGGCGATATAAAACTGAACCTCAACACCAACACGCTTTGCTGCGAAAGCAAGAGCATCGAGCTTCGCAAAAAGGAATTCGACGTGATGAAGCTGCTGCTTGCGAACAAGGACGTGATTGTTTCCAAGGAAACGATGCTGCTGAAAATCTGGGGCTACGAGACGGACATGGAGTACAACAACGTGGAGGTCTACGTCTCGTTTTTACGCAAAAAGCTCGCCTTTCTCGGCTCGCGCGTCGAAATAACCGCCGTGCGCAACGTCGGCTATCGGCTGGAGGAACGCGCGGATGATTAAAAAGCTCAAATGGAAATTCGTACTGATAATCATGCTCGTCGCGCTGCTGCTGCTTTCGGCGATGTTCTGCACCGTATACGCCGTCACCGACGCGACCATCGGCGTCGCGATTGACGTCGAGCTCAAGCAGGTGCTGTTCAACCGCCAGCTGAGCCTTTTCGGCGCGGGTGAGGAGCTCAGCTCCCGACTGCCCGTGTTTGCCGTTCGCATCGACGCGTTCGGAAACGCGCGGGTGCTCGCGAGCAGCTTTTATCAAATCGACGAGCAGACGGCAATTGATATATGCAACGAATGCCTCGAGCGAAGCGAATCGCAGGGGTATCTTTCCGGACGCACACTGCGCTATATGCGCCTAAACGACGCAAACGGCGTCCGCATAGCCTTCGCCGACGTCTCCGCCCAACGCGCGGTGCTCGGCTCGCTCGTTCGGGTGCTCACCGGCATAGGGCTGGTGTGCATGGCAATCATTTTCGGACTGAGTTTGCTGCTTTCTAACATCGCCGTGCGCCCGACCGCGCTCGCTTGGGAAAAGCAAAAGGCGTTTGTCGCAGACGCGTCGCACGAGCTGAACACGCCGCTTACGGTGATAATCTCAAACATGGAGCTGCTTGAGGAAAACTCGTCGCTCGACGAGGAGAGCAAAACGCGTCTTGAACGTGTGCGCTATGAGGCGGACCGCATGAAGCACCTGACAGGCGAGCTGCTCAATCTTGCGCGCACGGAAAGCGGCGCTTCCGGCGTCCTGATGACCGATGTGGATTTGTCAAGCGCGGTCTACTCCCAGTCGCTGTTGTACGAGCCGCTTTTCTTTGAAAACGGCTGCGCGCTTGAGTACGACGTTGCGCCCGGGGTGGTCGTGCGCGGAAATGAGGAACAGCTCAAGCAGCTCGTCGGAATACTGCTCGACAATGCGCGCAAGTATTCCGCTTCGAACCTGCCCGCGCGGCTTTCGCTTGAGGTGAACGCGAAGAAAAGAGCGGTACTCGCGGTGCGCTCGTTCGGCAGCGTGATACCGCCCGAAAAGCTCATAAACATTTTTGAGCGCTTTTATCGCACCGACGCGGCGCGCACGGAAAACGGCGGCTACGGGCTGGGACTTGCGATTGCATCGAACATAGTCGCCACGCACAAGGGCACGATTACCGCGCAAAGCGACGAAGCGAACGGAACGGTGTTTACCGTGACGCTTCCGACGAATGCGCCGAAGTACAGATAATCAAACGCTTCGCGAAGCGAAGAATGGGAGGGATACCATTGATAGAAGTAAAAAATCTCGTAAAGCGGTACGGTCAGCATACGGCGGTCAGCGATTTGAGCTTTACGATCGAGGACGGTCAGATATACGGTTTTCTCGGACCGAACGGCGCGGGCAAGACGACGACCATGAACATCATGTGCGGGTATATCGGCGCGACGAGCGGGGACGTGCTCATCAACGGCAAGAGCATTTCCGAGCAGCCGCTCGAGGCAAAAAAGCAGATTGGCTATCTGCCTGAGCAACCGCCGCTTTACGCGGATATGACCGCCGACGAATACCTGTGCTTTTGCGCGGAAATCAAGGGAATAGCCCGCGACAAGCGCAAGGAAGAAATCGAGCGCGCGGTGCAGACGGCGGGAATCGTCGAGGTTCGTTCGCGGCTGATGAAAAACCTCTCCAAGGGCTTTCGTCAGCGCGTGGGGCTTGCGCAGGCGGTGCTCGGCTTGCCGCCGATTATCATTCTCGACGAGCCCACCGTCGGACTCGACCCCAAGCAGATAATCGAAATGCGCG
>CAYXRE010000200.1:0-2495 GCA_964466125.1 uncultured Oscillospiraceae bacterium
AGTTCGCAAAATCCTTCTGGGCGCTCGCGGCGGTCATCATCGTCGTCGTCGGCGTTGTTGCCGGTGTGTTCACCGCGACCGAATCCGCGGCAATCGCAGTCATCTACTCGCTCATCGTCTCGGTATTCGTCTACAAGGGACTGAACTGGAAGGGCGTCTGGAAATCTCTCGAGTCCTGCGTGGATACGCTGTCCATAGTGCTCATACTCATTGCGACCTCGAGCGTTTTCGGCAACTGCCTGACCATGCTGCACGTACCCGACCTTGCCGCGAAAGCAATAACCGGCATCAGCTCCAGCCCGATTGTAATCGCGCTGCTGCTCAACCTGATACTGCTCATACTCGGCTGCATAATGGACATGGCGCCGATTATCCTCATCGCCACGCCGATACTGCTGCCCATTGCCACGCAGTACTGCGGCATTGACCCGATACAGTTCGGTATCATAATCGTGCTCAACTGCGGCATCGGTCTGTTGACCCCGCCGGTCGGCGCGGTGCTGTTCATCGGCTCCGCCGTCGGCAAGACGCCCATGGAGAAGGTCGTCAAAGCAACGCTTCCGTTCTATGCATGCATGCTCGTCACACTGCTGCTCGTGACCTTCGTGCCGCAGATAAGCCTCTTGTTCCCCACGATATTCGCAAAATAGTTCTTCGAGAATGCTCCCCGCCGCCGAAAGGCGGCGGGGAATTAAGAAAGACCACAACTTCACTCGGATAGGAAACAGATATAATGAAAATGACATTCCGCTGGTACGGCTCGAACAGCGACAGCGTCACGCTCAAGCAGATAAAGCAGATACCCGGCATGAGCGGCATAATGGGCTTTCTCGACTATAAAGCCGCAGGCGAGGTCTGGAACGAGCAGGAGATAAAGGCGTACATCGACGAGGTGCACGCCGCCGGACTCGAATGCGAGGTCATCGAGTCGGTGAACGTCCATGAGGACATCAAAATGGGTCTGCCCTCGCGCGACGAATACATTGAGAACTACCGTATAACCATTCGCAATCTTGCAAAATACGGCGTAAAGGTCATAGTCTACAACTTTATGCCGGTGTTCGACTGGCTGCGCACCGACCTTGCGCGGGTGATTCCCGAGGACGGCTCCAACAGCCTGTACTTCGATGAGAAAGAGCTCGGCGAAATGACGCCGCTCGACATCGTCCGCGCGACGATAGAGAACTCCAACGGCTTTTCGCTGCCCGGCTGGGAGCCGGAGCGCCTTGCGGAGCTTCAGACGACGCTCGAGCGCTATGCGGCGATAACCCCCGACGACCTGCTCGCGAATTACAAGTACTTCCTCGACGGCATTATCCCGACGTGCGAGGAGTGCGGCGTAGTTATGGCGTGCCATCCCGATGACCCTGCGTGGCCTATCTTCGGCTTGCCGCGCATTGCCCATTCTCAGGACGACTTCGACAAGATAGTCGCGCTGCGCGACAGCGCGAGCAACACCGTATGCCTGTGCACCGGCTCGCTGGGCTCCAATCCCGCAAACGACATTCCCGCCGTCATCCGGCACTTCGGGGAAATGGGGCGCATCGGCTGCTTGCACATACGAAACATCAAGCATCTGGGCGCCCGCCGCTTCCGCGAGGCGGCGCATCTGTCCTCAGCGGGCGACATTGATATGTTCGCCGTCATGAAGGCGGTTTACGACACCTGCCCCGACACCTACATACGTCCCGACCACGGGCGCATGATTTGGGACGAAACGGGTCGTCCGGGCTACGGACTCTACGACCGCGCGCTCGGCGCGACCTACCTCAACGGACTTTGGGAGTCGATTGTGCGTATGTCGGAAGATGAGGTGCAAAAATGAAACTGACAAACGAGGGACTGAAGGACCGCGCCGCTTGGGAAAAGGCAGGCGTGGCGCTGCCGAAATTCGACCGCGAGAAAATGCTCGCGCAGACCCAAGCCGCTCCGACATGGGTGCATTTCGGCGCGGGCAACATCTTTCGCGGCTTCGTCGCACGCTTGCAGCAGCCGCTGCTCGAGGAGGGTCTTGTAAGCGGCGGAATCATCGCCGCCGACACCTTCGACTACGACATAATCGACAAAATCTACGACCCGTTCGACGCGCTTTCGCTCATGGTCGGCTTAAAGCCGGACGGGAGCATGGATATGCAGGTCGTCGGTTCCATTGCCGCAGGGTATCGTGCGGGTACGGCTTACGAAAAAGATATGCAGCAGCTCAAGCGGGTGTTCTGCGCTTCCAGCCTTCAGCTGGTCAGCTTCACGATAACCGAAAAGGGCTATGCGCTGCGCGGCATGGACGGCGATTTCTTCCCGTTCGTGCTCGAGGACTTCAAAAACGGTCCGAAAAACTGCTCTCACGCGATGAGCCTTGTCTGCGCGCTGCTGTACGAGCGCTGGAAGGCGGGCGCGTTCCCGATTGCGATGGTCAGCATGGACAACTGCTCGCACAACGGCGAAAAGCTCAAAGCGGGCGTCACAACGGTCGCGGAGAAGTGGCAGGAGAACGGATT
>CAYXRE010000200.1:2505-3383 GCA_964466125.1 uncultured Oscillospiraceae bacterium
GGATTTGTGCAGCCCGCCTTTATCAGCTGGCTGAACGACGAGAGCCGTGTGTCCTTCCCGTGGTCGATGATTGACAAGATAACCCCCCGTCCCGCCAACGAAGTGCTCTTGGCGCTCGAGAGCGCGGGCATTGAGGACATGGAGCCCATAGTAACGTCCAAAAAGACCTTCATCGCCCCGTTCGTGAACGCCGAGATTCCGCAGTACCTCGTGGTCGAGGATCGTTTCCCCAACGATCGTCCGCCGCTTGAAAAGGCGGGAGTGTACCTGACCGACCGCGACACGGTCAACTTGACCGAGCGCATGAAGGTCACGACCTGCCTGAACCCTCTGCACACGGCGCTTGCAGTCTACGGCTGCCTGCTTGGCTACAAGAGCATCGCGCGCGAAATGGCGGACGAACAGCTCAAGGCGCTCGTTGAGCACATCGGTTTTGATGAGGGAATGCCGGTCGTCAGCGACCCCGGAATCATCAATCCGACCGCGTTCATCAAGGAGGTCGTCGAACAGCGCTTCCCCAATCCGTTTATACCCGACACCCCGCAGCGCATTGCGACCGACACCAGTCAGAAGATACCCATTCGCTTCGGCGAGACGATCAAGTCCTACGCCGCCCGCAGCGACCTTGACGTAAAGAGCCTGACATTTATTCCGCTTGCGCTCGCGGGCTGGCTGCGCTATCTGCTCGCCGTCGATGACGAGGGCTGCGCCATGGAGTGCTCCGCCGACCCGATGCTGGAGACGCTGCACTCGCAGCTTTCCGGCGTGACGCTCGGCGACCCTGACAGCGTGAGCGGAAAGCTCGACGCCGTTTTGTCCAACCCCGTGCTGTTCGGCAGCGACCTCGTTGCGCTCGGACTCTCGCAAAAGATAGAGGG
>CAYXRE010000201.1:0-1330 GCA_964466125.1 uncultured Oscillospiraceae bacterium
CTATCGCAGCGTGGACAACGGTCTGGTGGCGCTGCTGTTCACCGAGCACGATTCTGCTCCGCTGGACGGCGTCACCGAGAAATACGACATCGACAAGACCGCCGCGCGCCGCATAGCCGACCTCGAAAACGAGCTTCAGCGCTCGCAAAACGACCTCAAGGCGACGATAGCCGAGCTTGAGACGGTCAACGAGGAATTACAGGCGGCGAACGAGGAGCTGCTGACCGCCAACGAGGAGCTGCAAAGCTCCAACGAGGAGCTGCAGTCGGTCAACGAGGAGCTGTACACCGTAAACGCCGAGTATCAGCAGAAGCTCGACGAGCTCACCGATATGTCAAACGACATCTCCAACTTCCTGTCCTCGACGATGATAGGCATACTGTTCCTCGACAGCAAGCTGAACATCCGCAAGTTTACCGAGTATATCGGGCGCGAGTTCAACATCATGGAGCACGACATCGGACGCTCGGCGCAGATAATCGACCACTGCTTCCCGAACCACGACATTCTTTCGGACGCCAAGACGGTGCTCAAGAATCTCATGCCCATCGACAAGGAAGTCCTCTCGTCCTCAGGCAAGCTGTACACCGTCCGCGTAGCACCCTACCGCACGACGGACAACTCCATAAAGGGAATCGTGCTGACGATAATCGACAGCCTTCTCAAAGAGAAATAAGCCAACGGGCGGGCGGTCGCAAGACCGCCCGTCGATTTATACATTCGCCTAAAAAAGCGCGTCGGCGTATTGCATACACCCGCGCTTTTGTGATACGATAAACGGAATAATATAACGAACGATGAAGGAGAAAAAGAAGAATGGCAAAGTATTTCAACGAACCCTCCCGTACCTTCGGCGAATATCTGCTCGTGCCCGGCTACTCCTCGGCTGAGTGCATACCGAGCGCGGTATCGCTGCGCACGCCGCTTGTGCGCTATCGCAAGGGAGAGCAGGAGTGTCCGATAACGCTCAATATCCCCATGGTCTCGGCGGTCATGCAGTCGGTCTCCAACGACACCATGGCAATCGCGCTCGCGAAAGAGGGCGGCATATCCTTCATCTACGGCTCGCAGACCATCGAAGAAGAAGCGGCGATGATAGCCCGCGTAAAAAGCTACAAAAAGGGCTTTATCGTCAGCGATTCCAACGTTCGTCCCGACGCGACGCTTGCGGACATACTCGCGCTCAAGCAGCTCACAGGGCACTCCACCGTCGCCGTGACCGAGGACGGCAGCTCGACGGGCAGGCTGCTTGGAATCGTCGGCAGCCGCGACTACCGCGTTTCCCGCATGGACCCCTCCGAGAAGGTCAGCTCCTTTATGACCCCGTTTG
>CAYXRE010000201.1:1340-3325 GCA_964466125.1 uncultured Oscillospiraceae bacterium
ACGCTCAAGGAAGCGAACGACATGATTTGGGACAACAAGCTCAACGCGCTGCCGCTTATTGACGAGCGCCAGCACCTTGTTTACCTCGTTTTCCGCAAGGACTACGACAGCCACAAGGAGAACGCCAACGAGCTGCTCGACAGGAATAAGAGCTATATGGTCGGCGCGGGCATAAATACGCGCGACTATGAGACACGCGTTCCTGCGCTCGTCGCCGCCGGAGCCGATGTGTTCTGCCTCGACTCGTCCGAGGGCTTCACCGAGTGGCAGAAGCGCGCACTTTCATGGATACGCGAAAAATACGGCGACACGGTAAAGGTCGGCGCGGGCAACGTCGTCAGCCGCGAGGGCTTCCGCTTTCTCGCCGAAGCCGGCGCGGACTTTGTCAAAATCGGCATAGGCGGCGGCAGTATATGCATTACCCGCGAGACCAAGGGCATCGGACGCGGGCAGGCGACGGCGACCATCGAGGTCGCTCAGGCTCGCGACGAGTACTATAAAGAAACCGGTATCTACGTCCCGATATGCTCGGACGGCGGCGTAGTACACGACTATCACATCACCCTCGCGCTCGCCATGGGAGCGGACTTCGTCATGCTCGGTCGCTACTTCAGCCGCTTTGACGAGAGTCCGACGGCAAAGCTGCGGCTCAACGGAACCTACGTCAAGGAGTATTGGGGCGAGGGCAGCAACCGCGCGCGCAACTGGCAGCGCTACGACCTCGGAGGAGCTGCGAAGCTCAGCTTTGAGGAGGGTGTGGACAGCTATGTCCCCTATGCGGGAGCGCTCAAGGACGGCGTCGCCGTCACGCTGCAAAAGGTGCGCTCGACCATGTGCAACTGCGGCGCGCTGAGCATACCCGAGCTTCAGGAAAAAGCGCAGCTGACCGTCGTTTCCTCCACGAGCATCGTCGAGGGCGGCAGTCATGACGTAATACTTAAAAATCGCGGCACCGCAATCAGCGAATAAGCGGTAAATGAGATGAGTAAAAAAAGGAAAGCGATAATGATAATACTCGCGTTCGCAGTGATCGCGGTCCTCGGCTTTGTTATATATATTAGTATAATGAACGAGCGCATGAAGAAGATACCCTCCATGAGCTTTTCGGATATGCTGGCGTATGATACCGAGAACAACGACGAAGCGGTCATAACTGTCGGCATAATCAAGGACGGAAAGAGCAGCTATTGCGTCTACGGAGCGAATTCGTCGCTTCTTGATAACGAACAGCATATCTATGAGATAGGCTCTCTGTCCAAGACCTTCACGACCTCGCTGCTTTGCAAGGCGCTCGACGAGGGCAAAGTGTCGCTCGATGACAATGCCGCGGATTATCTGGGTATTAATACGCTTGAATACACTCCGACGCTGCGCCGGCTTGCGACCCATACGTCCGGCTACAAGCCCTACTACTTTGAATCGCAGATGATAGCCAACAAGTTCAACGGCAGCGCGGGCAACGACTTTTACAACATCCCGACCGACGTCATTATCCACCGCGTCGGCTCGACCAATCTCGAGGATAGAGACTATCCGTTCGAGTATTCCAACTTCGGTTTCTCGGTGCTCGGCAACGCCGTTGCACGGGCTTGCGGCGGAGACTGGAGCGAGGTCATGACCGAGTACATACAAAACGACCTCGGACTCAAGCACACCTACATCTCCGACTCCAAGGGCGACCTGTCCGGCTACTGGAGCTGGCATGAAAACGACGGTTATCTGCCTGCGGGCTGCTTGCTTTCCACGATCGACGATATGCTCGATTACGCTAAAATCCAGCTTGAATGCGACCCTGAGTATTTGGCGCTCTCCCATACGCCGACGGCAAAGATTACGAAGGTAAACGAGCGCTACAAAATGATGGGCATAAACATGGACGCTGTCGGGCTGGGCTGGATGATAGACGAGCAAAACGGCTTTGTGTGGCACAACGGCGGTACGAGCAAATTCACCTCCTACCTCGGCTTCAACTCCTCCAACGGTAC
>CAYXRE010000202.1:0-1302 GCA_964466125.1 uncultured Oscillospiraceae bacterium
GTTCTTGGTCTTGCGCGAGAGTATGCGAATGACATTGCGTATCTCGTCGTCGCGCCCGATGACAGGGTCGGTCTTGTTCTTGCGCGCGCGCTCGACAAGGTCGGTGCCGTATTTTGCGAGCGCGTCATAGGTGTCCTCGGGCGTGTCCGACGTCACGCGGGTATTCCCGCGCACCGCCATAAGCGACTCGAGAAATTTCTGCTTGGTTATGCCGTAGCGTGAAAAGAAGCCGGAAAGCTCCGGGCTCGGCTGCGAAAGCATGGAAAGAAATATGTGCTCGACCGAGACGTATTCGTCCTTCATGTTTTCGGCAATCTTTTCCGATTCAACGAGCATACGGTCAACCTGCTCGCTGACATAGACCTTGCCCTCCTCGCGCCCGGGTCCCGAGACGCGGGGCATGGCTTCAATCAGCTCCAGCGCGTCGCGCTGCGCGGCTTGTTCGTCCACTCCCATTTTTGCAAGCAGCTTCGGCAGCAGACCGTCCTGCTGGGAGAGGAGCGACCAAAGTATATGCTGCGAATCGACAAAGGTATTGCCGTATTCAATCGCCTTGTTTTGCGCCTCACTTATAGCTTCAAGAGACTTTTGCGTAAATTTCTGTGCGTTCATGGCAGTTCCTCCTTACAGGATTCATATTTCGTATGAAATCATAATATCTGTAATCAGTGAATACAGCGTGAACACATTATGTACAAATAATTAAAACTTAGCACTCTAAAATAAAGAGTGCTAAGTAGATTGCTCTGTTTATCCGCCCTGTCTTATGCGTTCGAGCGAGTTTTTCTCAAGGCGGCTTACCTGAGCTTGGCTTATTCCTATGCGGCGCGCGACCTGTGTTTGTGTCAGCCCGCCCATAAAACGCATGGACAGTATCTGCCGCTCCCGCTCACCGAGGGAATGAAGCGCGTCGCGAAAGGAAATCTCATACAGCCAGTCCTGCTCGCAGTCGGTCTTGCAGCAAATCGAATCGAACACAAAAACGGTGTCCGCGCCGTCCGAATACAGCGGCTCGTACATCGAGACCGGCTCGACCACCGATTCAAGCGCCAGCACGACCTCGCTGACCTCAATGCCCAGCTCCTTTGCCACGGCGCTTATGCTCGGCTCGCGCAATTCGCTTTTTTGCAGCTGCTCGCGCACCTGCATCGCTTTGTAGGCGGTGTCCCGAAGCGAACGGCTCACGCGCACCGAATTGTTGTCGCGCAAAAAGCGGCGCAGCTCGCCAATAATCATCGGCACTGCGTAGGTGCTGAAACGCACGCCGTGTGAGCAGTCGAAATTGTCGATTGCCTTGATGAG
>CAYXRE010000202.1:1312-3298 GCA_964466125.1 uncultured Oscillospiraceae bacterium
GTCCTATGCAGCCCACCTGAAACAGGTCGTCCGGCAGCTCGTTTCGGTTGAGAAAACGCTGTATTACGCTGAGCACCAGCTTGAGATTGCCGAACACCAGCGCGTCCCGAGCCGCGCGGTCGCCCTGCTTTACCCGCTTTAGCAGCTCGAGCTTTTCGCTCTCCTTCATCACCTTGAGCTTCCCCGTGTTTACTCCGCAGATTTCCACCTTGTTTTGCGCCATGACACACCTCGAAAATGTAGTAAAACGAGTATTGCCAGAGCGCGGGCGTATAAACCGACGGTAAAATATACCGCGAATGTTCGATTTATAGGCTTGACATAATCATAGATAAGGTAATAAACTCATAAATAAGCACATTTGTACCGCAGCCCAACTGTTAACCAACAGATGACAAGGAAGGAAAAGAAATGTACAAAATAGTTGCCAAACAAGTACTCAATCCAACGGTGACAAAAATGGACGTCGAGGCGCCGCTTATTGCGCGCAAAGCACAACCCGGGCAGTTCATTATTCTGCGCACCGATGAAAACGGCGAGCGCATACCGCTCACCATAGCCGATTTCGACGCTGACGCCGGAACCGTCTCGATAATCTTTCAGATAGTCGGCTCGACCACCGAGAAACTCAACCACATGAACGTCGGCGACAGCCTGCACGACTTTGTCGGCCCGCTCGGACGCGCAACGCACACCGAGGGCTACAAAAAGGTCGCCGTGGTCGGCGGTGGCGTCGGCTGCGCCATTGCGTACCCCGTTGCAAAGAAGTTCCACGAGCAGGGAACGACGGTGCATTCGATAGTCGGCTTCCGCACAAAAGACCTTGTTATACTCGAAGACGAGTTCAACGCCGTGAGCGACAAGCTGGTCATGATGAGCGACGACGGCTCGCACGGCACAAAGGGGCTTGTCACCGACGCGCTTCGTTCGCTGATAGATTCCGGCGAAAAGTACGACCTTGTTATAACGATTGGTCCGCTGATAATGATGAAATTTGTCTCCGCGCTCACCAAGGAGTACGGCATACCCACCGTCGCGAGCATGAACCCGATCATGATTGACGGCACGGGAATGTGCGGCGGCTGCCGGCTGACCGTCGGCGGACAAACCAAGTTCGCGTGCGTGGACGGTCCCGAGTTTGACGCGCACCAGATTGACTTCAACGAGGCTATGGCGCGCGGCGCGACGTACAGGGAATTTGAAAAGCACGCCTACGAGCGCAGCTGCAACCTTTTCAAAGCGGAGGTAAAATAACATGGCAGATATGACGATTCCGCGCCAGCCGATGCCCACCCAGCTCCCGCAGGTGCGCAACAAGAACTTTTGCGAGGTCGCGACAGGCTACACCGAGCAGATGGCTCTCGACGAGGCAAAGCGCTGCTTGAACTGCAAGAACAAGCCGTGCGTTAACGGCTGTCCTGTGCACATCAATATCCCCGAATTCATTGAAAAGACCGCCAACGGCGAGTTCGAGCAGGCGTATGAGGCGATAAGCAAATCCAGCTCGCTGCCCGCCGTCTGCGGGCGCGTATGCCCGCAGGAGAGCCAGTGCGAGAAGTACTGCGTGCGCGGAATAAAGAGCGACGCCGTCGCAATAGGCAGGCTGGAGCGCTTTGTTGCAGACCGTCACAATGAGACTGCCGCCGCCGCGCCGAAAAAGCCGCAGAACAACGGACACAAGGTCGCGATAATCGGCTCGGGTCCGTCGGGGCTTACCTGTGCGGGCGACCTTGCCAAGCTCGGCTATTCGGTCACCGTGTTCGAGGCTCTGCACCTTGCGGGCGGCGTGCTTGTTTACGGAATACCCGAGTTCCGTCTGCCCAAGGCTATCGTGCAAAAGGAAATTGACACCCTCAAGCAGCTCGGAGTGGAGATTGCGACCAACAACGTAATCGGCAAGTCGCTTTCCATAGACGAGCTTATGAGCGAGCAGGGCTTTGAGGCGGTCTTTATCGGCTCAGGCGCGGGACTTCCGAGATTCATGAA
>CAYXRE010000203.1:0-3286 GCA_964466125.1 uncultured Oscillospiraceae bacterium
GGCCAACAGGGTCTGCGCCGCCTCCGGCGCTTCCGGCGCGATGCCGACCACCTCACAGGTCAACGTTGACCAGTTCACCGAGTTCTTCGAGCCGTTTTTGAAAGCAGGCAAGGACGTGCTGCACGTTTCGCTGTCCTCGGGGCTGTCCGGCTCGTACAATTCGGCGAATATCGCCAAGGAAGAGCTCATCAAGAAATATCCCGACCGCAAGCTGCTTATCGTTGATTCGCTCGGCGCGTCGTCCGGCTACGGACTGCTCATGGACACGCTCGCGGATATGCGCGACAAGGGCGAATCCATCGACAGCACCTACGCCTTTGCGCAGGCAAACAAGCTGAACATACACCATTGGTTCTTCTCAACCGATTTGTCTCATTACTTCCGCGGCGGGCGTATTTCCCGCACCTCCGCCATCTTCGGCACGATTCTCAACATCTGCCCGCTGATGAACATGGACGACAAGGGTCATCTGACCCCTAGAGAAAAGATTCGCGGCAAGCAGAACGTCATCAAGACCATTGTCAAGCGCATGGAGGAGCACGCGCAGGGCGGCAAGAACTACTCCGGCAAATGCTTCATCTCCAACTCCGCTTGCTATGACGATGCGCGCGCCGTCGCAGACCTCATCGAGTCCGAGTTCAAAAAGCTGGACGGCAAGGTCATGATAAACAGCGTCGGCACCGTTATCGGCGCACACACTGGTCCGGGCACCGTCGCGCTGTTCTTTTTCGGAGACAAGCGCGTGAACTGACGCTTTCGCAGCGAGTAAATACATAAGTATTGTAAAAGCCCCCGCTTCACTTTCGGTGAAACGGGGGCTTTTTTGTTGCAACAAAACGTCGGCGTCTGCGTACGCGCTCAGTTGCGGCTTATGCCGCGAGCAGGTAGACAAGGGTTATGACCACGCCCGCGCCGAACAGCAGCAGCTCATAGGACAGCGTCTGCGCGAGCGGGTCGGCGCGCACATACTTTCTCGAGTACTGCGCAAAGTGCTCGTCCTCGGGCGGTTCAAGGCGCTCGGGGCGGCGCGCAAAGGTGAGGCGGCGAATCGCGCGCAGCAGCAGCTCGGGCAGGACATAGACCGCTCTTGCAATGAGCGCGCAGACAAACGCGAGCGCGCGAAGCAGCGGACGGTAGAATCCCTCGTCCAGCTCAAAGACGGTGCGAAGCGGGCGGTACTCGCCGTTTTTCGTCAGCAGCTTTCGCACGACGAGCAGGTAGACCGCCGCGCCGACGAGCAGCGAGATTCCCGCACCCTTCAGGTTTTCGAGCGAAAAGTAGCTCACCGTGAACGGCTCACAGCCGAGCGAAGCGGCGCAGTAGGCGGCGAGTTTTTCAAACAGCGCGTTGGGCGCAAGACCAAGCGCAAGCAGCGGCAGTGCGGCGGTGCAAAGCGCAAGCGAGGTCTTGCGGTCAATATTGAGCGGCTTGCGGGGAGAATCGCTTTTTTCAACGAACAGCTTGACGAACAGCTTCGCCATGTACGCGAGCGTCAGCCCGCCGGTGAACAGGAACAGATATTCGGTGACGCTAAGCAGCGACGGCATAAGTCCGCTTCCCGCGGCGTTTTCGACGATTGCTTCGTGTATGAGCGTCTTGCTGACATAGCCGCTCATGAGCGGCACGCCGCCGATGGACAGCGCCGCCGCAAGAAAGCACCCGCAAAGCAGCTTGCTCGAGCGCCCCGAACCTTTGAGCTCGTTGAGGTCGAGGGTGTGATAGTTCTTGTAAAGCACGCCCGCGCTGACGAACAGCACCAGCTTGATGAGCGCGTGGTTGACCGCGTGCAGCATTGCGCCGCCCGCCGCAAGCGACGGCTCGCGGGAATATGCGAGTATCGAGACGGCGACGATGATGAAGCCGATTTGGGACAGCGATGAGCAGGCGAGCGCGCGCTTGAGGTCATTTGAGACGAGCGCGAGCAGGGCGCCGAGCACCATGGTTATCGCGCCGAGCACGAGCAGCAGCGCGGCGAAGCTCTCGTTGCCGCCAAGCAAAAACGCCGAGCAGACCAGCAGCCCGAAAATGCCCGCCTTGGTGAGTATGCCGGACAGCAGCGCGGACGCAGGCGCGGGAGCGACAGGGTGCGCCTTGGGCAGCCAGACGTGCAGCGGGTACATTCCCGCCTTTGCACCGAAGCCGAGCGCAATGCACACCACGGCGGCGAATACGCCGTCAGTCGCGTCCTTGCTTGCTATGAGCGAGCGCAGCGCGGAAAAGTCGGTAGTCGAAAACTCGTGCGAGAGGTACATAATGCCCCAGAGCATCGCAAGACCGCCGATTATCGCGATGGCAAGATAGGTGTCGGCGGCGCGGCGGGACGCAGTCGTTTCATTCTGCGCGACCCAGACCCATGAGGACACGGACATGACCTCAAAGAAAACGTATGCGGTAAACAGGTCTTTTGAGAAGAACAAACCGATGAGCGCGCCGAGCGTCACGAGCAAAAAGGCGTAGTAGCGCGCGGTGCGGGGTTCGTTTGAGAAATAGGAGGGGGATGAAAGGGCGCTGAGCAGAAACACGAGCGAGCCGAGTGCGGCGAACAGGTTTCCGAAGCCGCCGGACGCGAGCGAAAGCCCCCCCGAGCAAAAGTCCACTGCCTGAACGCTTGCTTGTGAAAACAGCAGTGAAACGCAGCCGGCAAGCTCAAGCGCGCAAGCGCAAATCAGCACCGGCACGGCGGCGGAGCTTTCGCGCTTTTTAAGGACATAGACCGCGGCCGCGAATGCGAACGGCGCAAAGACGCAGAGCAAAAGCACAGTGTTCATAGTACGCCTCCCGCAAAGATGAGCGATTCAATCAGCGAGGATACCGCGCCGGACAACAGCCCGAGCGCGAGTATGCAGCCGACGAGTATGAGTATCGGCGCGTTCATCAGCTTGGTCTCGACGATGGCAGTCTGCGCGTCGTCCGATTTCTGCATATAGCCGCGAACGACCGTCTCGATGATGTAAAGCACCGTCAGCAGCGAGGAGAGCGCCAGCGCAGCGACGCCGAACCAACCGAACGGACCGACCGCCGCGCTCGCTTGACCGATGTGCAGCTTGCTGAAGAAAATCGGCAGCGGCGGCACGCCCATGAGTGCGATGCCCGAGAAGGTGAAGCACGCGAAGGTGACAGGCATGCGCTTGGCAAGTCCGTTTATTTCGTCGAGGTATTCTTTTTCGGTCTTGTTAAGAATTGCGCCCACGCAGAAGAACAGCGTTATCTTCACGAACGCGTGGAACACCATGTGCTCGAGTGCGCCGATAAGCCCGAGCGGGGTCATGGCGGCGACGCCGAGAAG
>CAYXRE010000204.1:0-2978 GCA_964466125.1 uncultured Oscillospiraceae bacterium
GACCTTATAAACAAGTCCCAGGAGGACATGATGAAGGTCCGCAACCTCGGTATCAAGTCGCTTGAGGAGGTCAAGGAAAAGCTCCATTCTCTCGGTTTTGACCTCAACAACCATGATGACTGAGCCTTTACTATTGAAAAAGGAGTATTTGCTATGTCTGGCATGAGAAAACTCGGCAGGACCAGCGACCAGCGCAAAGCCATGCTGCGCGCGATGGTCACCTATCTGTTCGAGAACGGCAAAATAGAGACTACCGTCACAAGAGCAAAAGAAGTCCGCTCGGTTGCCGAGAAGCTTATCACAACGGCAAAAGACGACAGCCTTCACAACAAGAGACAGGTTCTGAGCTACATCACCAAGGAAACTGTTGCCAAAAAGCTCTTTGACGAGATTGCTCCCTCTTATGCGGAGCGCGCGGGCGGCTACACCCGCATCGTCAAGATAGGTCCCCGTCGCGGCGACGCGGCTGAGATGGCGATTATCCAGCTTGTCTGAAGATATAAAGGCGGCGCGAAAGCGCCGCTTTTGCTTTGCGCAGACATAAAAGACTGCGCGATATGTTCGAGCAGACGTTATTTATGCTATAATTGCACCATAATAACCACCGGAGGCTTTTATGCCCTTTTTACCGCTTACCAAGGAAGAAATGAAGCAGCGCGGCTGGCAGGAGTGCGACATCGTGCTCGTCACCGGCGACGCCTATGTTGACCACCCGAGCTTCGGCACCGCGATAATCTCCCGCGTGCTTGAGCGCGAGGGTTTTCGCGTGTGCATCCTCTCGCAGCCGCGGCGGGACGAGGATTATTTCCGCTTCGGACATCCCAAGTACGCCTTCTTTGTTAACGGCGGCAACATAGATTCCATGGTGGCACATTACACCGCCGCGAAGAAGCGCCGCTCGGACGACGCCTACACTGCGGGCGGCAAGAGCGGAGCGCGTCCCGACCGCGCGACAATCGTCTACTGCAAGGCGATTCGGCGGCTGTTTCGCGATGTGCCCATCGCAATAGGCGGACTTGAAGCGTCGCTGCGTCGTTTTGCGCACTACGACTACTGGGACGACCGCGTGCGCCCGTCCATTCTTCTGGAAAGCGGCGCGGATTTGCTGATGTACGGCATGGGGGAGCGCTCATGCGCCGAGATTGCGCGGCGGCTGCGCGACGGTGAGCCGATTGGCTCGATAACCGACGTACGCGGCACCGCCTACGCCGTCGCGACGCGCGATTACATCCCGCGCCCGTGCGCCGAATGCCCGTCCTACGAGCAGGTAAAGCAGCCGGACGACGCGGGCAAGCGGCAGTACGCAAAAAGCTGCAAAATCCAGCAGCTTGAGCACGACGCGGTCAGCGGCAAGACGGTGATTCAGCGTCACGGAGACGTGATCGTCGTGCAAAACCCGCCATCGATTCCGCTCGACGGCAGGGAGCTCGACGAGATATACGAGCTGCCGTATATGCGTGACTTTCACCCGTCCTACATTCCCTTGGGCGGCGTGCCGGGTATTGAGGAGGTCAAGTTCTCCATCGTTCACAACCGCGGCTGCTTCGGCGCGTGCAATTTCTGCGCCATTGCCTATCATCAGGGGCGAGAGGTCACCGCGAGAACGGCGGACTCGGTGCTCGCAGAGGCAAAAAAGATTGCCGCCATGCCCGACTTCAAGGGCTATATCCACGACGTCGGCGGACCGACGGCGAACTTCCGCAAGCCGTCGTGCGAAAAGCAAAGGAAGCTCGGCTTTTGCCGCGACCGGCGCTGCCTGTCGCCCGAGATGTGCCCCGCCATAAAGCCGGACGAGAACGAGTACGCCGAGATACTGTGCAGAATGCGGGAGATACCCGGCATAAAGCGTGTGTTCGTGCGCTCGGGCGTGCGGTTCGATTACATGATAAACGACGAGGACGAAACCTTTTTCCGCGAGCTTGTGAAGTATCATGTCAGCGGGCAGCTCAAGGTCGCGCCCGAGCACTGCTGTGACGGCGTGCTCGCGCTCATGGGCAAGCCTAAGTTCGAGGTCTACCGCCGATTCGCGCGCCGCTTCCGCGAGCTCACCAAGGCGGCGGGCAAGGAACAGTACCTTGTGCCGTATATGATTTCCTCGCATCCGGGCAGCACGCTGAAGGACGCGATAGAGCTTGCCGTCTACTTGAAAAGCGAGAATATGCACCCTGAACAGGTGCAGGACTTCTACCCGACGCCGGGCACCGTCTCGACGTGTATGTTCTACACCGGACTGGACCCGATGACCATGCAGCCGGTCTACGTCGCTCGCGAGCAAAAGGAAAAGGCGAAGCAGCGCGCGCTGCTGCAATATTACAGGAAAGAGAACGAGAGCGTCGTGCGCGCGGCGCTGCGTGAAGCGCACCGCACCGAGCTTATCGGCACAAGCAAGGAATGCCTTGTTCCGCCCGCGCCCTATGAGCGATACAAGAAGACCGCTGACGCGCGCACGAAGGACGCGAAGGACAGGCAAGGGGCGTCAGGAGCGCGCATCGGCGGCAGAAAGCCCGCAAACGGCGGCGGCAAGACGTCAGGCGGCGCGAGAAAAAAACGCTCTTAGACGAAAGGACTGCCGCGCCGAACGGACGCTCGGAGCAGACGATTTGCCGTGCTTTTCAAACGGCACGCATTACTGCAAAGTCCTCAACAAAAACGCGCGTATGCGTTTTCCCGCGCCTGTAAATATGATATACTTAGAAAATAAATCTATACGGAGCGAATGATATGACAGACGGATTTGTAAGGCTCGCCGCGAAAAGCCCGAGAGTAACGGTCGCGGACCCGAATGAGAATCTGAAAGCGATAAAGCTCGCGGTGGACGAGGCGTCAAAGGACGGCGCATCGCTGCTGGTGCTGCCCGAGCTTTGCATAAGCGCTTATTCCTGCGACGACCTGTTTAATCAAACGCTGCTGCTCGAACGCTCGCAACAGGCGTTGATGAGCCTTGCGAACTACACCGCCGGAAAAGAGCTGGTCGTTGT
>CAYXRE010000204.1:3024-3284 GCA_964466125.1 uncultured Oscillospiraceae bacterium
CTATACAGAGTTTTATGAGAAGCGCCACTTCGCACCCGCGCCCGCTGAGAATGCGGAATGCCTGATTTGCGGCGAATACTATCCGTTTGGTTCCAAGCTGCTGTTCCGCTGCGCGGAGCTGCCGCAGTTTGTGCTTGGCGTTGAAATATGCGAGGACGTGTTTGTAACCTCGCCGCCGAGCGGGCTGCTGTCCCTTGCGGGGGCGACGGTCATCGCAAACCCGTCCGCGAGCGACGAGCTGGTGTGCAAGCCGGACTATC
>CAYXRE010000205.1:0-3262 GCA_964466125.1 uncultured Oscillospiraceae bacterium
CCCTTGGTGCGGCTCTTGAGCGCGTCGAAAAAGTCATAGACAATCTCGCCGAGCGGCAGCTCGTAGTGCATATCCACGCGGGTGGTGTCCACATACTTCATGTCGATGAACACGCCGCGGCGGTCCTGACACAGCTCCATTATCGAGCCGACATACTCGCTGGGGGTGTAGATATGCGCGGTCACAAAAGGCTCGCACGCCGAGGCGATGACCGACGGGTCGGGGTAGTTGGTGGGGTTGTCGATGTCCACCGTCTCGCCGTTGGTCTTGGTTATGCGGTAGACGACGCTCGGCGCGGTGGTCACGAGGTCGAGGTCAAACTCGCGCTCAAGCCGCTCGATTATGATTTCAAGGTGCAGCAGTCCGAGAAAGCCGCAGCGGAAGCCGAAGCCGAGCGCGGCGGAGGTCTCGGGGTCAAAGGACAGCGACGCGTCGTTGAGTATCAGCTTTTCGAGCGCGTCGCGCAAATCGCCGTAGCGCGCGCCGTCGGCGGGATATATGCCGCAAAAGACCATCGGCACCGCCTTGCGGTAGCCCGCAAGCGGCTCGGACGCGGGGTTCTCAGCGTTTGTGACCGTGTCGCCGACATGGGTATCGCGCACCGTCTTTATGCTCGCGGTGATGTAGCCCACGTCGCCCGCGCAAAGCTCGTCGCACGGCTCAAGCGAGTCGGCGAGCATATGCCCGACCTCGACGGTCTGAAACTCCGCGCCGGTCTGCATGAGCTTGATTACGTCGCCCGCGTGGATTTTTCCGTCCATTATGCGCACGTAGATTATGACCCCCTTGTAGGAGTCGTAGACGCTGTCGAATATCAGCGCGCGCAGCGGCTTGCCCGAGTCGCCGCTCGGCGCGGGAACGTCGCTGATTATGCGCTCGACTACCTCGTCGATGTTTGTCCCCATCTTCGCGGAGATGCACGGCGCGTCCAGCGCGGGAATGCCGATGTCGTCCTCGATCTCGTGCGCCACCCGCTCCGGCTCGGCGGAGGGCAGGTCAATCTTGTTGATGACCGGCACGATTTCAAGGTCGTGGCTGACGGCGAGATAGGCGTTGGCAAGCGTCTGCGCCTCGACGCCCTGCCCTGCGTCGCGTCCACGATGAGCACCGCGCCCTCGCACGCCGCAAGCGAGCGGGAGACCTCGTAGCCGAAGTCAACGTGTCCGGGCGTGTCGATGAGGTTGAGCTGATAGGTCTTGCCGTCGCGCGCCTTATAGTGCAGCGTCACGGCGCGCGCCTTTATCGTGATGCCGCGCTCCTTCTCAAGCTCCATGTTGTCCAGAAACTGGCTGCTCATCGCCCGCTTGTCCACGCCTCCGGTAATTTCAAGTATCCTGTCGGCGAGGGTGGACTTGCCGTGGTCGATGTGAGCTATTATGCAAAAATTGCGGATATTGTCCATTGTCTCTCCATGCGCTTCAAATTCGTCTTTTCGCTATTATACAAATTTGACGCGCATTTGAAAAGTCAATTCTTGCAAGCATTCGCAATCGCCTGCCCGAGCAGCCGCGCCGAGCGCTTCGCCTCTCCGAGCGTATTGGCGTGCGAGCCCATCTCCACGAGCATGGAGCAGTGCCCGAGGTCCTGATTGTAGTGGCGGTAGGTGAACAGCAGCGGACGGGTAACGCCCGGCGCGAGCGTTTCTAGCGCCTCGTTCACGCCGTACGCCGCCGCAAGATTCTCGCGGAAATTCGGCACCGCGTCGGTGTCGTCCCCCGCTCCCGCGACAACCATCATCTGCGCGACCTTTTCGCCGTTCACCGAGGCCGTCGGCTTGACGCGGGTGCCGTCCTCGCGCTCGATGCCGTCGCGGTGCATATCAATGACTATTTTTATACTCGGGTTTTCCGCGAGGTATTTCTTTATCGTTTCCGCCGAGCGCGAATAGGAGTTGTTGTAGGACGGGTAGTCGTGGTATTCGAGCGCGTGCACGGTCTTTATGCCAAGGCTCTCCAGCTCGGCGCACAGCTCCGAGCCCGCCGCGACGATGTTGCGCTGCGAGTCGGTCGAGCGCGAGGGGTATTCGCGGTCGTAAAAGCCCGCGTCAAAGCGGTCGAAGCTCTCGGTGGAGTGGGTGTGCACGACGAGCACCTGCGGGTCGGGCGAGCCAAGCTTCACGCCGTAGTCAAAGCCCGCGTCCGCCCACTGCGCGACCTCGTCGAGTGAGTATTCGGTGTTGTTGCGAACGCTCGAAGCGCCTGCCGACCAGTATATCTCCCCCGTGGGATTGCTCGCGAACTGCGTCGTCTCGATTGCGCCGCGCCGCTCGGGCGGGATGAGCTGCGACGCCGCCTGAATATCCTGCTCGTCATAGACTGCAGGCGGTTCGGGTGTGCTCGTTTCCGACGGCGCCGCCGGCTCGACGTGAACCGCCGAATTTTCGGGCGCGGGGGCTTCCTCGTCGTCGGACAGCATGGCTTTCATCTCGTTTCTGGCGTTTTCCAACGCCGCCGAGGGCATACTCAGCGACGCGGACACCGCCGCCGTGCGCCCGATTATCGCAGACAGCGAAAAACCGGTGCGGACATAAGCCGACGCGCAGACGGGCAACACGCAGCAAAGCAGTATGAGCGCAACATCCGAGCCTTTGCGAAACCATTCTCTTTTCATGGACACCGCCTTTGGAGTACTGTTTAAGTTTATGACGGCTCCGCTCGGGAGATTACCCCCTCTTTCGGCGCGTGAAACGCACTTTTTCACATATTTGCACATTTCGGGTCTTGCATTTTACAAACAGGAATGCTATCATAATTTGTACTGCACGGCACTCAAAGGAGGTGGCACCATGCCGAACATCAAGTCGCAGGAAAAGCGCGTCCTCACCAACAAAAAGAACACGCTGCGCAACAAGGCGGTCAAGTCCAATCTCAGAACAGTCATAAAGAAGGCAGAGGCTTCCCTCGCTTCGGGTTCCGAGGATAAGGCGGCCGTCGTCAATGCTGCACAGCATTCGATAGACGAGGCTTGCAAAAAGGGCGTTATCCATAAGAATACCGCTTCCCGCAAAAAAGCCGCTATCGCCAAAAAGGCAAACGCGTAAATTTTCTCGCAACAAAAGGGACGCTTTAGGCGTTCCTTTTTTCTTTGCACTTTTATTAAACCGCGCCGCTCGAAAGCCACCGCTCACGAGTGGAATTGCAAGCGCGGCGGGATTACTCAGCAGTAAGCCGCCGATAGACAAGCAGGTACCTCGCACCGTTTCGCGCGAACAATCAAAACCACGCCTAAAAGGCGTGGTTTGCACAAGCCCTAGAAGGGCAAA
>CAYXRE010000206.1:0-3255 GCA_964466125.1 uncultured Oscillospiraceae bacterium
CAGGGCTGTCATTTCGGCGTCGCACCCCCTCGCGGGGTGCGTGGATTGAAATGTAGCCGTCGCTGTACAGTTTACCCGCCATATCGTCGCACCCCCTCGCGGGGTGCGTGGATTGAAATTGCTTCATCATGATGATGGTAAGCCAGAACCAAAGGTCACACCCCCTCGCGGGGTGCGTGGATTTGATTACTGCGGGGGTTCAAAGCCGTCATTGAAGAGCGGCGCATTGTTTGATACAATAGCCACGCGCAGTACATGAATTACAAATTGCGAATCTTGAGAAACGCAGCATAAGAGGTGTCAAAATGGAAAACCCGAACGCCGAATTCATCAATCTATCGCCGGAAAACCTTGCGAACGAGCATTTGTGCTGCATAATCCGCTCAAAAAAGCCGCACCCCGGAGTCGAGGCAAAGCGCCGGTGGCTTGCCGAGCGGCTGACGGAGGGTCATGTGTTTCGCAAGCTGAACGCGCGCGCGACCGTGTTCATCGAGTATGCTCCACTCGAAACGGCATGGGTGCCCATTGTCGGTGACAACTACCTGTACATCTACTGCCTGTGGGCGGACGGTGCATACAAGGGCAAGGGCTACGGCAGGGCGCTGATGGAATACTGTCTTGCCGACGCGCGCGAAAAGGGGAAGTCGGGCGTGTGTATGCTCGCTGCACAAAAGCAGAAGGCGTGGCTGACCGACCAGTCGTTCGCCAAAAAGTTCGGCTTTGAAACGGTCGATACCGCGCCCAACGGCTACGAGCTGCTCGCGCTTTCCTTTGACAAAACTCTGCCTCGTTTTGCCGACGGCGCGAAAAAGGGGACGATAGACAGCGGCGAGCTGACGATTTATTACGACTTCCAGTGTCCTTTTGTGCTTCAAACGCTTGAGACGGTAAAGGAGTACTGTACTCAAAAGGGCGTGCAGGCGTCCTTTGTTGAGGTGGACACGCTGCAAAAAGCAAAGGCGCTGCCTTGCGTTTTCAACAACTGGGCGGTGTTTTATAAAGGGCAATTTGAAACGGTCAATCTGCTGCCGGACGTCTCGGTGCTTGAAAGGATACTAAAAAAATAGCATTCAAACGTCGCGTTGCCATATTATTGTGAATTATGTCGAAAAACCACTATTATTACGCGAAAAATTGTGCTATTATATGAATACACAAAGGCGAAGACGCCGTTTCACGCCTGTTCGCTCTTGCCGAAGACAAAATATAAAAGGACGGTACCTCAATGGAGCAGTTTTTAAGCGAAGCGTTTCCGGATGTACAGCTCGGACTTGCCATTCCCATGTGCATAGTTGCCATACTGATAGTAATCGTTTCGATAATCGCGCTGATCGTATCCATTTATCTTGCAATCTCCTACATCAAGTACAACCGCAAGCAGAACAGCATCGGCATGACGGGACTTGACATAGCGCGCAAGATACTCGACGACAACGGTCTTAGCAACATCAAGGTTTCCGCGACCGGTTCGCTGCTGTTCGGCAACTCATACAGCCATTACTTCAAAAAAGTGCGTTTGCGCCGCCTGACCTACAAAAAGACCAGCGTTTCCTCAATGGTCATGGCGACCCAGAAATCCGCGCTTGCGATATTGGACAAGGAAAACGACCCGGACATGAGAAAACGCGTCCGACTGACGCCGATTATTTCCTTCGGACCGTTCGCGTTTATCCCCATTATCATCATCGGCGCACTGCTGGACTTTTTGGTGTTCAGCGGCGACGGCACGGTAACGCTTATCGCGACCGGCGCCGGCGTGCTTATCTATCTGTTTGCGTTCCTTATGTCGCTTAGCGTGCTCAAGACTGAGAAAAAGGCGCAGGCAAGAGCGATTGAGATAATGCAAAGCGAGAACATTGCCACAAGCGAGGAGCAGCAGATGGCGCAAAAGCTGTTCAAGCTGTACAACATCGAGTACGTCAACAACATGGTGCTCGCCATGCTCGAGCTTATCTACTACATACTCCAGTTTGTGGCGGCAATAAGCGGAAATTCGACCTCGGATTAATTATATTTGCTCAAAGCTCCGCGCACAGCGCGGAGCTTTGCTTTTGCCCAAGTGTAATGATAAAGAGCGCCCGCGTTCTATTCACCGCCGCGTTGCCGAGCCGCAAAAGGCGGCAGACTTGCTTTGCGCAAAGTATTTTTTCCGCGCTTGCGGGAAGTATGCTATACTCATGTTGCCCCCACAGCGGGAGCAAATCGCGCTTTGAGGTAGATGCATGAAAATAAAGGTCGTAAAGAAAAGCTATTCGCAGGTCATGGCGCTCAAAAGACCGCCGCACCGCAATCCGAAAAAGCAGCTTCGGGCGTTCGGGCTGCTGCTCAAGCTGCTCGCGCAAGGGGACATAAAGGCGACCCACGCGAGCTATACCGAGACGGATATGCAGCTCGTCGGCGAATCGCCGTGCCTGATTTTGATGAATCATTCGAGCTTTATTGACTTGAAGCTCGCGTTCGATTATCTCTATCCGCGCCCGTTTTCAATCGTCTGCACGTCGGACGGCTTTGTCGGCAAAAGCGGACTTATGCGCGCACTCGGGTGCATTCCGACGCTCAAGTATGTGACCTCGCCCTCGCTTGTCAAGGACATCCAGTTCGCGCTGACCCGGCTTCGCCAAAGCGTGCTGATGTATCCCGAGGCGGGCTACTCCTTCGACGGCACCGCGACGGCGCTGCCTCAGGCGGTCGGTCGGCTTATAAAGCTGCTCAAGGTGCCGGTCGTGACGATAATCACCCACGGCGCGTTTGCCCGCGACCCGCTGTACAACGGGCTTCAGCTGCGCAAGGTGGACGTGAGCGCCGAGGTGCGCTGCCTGTTCACCCCGCAGCAGATTGAAGAAAAAACGCCAGAGCAGCTCAATGAAATGCTCCGTCGGGTTTTCACCTTTGACAACTTCGAGTGGCAGCGGGTACATAACGTGCGCATTGACGAGCCGTTTCGCGCAGACGGGCTCAACCGCGTGCTGTACAAGTGCCCGAACTGCGGCGCCGAGGGAAAAAACGTCGGAAAGGGAAGCAGTCTTTGCTGCACCGAGTGCGGCAAGAAGTATTTCCTGGACGAGTACGGGCAGCTGTCCGCGCTCGAGGGCAAGACCGAGTTCGCCCATATACCCGACTGGTACGCTTGGGAGCGCGAGCAGGTAAAGCAGGAGATACTCGAAGGACGCTACGGGCTGGACATCGAGGTCAATATCTGTATGCTGGTCGATTACAAGGCGCTGTATGACATCGGGACGGGGCGGCTGACCCATG
>CAYXRE010000207.1:0-3139 GCA_964466125.1 uncultured Oscillospiraceae bacterium
TTACCTTTTAATATCGGCATTTGCTTAGGCGGTGAAAACTTCGCCATAAAAACCATTTTTGACCTTGCGGGCATAATTAAAACGCTTATCGCCACGGCGGTAATGCTCTTTTTGACGGCGCAGACGATTCAAAAGCGCCGTTGGAACTAAGGAGGCGAACGGTATGAAATTCAAGGACAAATTCAGGGAACTGTTCGGCTCCGGCGCAAGCCGCAAAGGGACATACAGCGCGGCGATGAGCCTTGTGGTCGTCGCCATCGCGCTCGTGCTCATACTGCTTGTCAACCTGCTGCCAGACGACGTGAGCCGCATGGACATCAGCTCGCAAAAGGTCTATTCCACAGGCGAGGTGACCGCCGAGGTGCTCGGCGGGCTTGAAAACAACATCAGCTTCACCGTGTTCGCCGAAAAGGAGAGCATGGACAAGCGAATCGAAAAGCTCATCTCGCAGTATCAGCTTTTGAGCGACAAAATCAGCGTCGAGTACATCGACCCCGTCGTGAACCCAACCAAGCTCGACGAGCTGGGCGCGCAGTCCAACTCGATACTCGTCAAAAACGAGGATACCGGCAAGACGGACACCGTTATGTTCGAGGAGATAATCGTCTACGACGAGTATTCGTATTATTACTCCGGTCAGCTCACCGAGACGGATTTTGACGGCGAGGGACAGCTCACGGGCGCGATAAACTATGTCACGACCGAGACGGACGGCTATGTCTACACGACCTCCGGTCACGGCGAGACGACGCTGCCTGGCGCGATTGCCGACCGGCTCGAAAAGCTGAGCCTGACCACTATACCGACCACGCTGCTCATGGACGGCAAAATACAAAGCAACTGCTCGCTGCTTTTAATGAACGCGCCGCAAAGCGACATCTCCGAGGACGAAAAGCAGATGATAAGCGAGTATCTCGACGCGGGCGGCAGCTTTATGTACGTCGCGTTCTATGAGCCCGCCGAGCTGCCCAATCTCTCGTCGCTGCTGAGCGAATACGGCATAACGCCTACGGGCGGCTACGTCGCCGACCCCGCGCGCTGCTATCAGGAGAATCCGTACTACATTTTCCCCGTAATCAACACCTCGCACGAGGTCGTCTCGTCGCTGTCCTCCGACGCGCTTGCGCTGCTCGCGCAGTCGCAGGGCTTTGAGCTGACCGACCCTGCAAGCACCGACACAACGGTGAGCGCGTTTATGTCCACCTCCGAGCAGGGAGTATCGGTCGTGGGCGATACGCAGACGCAAGGCGAGTTCGCTTTGGGCGTGTGCGCGACCAAATCCCTAGAGGGCGGCAAATCCGCGCGCGTGCTCGCCATCGCGAGCGAGAGCCTCATCGACGAGCAGATTCTGACATCCTTCCCCAACCTCGTGAACGGCGACGTGTTCATCGACTCGGTCAGCTGGTTCCTCGACGACGTGCACAACATCTCCATTCCCGCCAAGAGCCTTCAGATAACCTACAACACCGTGAACGGCGGCACCTTCTGGAAGCTGCTGTACGTGTTCGTGATACCCCTTGCGCTGTTCACCGTCGGTTTCCTTGTGTGGAACCGCCGCCGCAAGGCTTAAAGCGGAGGCGCGAAGATGAACAAACGAAAAGGTTTGCTTGCGCTGCTGTGCGCGCTCGTCGCGCTCGCTGCGCTATACGCGGTGCTGAGCATTACTAAGAACAACGCGGAAAAGCAAAAGGCCGAGCAGGAGGCGTCCGAGAGTGCGATAACTAGCGCCGTCGGAGTTCGCGAAATTGCGATAACCGAGGACGGTCTGACCCGCTCGTTCACAAACGCGGACGGGCAGTGGATTTGCGACCAGCACACCGATTGGCCCATTCGCCAAAGCGACATTGCGGCAATGCAAAGCGCAATCGAGAGCCTGAGCGCGGTGCGTGTGCTCGAGCAGCATGAGGCGCTGTCCGAGTACGGTCTGGACAGCCCTCACATGAGCATAGAGTACACCGACGAAAGCGGCGGGCACACGCTTCTCGCTTCGCCCGGCGCGAGCGAATGGTATGTCGCGCTTTCGGGCGACGAGCGGGTGTTCACGGTGGATTCCGCGTTTACGAATACGCTCGACAAGAGCCTGCTGGAGCTGGTGGATTACAAGACCGTGCCGGAGCTGGACGTGAGCAACGTGAACTCAATTGTATTGCAAAAGTCCGGCGTCAGCTATGAATATACAAAGACGTCCTTTGAGGACGACAGCGCGTCGTGGAGCTGCAAAAAAGACGGCGTCGAGTGTGAGACGGTGGTGAACGAGAACGTCTCAAGCGCGGTGTACGACATTGCGCAGCTCAGCTTCACGGGCTGTGCCGCATACGACCCCACCGCCGACACACTAAGCGAGTGCGGCTTTGACGAGCCGCTCGCGGCACTGAGCGTCGGCTACACCGACAGCGCGGGAGAGCCGCAGAGCTTCACGCTCGTTTTCGGCGCTGCGACTGCCGAGGACAGCGGCGAACTGTACGCGCGCTTTGACTCGGACAAGGCGCTCGTCACCTGCAAGAGCGAGGGCGTCGAGAGCCTGACGAGCCTGCTGCAAAGCGTTTGACGAAGGATTCCTCCGTTTCAGCCGCCGCCGCGTTTTTATCGCGGCGGCGGCTTTTGCACGCAAGATATTACTTGAAAATCAGCTCGAAATATCGTAAAATATAACAACTTCTCTATAAGCAGGTGAAACGGTGAAATATTCGGCGAAAAGCAGCGTCAAGCAGATACTGACCATGGCGCTGCCGATAATAATACAAGGAGTCGTGTTCCAGCTCCAGTCGCTGACCGACAAGGCGTTTTTGGGTCATTTGGACTCAAAGCTGATTTCGGCGCTCGGCTCCGCACAGTTCCCGTTCTACACCACCATGGACGCGCTCGTCGGCATCGGTACCGGTGTGACGATAATCATCGCGCAGCTCTACGGCGCAAAGCGCTATAACGAAATGAGCTCGTACGTCAAGAGCACGGCGTTTTTCGGCACGCTGTTTGCAGGCGTGCTGTTCGCGATGTGGTACTTTTTCCCGCGCCCGCTGATTGCACTGCTGGGCGTCGATGAGCTGCTCATCGGATACTGCGTGGATTATGTTCGGATATGTTCGTGGTACTTTTTAATAATCGCGCTGGACGGCACGCTGCAAAACTATCTGACCGC
>CAYXRE010000208.1:0-261 GCA_964466125.1 uncultured Oscillospiraceae bacterium
GTGCCCAAGGCGGTGCTGACAGGCGGGCGCTACGACCTGTTAATGGAGCGCTTCGGCAAGGACACAACGGCGCTCGGATTTGCGCTTTACTTGGGCGAACTGGATCGCGCGCTGCATATTCAGCAGCAATATGACGCGGATGCGCTGCTGGTACAAAACGGCGCGGATTCACTCGCGACTGCCCGCGCGGCAAAACAGCTTATGGACTCGTACGAGAGCGTGCGGGTCGAGCAAAGTGCCGATACCTCGCTTCGCGCGCGT
>CAYXRE010000208.1:271-3136 GCA_964466125.1 uncultured Oscillospiraceae bacterium
AATAAAGTGTACGAGCTGTTTTCGAACGCGGGACTGGAATGCGACGAGCTGCTGAGCGATACGCGGCTGCTGGTGTTTGAAAACGTGCAAAAGCAGGTGCGATATTTGCTCGTCAAGCCGTCCGACGTCGCAATATACGTTGAGCGCGGCGCGGCGGACATCGGCGTCGCGGGCAGCGACACGATAACCGAGGGCGGCTACGACGTGTACGAGCTGCTCGACCTCGGGCTTGGAAAATGCCGCGTTGCCGTTGCCGCAAAAAACGGCTGGGTGGAGGACATGAGCCTGCCGCTTCGCGTCGCGACAAAGTACCCGAACATCGCGAGCGGCTACTATGAGAACAAGAGCCGCAGAATCGAGATTATCAAACTGCACGGCAGCATTGAGCTCGCTCCGCTGCTCGGGCTGTCCGACGTCATTGTGGATATAGTCGAAACAGGAACGACGCTCAAGGAAAACAACCTGAGCGTATTCGAGGAGATAATGCCTGTCAGCGCGCGGCTCATAGCCAACAAAAGCTGTTACAAATTCAAATCCAAAGTCATTGATGAGCTTTGCGAAAAGCTGAGGAGACAGATAAATGATAAAGATAATTAGCAGAGACAAACTGGACAAAAAAGCCGTCGCACAGCGCGGAGAGACCGACGCCGACCCGAAGGTCGAAGCGGCAGTCGAGGCGATACTCGCCGACGTAAAAGCGCGCGGCGACGCGGCTGTGCTGGAATACGGCGAGCGCTTTGACGGCGTAAAGCTCGATTCGCTGAAAATGAGCGAGAGCGAAATAGAAGAATGCTATGCAGCACAGGACCCCGAATTTATCAAAACGCTTGAGCAAGCCAAAGCGAATATCGAGAGCTTTCACAAACGCCAGATACGTCACGATTTCACCGTCAACGAGCGGGACGGGGTGGTGCTCGGTCAAAAAGTCATGCCCATTGAAACGGTGGGGCTTTATGTGCCGGGCGGCACGGCAGCTTACCCCTCAACGGTGCTCATGAACGCGGTTCCCGCAAAGCTCGCGGGGGTCAAAAATATAATTATGGCAACGCCTCCGGCAAAGGACGGAAACAACACCGGTGCGATAATCGCAGCGGCGAAGGTCGCGGGGGTAAGCTCGATTTACAAAATGGGCGGCGCGCAGGCTATCGCGGCGCTTGCGTACGGCACCGAAAGCGTCCCGAAAACGGACAAGATCGTCGGACCCGGCAACATCTTTGTGGCGACCGCAAAGCGCCGCGTTTTCGGGCTGGTGGATATAGACATGATTGCGGGTCCGAGCGAAATACTTGTCGTCGCGGACGAGAGCGCGAATCCCGTGCACGTCGCAGCGGACATGCTCTCGCAAGCCGAGCACGACAAGCGCTCGAGCGCGTTCCTCGTTTGCCTGAGTGAGTCTTTCGCAAATTCCGTGAGCGCCGAGCTGGAACGTCAGCTCGCGACACTGCCGCGCGAGCAGGTTGCGCGCGCTTCCGTTGACGATAACGGACTGATAGTCGTTGCAAAGGACATAGACGAGGCGATAGAGCTTGTGAATCTGATTGCGCCCGAGCATCTTGAGCTTTGCATTGAGGACCCGTTTGCATATCTCAATGCGGTAAAGAACGCGGGCAGCATATTCTTGGGCAAAAACGTGCCCGAGGCAATGGGAGACTACTTTGCAGGACCCAATCACACGCTGCCGACGAGCGGCACGGCGCGTTTCTCTTCGCCGCTTTCGGTGGACGATTTTGTCAAGCGTTCGAGCTTCATATATTACACAAGACCGGCGCTCGGTGAGGTCAAGGACCGCGTTGCGGACTTTGCGCGCCGCGAGGGTCTGGAGGCGCACGCCCGCTCGTTGCTGGTGCGCTTTGACGAGGAAGAGAAATGAGCGTTTTTTTAACTGACGAGCTTGCGTCGCTCACCCCATATACTCCGGGAGAGCAGCCGCAGGACATGGAAAACTGGATAAAACTGAACACAAACGAGAATCCCTACCCGCCCTCCGCCGCGGTGAAAAAGGCGATAAGCGGCAAGGCAATCGACGAGCTGCGGCTGTACAGCGACCCGCGTTGCGACGATTTTCTTTCGGCGCTCGCGGCGGCTTGCTCGGTCAAGCGCCCACAGGTATTCGCCTCCAACGGTTCGGACGAGGCGCTCGCGTTCTGCTTTCGCGCGTTTTGCGAAAAGGGTGCGGCTTTCGCGGACATAACCTACGGTTTTTATCCCGTGTTCGCCTCGCTGTTCGGCATAAAGACCGAGCTAATACCGCTTCGCGAGGATTTCACGATTGCTCCCGAGGATTATTCAAGAACCGATAAGACTGTCTTTATCGCGAATCCCAACGCCCCGACGTCGCTTGCGTTGCCAAGAAAAGAGATTGAGCGCATACTTGCGCAAAATCCGAATCGCTTGGTCGTGGTGGACGAGGCGTACGTCGATTTCGGCGCCGAGAGCTGTGTGACGCTAATCGAGCAATACGACAATCTGCTTGTAGTCGGCACCTTCTCAAAATCCCGAAATCTTGCGGGCGCGAGAATCGGCTTTGCCATAGGAAACGAACAGCTCATAAAAGACCTCAATACGGTGAAGTTCAGCTTTAATCCCTATAACCTCAACCGCCTTTCGCTGCTTGCGGGAACGGCAGCGGTGAAGGACAAGGCGTACACGAAGGAATGCTGCGAGCGTATAATCGCGACAAGACAAAGAAGCGCGGCGGCGCTTCGAGCACGAGGCTTTCGAGTACTAGAAAGCAGCACAAATTTTCTGTTTGCGGGGCAAAACGAGCTGCTCGCGGCAAAGGAATACTACGAGCTGCTCAAGGAATGCAAGATACTGATTCGATATTTTGATAATGAGCGGATAAAGGATTTTGTTCGCATTACC
>CAYXRE010000209.1:0-838 GCA_964466125.1 uncultured Oscillospiraceae bacterium
CTCGTGTCCAGCGAGGAAGCAGAAGCAGTCGGTGGTTTCGCTCAGCAGCATCGCGCCGAGATTGCCGTGACCCTTGCCGACCGAGCGCTGCTCAGCGACCGAGCCGGGAATGCAGAACGCGTTGAGTCCGTCACCGATTATCTCGGCGGCTTCAACGGCGTTCTTCGCGCCTTTTTTAAGCGCGAGCGCGCAGCCGAGCGTGTATGCCCAAACCGCGTTGTCAAAAGCTATGGGCTGAACACCCTTAACGATAGCCTCAACGTCTATGCCCTTGGAGCTGCAAAGCTCTTTGCACTCCTCAAGACTTGCAAAGCCGTTGTCTTTGAGGCAAGCGTTGATTTTGTCCATTCTTCTTTCTTTACCTTCGAAATTTGCCATTATCAGACGCCCCCTCTCTTATTCGTTGCGCGGGTCGACGTACTTGACCGCGCTGTCATATCTGCCGTAGGTACCGACATTCTTCTCAAAAGCCTCGTTCGCGGACATACCTTTGCGGATATCCTCGAGCATTTTGCCGAACTTGACGAACTTGTAGCCGATAACCTCGCCGTTGTCGTCAAGACCGATGGAAAGGCAGTAGCCCTCAGCCATCTGAAGATAACGAACACCCTTTGCGGAGGTGGAGAACATGGTTCCGACCTGAGAGCAAAGACCCTTGCCGAGGTCCTCAAGCGACGCGCCGATGGGCAGACCGTTCTCGGAGAACGCGGTCTGTGTGCGGCCGTAGACCAGCTGAAGGAATATCTCTCTCATCGCAACGTTTATCGCGTCGCACACGAGGTCGGTGTTGAGCGCCTCAAGCAGCGTCTTGCCGGGAAGAATCTCGGCGGCCATAGCG
>CAYXRE010000209.1:848-3096 GCA_964466125.1 uncultured Oscillospiraceae bacterium
GGGTCATGCCCGAGCAGCCGATGGTCTCGACGAGCGCTTCTTCGATTATGCCCTCTTTGACGTTGAGCGTCAGCTTGCAAGCACCCTGCTCGGGAGCGCAGGCGCCGATGCCGTGGGAAAGTCCGGAAATATCGGTTATCTGTGTGGACTTGACCCAGCGTCCCTCTTCGGGGATAGGCGCGGGACCGTGGTGGGGTCCCTTGGTTATGGGACACATACTTTCGACTTCATGCGAATAGTTCATATTTTACTCCTTTCGGTTGATAACGCATACGAATATAGTATATCCGCAGACTTTATTCTTTTCAAGAGATTTCCTTACGAATTTGTTAATTGATTGTCAATAATTTATTGATACAGTGTTTTTGCGCAAAGTGTCTGACTCAACCTTTATTGTAATTACCGCAATTACCGCGCAGACGAGCAGCAATTGCTGGCATTAAAGTGCTCAGTCCGTTTTTCTGTGTAAAATCAGCGTTTGTATGCTGTGTGTCCTTACCTGTCCTTTGCTAAGCAGACGCCGCACAAGCATAGGCGTTTTTAGCACCGTCAAGGATGTTCTGCGATTTTTCGCATGAATGAATTCATTATCGAAAACATATTGCGCACTTTCCATTGATTGCCGCGTTCAAAACACATTGACGTTCGCGCGTGTCTGAGATTACTGCAATATTACCGTTAATTATTTGACATTAAATAAGCATATCGCTAAAATTGATGTAATTGTAAAAACGAGGTATGACAATGGCTTTTTTAGATAAAATATTCGGAACTCCCAGCACAAAGGCTATCAAGCGGCTGACTCCCATCACCGAAAAGGTGCTCGCGCTCGATTCAACCTATTCCTCCATGAGCGACGACGAGCTTCGCGCAATGACCGACAAGCTGAAGAAACGGCTCGCTGGCGGCGAAACACTGGACGACATTCTTCCGGATGCGTTTGCGGTCTGCCGCGAGGCTTCTTGGAGGGTACTTTCCATGAAGCACTTCCCCGTCCAGATAACCGGCGGTCTGGTGCTTCACAACGGCATGATAGCCGAGATGAAAACCGGCGAGGGCAAAACGCTCGTCGCTACCCTTCCCGCCTATCTCAACGCGCTTTCCGGCAAGGGCGTGCACATTGTCACGGTCAACGACTACCTTGCGCGTCGCGACAGTGAATGGATGGGCAAGGTCTATTCCTTCCTTGGATTGTCCGTCGGGCTTATCGTCGCGGGACTGGACAACGCCGCGCGCAAGCAGGCATACGACGCGGACATAACCTATGGCACCAACAACGAATTCGGCTTCGATTATCTGCGTGACAACATGGTCACGCGCAAGGAGAACAAGGTCCAGCGCGGTCACGAATTCGCGATAATCGACGAGGTTGACTCGATACTCATCGACGAGGCGCGCACCCCGCTTATCATTTCCGGCGCGGGAGAGAAATCCACCGACTTATACAAGCGCGCAGACTCCTTTGCAAAGACGCTTCGCATGACCAAGGTCACCGAGGTGGACGACAAGGAGGAGCTGGAAGAGCTTGCGGGCGATTACATTGTCGATGAGAAGGCAAAAACCTGCTCGCTGACTAAGAGCGGAATCGAAAAAGCGCAGCGTTACTTCGGCGTTGAGAACCTGTCCGACCCGGAGAATATGACGCTGCTGCACCACATCAACCAGGCGATAAAGGCTCACGGCATAATGACCCGAGACATTGACTACGTCGTCAAGGACGGCGAGGTCATAATCGTCGATGAATTTACCGGTCGTCTGATGATTGGCCGCCGCTACAACGAGGGGCTGCATCAGGCAATCGAAGCGAAAGAAAACGTCCATGTCGCGCGCGAGAGCCGCACTCTTGCGACAATTACCTTCCAGAATTTCTTCCGTATGTATCACAAGCTGTCCGGCATGACCGGAACGGCGCTGACCGAATCGGACGAATTCCTCGAGATATATGGTCTGGACGTAGTCGAGGTCCCGACAAATATGCCGATGATACGTCAGGACTATGACGATGTGATTTACAAGACCGAGGCGGGCAAATACCGCGCTGTCGTTGACCAGGTAATCGAATGCCACGAGAAAGGACAGCCCGTACTCGTGGGCACGATAAGCATCGAAAAGTCCGAAGTCTTGAGCAAAATGCTCTCCCGCCGCGGAATCAAACACGAGGTGCTCAACGCCAAGTATCATGAAAAGGAAGCCGCAATCGTCGCACAGGCGGGCAAATTCGGCGCCGTAACCATTGCCACCAACATGG
>CAYXRE010000210.1:0-3081 GCA_964466125.1 uncultured Oscillospiraceae bacterium
GGCGTCGCTGCTATGTAATATGCACCGCCGCGAGCTCGGGTGCATCGAGCTCGGTCACGCGCTGGACACCGAGCGGCTGCTTCGGGGCGGCACGCACGAGGACGCCGCCGCCGCGCTCGGTATCGAACAGGACACGGCGAAAGGGGCGGTCAGGAGCCTTGCGCTCAACGAGCTTGAGCAGGAGCTTTGCGAGGCTGCCGGCATAAACGACGAGTGGATTGCGCGCATACTCGCCATGCCGAAAAGCGAGCGGGGCAAGCTGTTTTTCGGGCTGATGAGTGAGGCGAAAAGCCTCGGTGAGCGTGCGGAGGCGCTGCGCTCGCGGCTGCGGCTGGATTCGTCCGATTCGCCGCTGCGCACCGTCGCGGTAAAGGATGTGCGCATTTTTTTCAATACGATAGACCGCGCGCTGAACGTGATGCAAAGTTCGGGGGTCAACGCGACGAGCGAGCGGCACGATTTTGACGGCTTTGTCGAGTATTCCATCCGCATTCCCTGCGAGGACGCCTTCATGCGCAAAAGCGGCGCTTAAATATGCTGGCATCAACTTCAAATACACGTCCGAACGCGCGCGGCATTGCCGCGCGCGTTCGGGCTTTAGGCGACGCTTGTGAGCGCCGCGCCGGTGTAGTAGTGGGAAAGAATCGAGCGGTAGTCCGCACCGGTCTTGGCAAGCTCGTTTGCTCCGTTCTGGCTCATGCCAACGCCGTGACCGTAGCCGTGCACGGTGAAGACGAACATTCCGTCCAAATAGGAGCACTCAAACGCCGCAGAGCGCAGCCCGAGGTATTCGCGAAGCTCGGTGCCGCGAAACTCGCGTGAGCACAGCGAAAAACTCGTGACCGTCCCCGCGTCGGTGCGCTCGCTCGTGCCCAGCCACGCCGACGGGTCGCCCGAGGAGACGAAATCATTGCAGCCGGTTGAGATAAGCTCGGAAAGCTCGGTCGGCGTAAAGCGCACAACGCTCTCATAGCCCTCAGCGCTTTTGTCCCACGAGCTGTCCACGCTTGTAAGATAGGGCGTCACGGAGGAAAAGACCACCTCGCTGTTCTCTGTCCTGCCCGGGCTTATCGCGTGGTAGCACGCCGCAATCGGCGCATTGTCATAGTAAAGCAGCTCGCGCAGCGTCTCGTCCACCGCGCGCTGCGCTTTTGTATAATACTCCTCAAAGCTCTCGCCGAAGTAGCCGCGCGCCGCCGCCTCGTCCATGTAGCCGGACAGCGCGGAGGAATCCACGCTGAAATAAGCGCCCTTGAGACTCTCGTCGGGGGTCTTTTCCCGTAGCGCCTTGACGTGCAGCGCATAGGTGTGACAGGCGACCGCCTGCGCCTTGAGCGCTTCAATTTCATAGGAAGCAGGCATCTCGCAAAGCAGCGCGCCGAGGGTGTATTCCCGCTCGGAAAGCGCTATGACCTCGCCCTTCGCCTTGTCAAAGACCAGCAGCTCGCCGCCCTCATACACCGCCGAGCTCTGCTCGTCCGCGACCGGTGCGGGAAGTATTTCCTGCGCTTTATGCGAAAAAAGCAGCGGCAGCGCGGGCAGCAGTGCGATTATAACGGTGAGTATGACAAAGGTCTTTATCAGGTGCTTCATAGACAGTCCTTTCCTGCGCGCGGCGCGCCGAAAAATCTTTCAAATCACGCTGAAGTGTGATACAATACAGTTTACTAATATCAAAACCAGCGCAAAGGCGCTGCAGGAGGGTAGAAAAGATGCTGCACGTTCTTACCCAGACGCAAAAGGACGCCCTTACATATCTATGCGACGAATATAAAAAATACAATTACATCAACAGCGACGACTGGTCGAAATACGGCGTTAAGCGCGGACTGCGCAACGAGAACGGGACAGGCGTGCTCGCGGGGCTGACGAGTATATGCGACGTCGTCGGCTACGAACTGGTCAACGGCAAGCGCAAGCCCTGCGACGGAAAGCTCATCTATCGCGGAATCGACCTGCGCGACATAGTGAACGCGGGCAAGAACGAGAACCGCTTTATGTTCGAGGAGGTCGTTTGGCTGCTGCTGTTCGGCTCGCTGCCGACCCAAGAGCAGATGACAGTTTTTCTTGAGCTGATTTCCGAGCTGCGCGACCTGCCGGAGGGCTTCGCGGAGGACATGATAATGAAAGCGCCCTCGCGCAACATCATGAACAAGATGGCGCGCTCGGTGCTCGCACTTTATTCCTACGACGACTTTGCCGAGGACAAGACCTTTGAGAACACGCTGTATCAGTCGATACGGCTAATCGCCTGTATGCCGACCATTATGGTGGACGCGTATCAGGTCAAGCGCCGAGTTTATGACAAGAAGAGCATGTACCTGCACCAGACCAAGAAAGAGTATTCGATTGCTCAGAATATACTGCGCACCAACCGCTCGGACAAAAAGTTCACCGAGGAGGAGGCGCGGCTGCTGGATTTGTGCCTTGTGCTGCACGCCGACCACGGCGGCGGCAACAACTCGGCTTTCACCACCCGCGTGCTGACCTCGTCGGGCACCGACACCTACTCTGCGATTTCGGCGGCAATCGGCGCGCTCAAGGGACCCCGTCACGGCGGCGCGAACATAAAGGTCATGGAAATGCTCGACTTCATCAAGGAGGGTGTTCGCGATTACAGCGACGACGAGGAGATAGCCGATTTCCTCGGACGTATCCTCGAGAAAAAGGAGGGAGACGGTTCGGGGCTTATCTACGGTATAGGTCACCCCGTTTACACCCTTTCCGACCCGCGCCAGCTCATACTCAAGGAAAACGCGCGCAAGCTGTGCGAGAGCTCAGGCACGCTTGAGGATTTTGAGCTGCTTTGCAAGGTGCAGCAATACGCGCCGCGAATGCTTGAGGAAAAGCGCGGCGTTCACAACTCGTGCGCAAACGTCGATTTGTTCTCGGGACTGGTGTTCAAATCCATGCGCGTCCCCGTCGAGCTTTATACGCCGATGTTCGCCGTCTCCCGCGTCGCGGGCTGGTGCGCGCACATGACCGAGGAGCGGCTGTTCGGCAACCGCATAATCCGTCCGGCATACAAATATCTCGGCGTTCCCAGAGAGTATATTCCGCTCAAGGACAGAACATGAACAA
>CAYXRE010000211.1:0-3076 GCA_964466125.1 uncultured Oscillospiraceae bacterium
CCTTCTTCCCTCCTCTTTTTTCCTGCGCGCGCGGCAAAGCGTCTTTGCGCCGATCACGGCAACGAGCACCGAGACCGCAGAGCTCAGCCACACGCAGAATATTATATCGAGCGGGTTTTTGCTTCCCGCGCTCGCCCGAATCGCCGCAACGGTGGTCGGGACAAGCTGGAAGGACGCGGTATTGAGCACGGTAAAGACGACCATGTGGTCGCTTGCCGTATGCGAACCGCCGTTGAGTTCGTCGAGCTTGCCCATGGCGCGCAGCGCAAAGGGCGTCGCCGCCGAGCCGAGCCCGAGTATGTTTGCGGTTATGTTCATGGAAATCGAGTCCATCGCCTCCGCCGAGCTCCTTGCAAGTCCCGGAAACAGCGCGGAGGTTATCGGCGAAAGCAGCCGCGAGACGCGTTCGCAAAGACCCGATTTCTCCGCAATCTTCATCACGCCGCACCAGATACAAATTATCCCGCACAGCTCCAGACAAAACTCGACACCGCGAGCGCCGCTTTCGAGCACGGCGGAGGTAAGCTCCCCGCCCTTTCCGAGCGCGAGCGCAAACAGCGCCGAAATCCCAATCATCCCCGCCATTATTTTGTTCATCATCTGCTTATACCTCTTTAATACATAGTATCGGCAGAGGATATATATTCAAAAAACAACCAAACACTAACAAGGGAGAACACGAAAATGGATTCATTAGGCATCGTAAGAGACGTAGACAAGCTCGGCAGAATAGTCGTACCTATCGAGTTTCGCAATAAGCTCGGTATCGGAAGCGGTGACCCCGTTGAGATATTCGCCGAAAGCGACAAGATAATAATCCGCCGCTACTCCGCCTCCTGCGTTTTCTGCAAGAGCGAGGAAAACACCACCACCTTCATGGGCAAGACCGTCTGTGAAAAGTGCCTTCGCCAGCTTCGCGAGGACAAGTAAGCACGTTGCTGATACTTTAATACAACAACAAACGGCTGCAAGCAAATAGCTTGCAGCCGTTTTTCTTTGTCAATTTGCTTACGCGGTCTTTTCGTCGTCGAGCAGACCCTTTTTGTACAGTATGCGCGCAACGCCGATAGCGATGACCGCGCCGACGGGCACGAGCACGCCGACAGCGCTCGAAAGCGACGGAACGGCGATGAACAGCACTATCATGAAGATGAGCGGCGCGAGCGCTATCTTCCAGTTCTTTGAGACGTACACGACCGCGAGCGCGCCGAACAGCGCGGGCAGAATGTTGTCAAACGCGGGCTGCATCTGCGGGCTTTCCAGAAACGGCTCGATCTGTGAGAGCAGCAGCACGCCCGCAGCAATTATAACGGTCGTCACGAGCGAAGAAATCGCTATGGCAATGGTCGATATCGCCTCGCCCTCCTCGCTGTTTGCCTTGACGTTGGCGTTTTCCATGGCGGTCATCGCGCACGGAACCTTCAGGTTGGACAGGTTGCCGGTCACGAAGCCGAGGTAGGTTCCGCCGGTGCCGAGCATGGGAACGTAGGTCGTGACCTCAATGATTGCGACCGTCCAGAACAGAGGGATTACACCGAGCAGTCCTTTCAGCACGCCGCCCATTTCAGGCCATGCGTTGTAGTGAATGCTTATCGCAAGCGGCACGCTCAAAAAAGCGAGCAGCGCAATGGTGTTCCAGATGCGTCCGTAGGTATGTACTTGGTCACGGTAGCTTTTTTCTTTCATTTCATTCTCCCCCTTACGCCGCAATGGAATTGACAAGGTTGGTTATCGGAAGCGCGAGCGCCATGGCGCCGAGCATACTGATGGGCAGCGCATAGTCGGTGACCCACGCAGCCTTGGTCTTTTTGTAAATAATGCCGCATATCGACATGATTATCGCGGACACGAGCATTACGAACACGGGAGTCCAGCCGACGAGTCCCTCGCCGACGCGGGCGAAAACAACGCCGAGAAACGCCGAAATCATGCCCAAGAACAGTCCGGTCATGAAAATGTCGCTCCACTTGGTGTCCTTGGCCTTAATCTTGTCCAAGCTGTTTTCGATTTTCTTGGTAAAGAAGATAACGAGCAGCATGGCGAACACAGAGCCGACCGTTACGACCCACGCGATGTCCGCAAACGCGGCGGGGTCGGTTATCGTGTTGGAAAGGTCGAAGCCGACTGCACTCGCGGCGGTCGCGGCAGCGGAGGTCTCATAGGTCAGCGCGCCGATTATCGAAAGGCGCAGCCACGGGAAGGGGAAGCCGAGCGCCTTGGACAGCGCGATTACGCCGAGCAATATTGCCACGGCGGGCGCAATGGTGAAGATGGCGGATGAGCTGATCGTCTTCTTGATGACGTCGCTTTGGATGTTCAGCTGCTTGGCGCGTTTGATAGCCTTGAGCAGGAAAAACACCGACTGTGCGATTACAATCGCGATGACGAGCGCGGTAACAAGGTACATAAAGCCGTCGTTCGGGTCGAACATTTTATTCACTCCTCACAAAGTTGTATCATTATTATAGCTTGTGCGCTTCGACACTGCAACAATTTACAGCGGGAAACTTATATTACCATAGTGTTAGCCGCCCGTTCCATATAGAAACGGGCGGCTTATGCAGCACAAATTGCAATCACTCCAAGTTGTAGTCGATTACCACGCGTCCCTCGCGCACGGCGGACATAAACTTGCCGACCTCAACGTGGGCGGGATGGTCGCGGTAGGTCTTCATGTCCTCAAGAGAATCAAACACAACGGTCAGCGCGAAGTCATAGGACATCTCGGAATGCAGCTCGTCAAAGCCGACCTCCATCGAGCGCACGACGTCGATTATCGCGGGCAGTGCGAGCAGCTTTTCCCTCGCCGTAATGAGGTTTTCTTCCTTGGTATGTCCGAGCGCCTCGTCCTTGAACTTGAACAAAACTATATGTTTAAGCATTCTTCTTTTCCTCCGTTTCCTTGGGTTTGAGCATTGTAAGCGAGATTCGGTTTTTGGCAATGTCCACGTCCAGTACCCAGACCTTGACTATGTCGCCGGTCTTGACCGCCTCGGACGGGTGCTTGATGTAGCGGTCGGCAATGCGGGAGATATGTACCAGACCGTCCTGATGCACGCCGATGTCCACAAATGCG
>CAYXRE010000212.1:0-3066 GCA_964466125.1 uncultured Oscillospiraceae bacterium
CTTTTTTCGGGTCGTCGGCTCTTTCTTCATGTCGCCGTCCGGCTCACCCGCCTTAAAGTTTATCTCGTACCGAAAGCCGTCGCGGAATATCTCCACTTGCATGTATTCCGACGAGTACTGCGTCGCGCAAAGCCCGAGACCGTTGATTCCCAGCGAATACTCATAGGTATTGCCGCTCATGTTGTCGTACTTTCCGCCCGCATACAACTCGCAGAAAAGCAGCTTCCAGTTGAATTCCTGCTCCTTGTTGTTGTAATCGACCGGTATGCCGCGTCCGAAATCCTCAACCTCAACGGAATTGTCGAGATACTTGGTCACGATTATGCGTTTGCCAAAGCCCTCCCTCGCTTCGTCGAGAGAGTTGGAGATTATCTCAAAGATGGACTGCTCGCAGCCTTCGATTCCGTCCGAGCCGAATATCACGGCGGGGCGTTTTCTCACCCTGTCGGCGCCCTTGAGCGTCTTTATGCTTTCGTTTGTGTACTTGCGTTCTTTGCCCTGCATCGCTCATCCTGTGCTGTACCGCACAATCTCCCTTATACAATATGATGTTATTATACCACAAGGCAAACACAATTAAAAGTGTTCCGAGGCTTAAAAAGCCTCGGAACACATAAAATCCGTTCTGCTGTTTTCGACGTGGTTTTCACCGGTTTACTCGTCCTTAGGCGCGTCCTTTGGCTTACGCAAACGTGAAGTTCGCTTGGGCTTTACCTCAGTTTGCTCGTCCGCCTTGACCTCGGGCGCGGGTGCCTGCTCGGTTTGCGGCTTCTCCGCCGCAAGCTCACTCGGCGCACTGTCCTTGGTGATTACGCCCATTATGCCCTTGAACTCAAAGCTTTCAATCTTCTCCTCGGTAAGCAACTTTTCCGCAACAGCCTTCAGTTTATCCATATGCTCGCTGAGAATCTTTTTGCAGGTCTTATAGCATTCCTCGATTATCGTGCGAATCTCGGTGTCTATTTCGTTCGCAACCTGGTCGGAGTAATTGCGCGACTGGGTGAAATCACGTCCGAGGAACACCTCGTTGTGGTCGCCGTACACGACGGGTCCGAGGCGCTTGGAGAAGCCGTACTTGGTCACCATCAGATGCGCAATCTGCGTCGCGCGCTCAAGGTCGCTCGAAGCTCCGGTAGAGATGTCCTCAAAAACAAGCTGCTCCGCAACGCGTCCTCCGAGCAGCGTGACAATCTCGTTTTCCATGCTGCGCTTTGTGCGGAATTCTTTGTCGTCCACTGGCAGCGACATCGTAAAGCCGCCCGCCATACCTCTGGGAATGATCGTTATATAGTGCACCGACTGTTCAGGCGTAGCGTAGAACGTTGCAATCGCATGACCCGCCTCATGGTATGCCGCAAGCCGTCTGTCCTCGTCGGTAACGCGCTTGGACTTCTTTTCGGGTCCCATTTCGACTTTGAGCCGTGCTTCCTCGATGTTCTTTTCGGTGACTGCCTTTTGGTTAGCGCGCGCCGCGAGCAGCGCCGCTTCATTGAGCAGGTTTTCCAAATCTGCACCTGTAAAGCCGGGCGTGCTCTTGGCAATGGTGTTCAAATCCACATCCGGTCCGAGCGGCTTGTTGCGCGCATGAACCTTCAGTATCTCCTCACGTCCCTTTACGTCAGGTACGCCGACATAAACCCGGCGGTCAAAGCGGCCGGGACGAAGCAGCGCAGGGTCGAGAACGTCTGCGCGGTTGGTCGCCGCCATGACGATTACTCCCTCGTTGCCAGTAAAACCATCCATTTCGACCAGCAGCTGATTGAGCGTCTGCTCGCGCTCGTCGTGTCCTCCGCCGAGTCCTGTTCCGCGCTGTCTGCCGACGGCGTCGATTTCGTCTATAAATATTATGCTCGGGCGGGTTTTCTTCGCCTTTTCAAAAAGGTCGCGAACGCGTGATGCGCCGACGCCGACATACAGCTCAACAAAGTCCGAGCCGGAAATCGAGTAGAACGGCACACCTGCTTCACCCGCAACGGCGCGGGCAATCAGCGTTTTACCGGTTCCCGGAGGGCCTACGAGCAGCACGCCGCGCGGTATCTTTGCGCCGAGCGCTCTGAATCTCGCGGGGTTTTTGAGATACTCCACAATCTCGAGCAGCTCTTCCTTCTCCTCGTCCGCTCCCGCAACGTCCACAAAAGTGGCTTTGCGCTCCTCGTCCTGCGAGCCGTGCGTTTTCGCCTTGCCGATAGAGCCCACTCTGCCGCCCGTCTGCTGGCTCATCATAAAGTAGAACGCCACCACAGCGCCGATAAGCAGCACCACCGGCAGGAAGTTGATGATTATCGTGCCCCAGTTGGAGGCGGCAACGTAGTTGTAGACAATCGGCTCGCTCGGGTGCGCGTCGTTGTATTCCTGCACGCTGTCACGCACGTCAAGCAAGAACAGATCAACGTTCGGAACGGTGTAGTTATGCGTAAGCGTGCTTGCCGTGTCGGTGCGAAGGCGGTAGGTCAGCTTTCCGCTTCCGAGATTAAGCTCAAATTCGCTTACCTGTTGAGTTTGAAATTGTTTGATTACCGCCGAGTATTTCTCGGTGCTTACGCGCGACTGCTGGAACATGGCAATCATCATCACCAGCATGGCGGCTATAAGCAAAAGCGTTAATCCCCTGCCTTTATTGCTCTTATTTTGCATTTACAATTCCTTTTCCTGTTGATTATTGCGCGCTTGCGGCTTTTTGCTCCTCAAGCGCCCTGGCGTCCTCGCTCGAGTAGACCTCGGGCTTGAGTACGCCGACGTAGGGAAGATTGCGGTAGTGCTCGTCATAGTCGAGACCGTAGCCGACGACGAATTCGTCGGGAATCACGAAGCCGACGTAATCGGGCACTATGCTGGATTTGCGGCGCGCGGGCTTGTCGAGCAGCGTGGCTATCTTCAAGCTCGCGATATTGCGTTTTTTGAATACCTCGGTCACTTTTTCGAGCGTCAGACCGCTGTCGAGAATGTCCTCGACTATCAGCACGTCGCGCCCCTCAAGCGATATTGCGACGTCCTTGGTTATGTTCACCTCGCCGGAGCTCACAACGCCTCCGGCAAAGCTGGAGACCACCATAAAGTCAATCTCTA
>CAYXRE010000213.1:0-2972 GCA_964466125.1 uncultured Oscillospiraceae bacterium
GCCACGCCCGAAGCCCCTGAGAGCGCCGGGGCCAGCCCGGTGGAGGCCGCGCTGGCCGGGATCAACCCCGATGCCCTGAGCCCGCGCGAGGCGCTGGATGCGCTGTACCAGCTCAAGGCCGTGGGCCCCGCGGGTGCGCGCCGCCACCTGGAACGAACGGTGCGCGTCGTACGCGGCCTCGGCGAGGACAGTGTCGAAGAACTCCGGCGAGACCGCCCCCGAGCAGGAGAAGGTGGCGAGGAGGCCGTAGGGCTTCAGGAGCTTCATCGCAAGGAGGTTGATGTCCTTGTACCCACGCGCCGCCTTCATAAGCTGACCCTTCGTCGCGGCGAACTTCGGCGGGTCGAGGACGATCAGGTCGAACTTGCGTCCTTCGTCGCGGCACTTGCGGAGAAACTGGAAGACGTCAGCCTCGACATATTCCATCGCAGTGCCGCAGAGATGGACGAGCCCCTCGTTCCGCCTTGCGAGCGCAAGCGCGTCCGCCGAGCCCAAGCCGGGCAGCAAATCCGTCCCCGACAGCTCGAACAGCGACGGGCTGAATACCGCGCGCAGGATTTTCACCGCCTCGCCCATGCTTTCGGCGCGGAAGAATATCCACGCAAAGCAGACCAGCGCAAAATTGACGACGCGGCGCAGCGCGAGCACAACGCCCTTTTCGGGGTCGAGCCGAAGCGCCGCATACAACTTGGCTTTCAGCGGACGGGTCAGCGAGCCGATTATTTGATAAATCCCGTGCAGCGCGCCCCAGACGACAAAGGTCCAGCTCGCGCCGTGCCACAGACCACTGACGAGAAAAACGACCATCAGGTTAAAATAGTTTCTCGCGCGCGAGCAGCGGCTGCCGCCGAGCGGGAAATAGAGGTAATCGCGAAACCAGCCGGACAGCGAAATGTGCCAGTGCCGCCAGAAATCGGCTATGCTCGCACAGAAGTACGGCTGACGAAAGTTTTGCATAAGCTCGATGCCGAGCACCCGTGCAGCGCCGAGCGCAATGGTCGAATAGCCCGCAAAGTCGCAGTAAATCTGGAAAGCGAACAGTGCCGTCGCCGCCGCGTACTGAAAGCCGCTCGCTCCGTCGGCGGCGTACACCGTCTGCACGCACATCGCGGCGCGGTCGGCTATCACCAGCTTGAGAAAATAACCCCACGCCATCGTCAGCAGTCCTCGCTTGACCCGTTCGGCGTCAAAGGCGTGCGTCTGCTTGAGCGCGGGCAGCAGCGTTTCGGCGCGTTCAATGGGTCCTGCGACCAGCTGCGGAAAAAAGGTCACGAACAGCGCGTAGTCGAGAATATTCTTTTCCGCATGTATTGTGCCGCGATAGACGTCTATCGTATAGCCGAGCGCCTGAAAGGTATAAAAGGAGATTCCGACTGGCAGCAGCAGCCCGAGTGCGCTCACCGTGTTCGTGCCGGTCAGCGAATTGAGCGAAAGCGCGAAGAAGTCGTAATACTTAAAGACAAAAAGAATCGCGAGATTGATGACAAGACTCGCGGCAACGCACAGCTTTTTGCGCGTTTTTACCCGCTCGCCGCCCTTTTGCTCAATCGCGTCCAGTCCGCGCGCGCAGCAGTAGGTCACGAGGGTGGAAAACAGTATCAGCCCGAGATAGGCGGCGTTCCAGCACCCGTAGAAATACAGGCTCGCCGCAAGCAGCCACAGCCGCTTGAAACGCGCGGGTATTAGAAAATAGCCGAGCACAACGAGCGGGAAAAACAGCAGAAAATCGAAGGAATTAAACAGCATTCTGCGCTTCCTCCGTTCCGAAAATCTGCTCAATCAGAGCGTCGTGCCGCTCAAGGCATTCGTCGTAATACTCGCTGCGCTGTCCTTGCGCAAGCTCGTCACACAACTCAAGCATATCCTGCGCGAGCAACAGCGAAAAATGCCTCGCGCCCGCCACCGAAAGGTGCGTGTCGTCCGCAAGCTCACCGTTTTTCGGCACAAAGCGGGCGTCCTCGCTGTAATTGTAAAACGCATAGCCCTGATTTTCGATGTATTCGCCGACGGCAGCTATCTGCGGCGTTCGTTCGCTCGAACGGGCGATAACGCTCGGCGTGACAATAAACATCGGCGTCGCGCCGTTTCGCGCGCATTCCGCCGCCATTTTGTCTATATACTCCCTGTCCGTCTCATAAATCTCGCCCGCGCTCTCGTATGAGGCTTCGGCGCCGCTGTACATCTCGTTCATCATCTCATCGCCGCTTATCAGACCCATCATTCCCAGCAGCATATCCTGCCGCTGCGAGAACAGATAGGTGAAATCATTTGCCGTAAGCGAACTCCAGCGCGAGTGGTATTTGCTCAACGGCAGCAGCACCGCCGCGCGCTCATCCGAGCTTTCAAACAGGCGGGAAAACTCGATTTTCGGAATCGACAGCGGCGTGAATGGGGTCAGAAAGTTCGCCGCGCCTGTCAGCCCGTAGCTGCGAGAGTCGATGAAGGTGCAGTCGATTACGACCAGCCGCGGCTGCTGGGTGCGAAAGACCTCCCGCAGCGCATAATACTCTGCGCCGACCATCATGTTCGAGCCGGTGTAGTCATAGCCGCAAACGCCGTACTGCCCGTAAATCACGTTGGGGTCGATGCCGCAGTAAACGGTGCTTGCGCCGACATACGCGGCTTGCAGTGAGTTTTTCGGCAGCTCATAGAAGCCCTGCACCGGATTGGACAGATTGTAGCTCGTAACGCGCGAATTCAGCGTGCGCGAGTGGTTTTCCGGCATATCCTTATATATGAAAACAAGCTGCAAAACGGCAAGAATCGCCGCCAGTATCAAAAAGAAAGCCGCGGCGCGCAGTACGCGCTTGATTCGCTCGCCCAATAGTCCTTCCTCCGACAAAAAATGCTGTAAAACAGTATAGCACATTACCTTTTTACAAAAAAGACCGCGTGCGATGTAAAATCAAACGCAGACACCAAAAAGGGCGTTTTCCGACAAACGGAAAGCGTCCTTTCATTGCAATAATCCG
>CAYXRE010000214.1:0-2865 GCA_964466125.1 uncultured Oscillospiraceae bacterium
AACAGATGCTGGGTCTACGCTCCGTTTACCTCGCGACGCGCGTGTTTTGGCGCCGACTGGGTCTTGAGTTTGTATTTAACCGTGGAATAATCTTAACATAAGGGTCAAAAGCCGAAAAGGGGGTAGTCTGATGCGCGCGATTCAGTCCAAGGCTGCGGCGGTTGGCTTTGCCGCACACAAAAACATCAATGCGCGATTCACCGCGTTCAAGACCATCACCGAACGCATTGATTTAATTATTCAGCGAAATCGGAATTACGATACCGTTGAGCTGAGCAAGAAGGCGTTGGAGCTGCTCGGCTCCAAAGGCGCCAAGCCGAAGAAACTGATTGATTGTGAGAACTCGCCGACGCTCGGAAGCCGCAGCCAAGCGCAATGGGCGGAGTCCGCGCTGACGCAGCAAAGAAACGGCGTTGTCTCGGTGAAAAGCGAGCTCGGCTATCAAAGGAAGCGGCTGGAAACGGTGCTTTCAAGAATCGGTGAATACGAAAAAATCGCAAGCGGCGAAATCCCGCAGACCGATACGCGCATAACCGCACAAAGAGCGGACGAACTGATTGAAAGCTACAGGAACAGCGTCAGAACCGATTTTTCAGCAGAAATCAACAGTATTGTCAAGTTCTACAACGGCTGGGCAAAGCAGTACGATGAGTACTCCGGCGGCTTGGCGTCCGAGGTAACGAAGAACATACTCGACGGAATTTCGGGTGAAGCCTTAGGACTCGGCAGTTTGTCCGACGACCCCGAGGAAATCTTCAACGCTTTGGACAGCGCAATCAAAAATCTGGACGATTTACAGCAGTCGATAGAAAGTGCATTCTTTCAAGCGACGGGCGGCGAAAAGCAGATGACTGCATTTTATTACGATGCCGCAAGCCTGCGCGACTCCGAGCGTTGGAGCGAAGTAAGGCTGAGCAGCGAAATCGCGGCTATCGAGGGAGCCACAATAGATGAGAATACCGAAACTGTCGGGAAAAGCATAGAAATCAATTTTTGAATCCTGTGCGCTCATGGGGCGGAAAGGGCGAAAGATTGACAGGCATAGACCGATATGCACTTTTTACTAAAGACTGCGGGAGGTGCCACATGAAAAAACTACATATCGCGTTGGCAGTTGCTTCAGTGATATGCTTGCTGTTTTCCGGCTGTGCCTTGATGAACGGGGATGTTTTTGAACCGAACGCGCAGGAGCCTGAGGCTGTCGCACCGGCGCCGCAGCAGCAACCGCCCGCCGCCGGTTTTCACTATAGTCAAGAGGATATTCTTGAGTTTATGGAACTCAACGACTACTTCTTTTCGAGCGTGGTGTCGTTGCAGGACCCGTCGGATATTGATGAAGCCGCGATAATCGAGCATATGTATTTCTACGGCGAGTGGGCAGAGCTCTTTTCGCGGGGAAATGCCGATGAGGTCAAAGAGGCAGTGGCGCGCGGAGTGGTGATTGACGGTCTGCAGGTCGATGACAAATTCAACATTGACGTATGCGGCAATGACGCCTTGCAAGAGCGCATGGATAGGATTTTCGGCAAAGGACATACCGATGTGCTTTCCACTGACGGTGCGGGCAGCAATCCCGTGTTAATGCAGCTTAGTGATGACACTACCGCGATAGTCGGCTGGGGGTACGGCGGAGCAGGCGGCTCCGGCGCTCCTTATGAGATAATCAATGTCGAAATTCTGGACGACCGCGCCGTAGTGAATGCCCACTGTATGTATTACTATATGGACGATATGGGCGATTACGGCAGTCTCTGCGACGCGGACGGCAGTTTGCTGAAAGAAAACAACCTTGGACATCAAATCGGCGACAGCTTTGAGAGAGTTGCGTCGGCAAACGGAATCGACAGAGCGCGGCTGTGTACGGTAAGCTATATTTTTTATGATACCGAGGACGGACTTCGCTATCGGGGCTGTGAGGTAAGTGCGGCAGCTCCAAGCGCCGGCTCGGAGACCCAGAGCATTACCGACGCTGTGAACGATGAAGCTTTGACAGACACTTCCGGTAAGGAGACGCTTAGAACGGTACGCGCAAACGGCGGACTGCGAATGAGACAGGGACCCGGGACAAATTTTGAAAAAATAACGCTTATACCCGATGGCTCGGAAGTGATATCCTATGCGGAGCAGGACGGCTGGTACTATGTTCGATATGAAAATCACCTCGGCTGGGTGTCGGGGGAATACTGCTCCTGACGACGCGACGAATCGCAGCTCGTATATAAAATAAGGAAAAGCAGCAGCACCGCAAGCAAATGCTTGGGTAACTGCTGCTTTTATATAACCCACAGATTATTCTCATTCACGTCCGCCCTTGTCCTTGACCTTTTCCCTTGACCTCAGCCCTTGCCCTTACGAGACCGTGCGAAGCACAAGCGCGAGAAGCACAAAGCAAACGGAGGCGCAGCGAGGGCGCTTGCAACCGAGCCGCCGGAGTGCGGCGACGGCTTGGAGCGTGAAGGAGCGACCGCAGAGCGTTGAAAAGAGCACACCCGAAAGGGTGTGCTCTTTGATAAGCGTCGCGCGCTTATGCCCTTGACCTTACGAGACCGTGCAAAGCACAAACGCGAAAAGCACGGGAGCAAGCGGAGCCGTTGTGAGCGCGTTTACAAGCGAACAGGCGAAGTGCGGCGACGGCTTGGAGCGTGAAGGAGCGACCGCAGAGCGTTGAAAAGAGCACACCCGAAAGGGTGTGCTCTTTGATAAGCGTCGCGCACTTATGCCCTTGACCTTACGAGACCGTGCGAAGCACAAGCGCGAGAAGCCCAAAGCGAACGGAGGCGCAGCGAGGGCGCTTGCAACCGAGCCGCCGGAGTGCGGCGACGGCTTGGAGCGTGAAGGAGCGACCGCAGAGCGTTGAAAAGAGCA
>CAYXRE010000215.1:0-2857 GCA_964466125.1 uncultured Oscillospiraceae bacterium
GCACGCCTACACCAAGCCCATGCTGTTCCTGTCCGCAGGCAGGCTTTGCGAGGTGCAAGGGCACGAAAAGAGCCTGTTTCGGCTGCGCGGCGCCGCGCGAAAGGATAAGCTCGCGGGAGTGTGCTTCACCATAGGCGCGCTTTCGATGATTGGCATACCGCTACTCGCGGGCTTCAACGCCAAGTTCTATTTCGCGGACGCGGCTCTTATAAACGAGCGCAAGATGTGGTTCGCGCTCATCGCGCTCGCGATAAGCTCGGTGCTCAACGCCATGTACTACGTCCCTGCGGTAATCGCCCTTTGGACTCCGAGCGAGTTCATGCGCGAGGGCAAACCCGCTCCCAACCGCGGCTACGCCGTCGCGGCGGTCATACTTTGCGCGATGGTGCTGCTACTTGGAGTGGACGGCGGGCGGATAATCAGACTGATAAACGACGGCATCGCCGTGCTGATGAGGTGAGGGTGAATGAATAATCTGTTTTACGTCCTCGCCTTTGCGCTGCCAATGCTGCTCGGCGCGGCGCTGCTGCTTTTCAAAAAGGTAAAAATCAAACCGTTTGTGCTTGTTTCAAGCGCGGTATTCGCGATATTTACTGCGCTCGCGGTGTTCTGCGGCGGCGACGGGATAACGCTGCTGCGCTCGGGCGGGCTGACGCTCACGCTTCGCAGCGACGAGGTGTCGCGGTTCTTCGCGCTGCTCGTGACGACGGCGTTCGTCTGCGCGTCGGTTTTCGCGCTCGAATACACCGAAAAGGACGAGCACCGTCAGCGGCTGTTCGGCTTCACGTTTATTTCGCTCGGCGCCATGCTCGGACTGTGCTTTTCGAGCAGCCTTTTCTCCTACTATCTATTCTTTGAGATTTTATCGCTGTGCTCCTACCCCATGGTGCTGCACAACAACACCCCCGCCGCGCGCGCTGCGGCACTCAAATATCTCGGCTTCTCGGTCGCGGGCGCGGCGCTTGCGCTCGCTGGCTTCATGCTTTGCCCGAGCGCGCTGCTCGCAGAGTTTTCCGCAAGCGGAGCGGGGATAGTGAGCTCGCCCGCCGCGCTCGCCTCGGCGCTGCTCATCGCGCTCGGATTCTCCAGCAAGGCGGGACTTTATCCGCTCTGCGCGTGGCTGCCGACCGCCCACCCCGAGGCTCCCGCGCCCGCGTCGGCGCTGCTGTCCGGCGTTATCACCAAAGCGGGCATACTCGGAATGCTGCGAACGATGTACTACGTTTTCGGCGCGCCGCTGCTCAAGGGAAGCTATGTGCAGACGGTGCTTTGCGTGCTCGCAATTGCGACGATTTTTATCGGCTCCATGCTCGCTTATGAGGAAAAGCTGCTCAAAAAGCGGCTCGCCTATTCCTCGGTAAGTCAGCTGTCCTACGTCGTGTTCGCGCTTTGTATGTTCACGCCGTCCGCGTTCACCGGCGCGCTCGAGCAGGTGCTGTTTCACTCGCTTGCGAAGGTCGGGCTGTTCCTGTGCGCTGGCGCGATAATCCACAAGACCGGTCACACCCTCGTGCGCGAGCTGCGCGGAATCGGACGGGAAATGCCGGTGGTGATGTGCTGCTTTACGCTGTTTTCGCTCTCGCTCATCGGCATACCGCCGCTCGGCGGCTTTGCGGCAAAATGGGCTATCGCGAGCGGCTCGCTTGGCAGCACGCTCGGTGACATCGGAGTTGTCGTGCTGCTCATAAGCGCGCTGCTGACGGCGGGCTACACGCTGCCCATCGTCGCGGACGCATTCTTCCCCGGTGAGGATTATTCCGTCAAAAAACGCGAGCCGTCGCTTTACATGACGCTGCCGCTGTGCGCGCTCGCGCTGCTGTCCTTGGCGCTCGGCGCATTTCCCGCGCCGCTGACTAAGGCGTTCTCGGCGCTGTCTGATTTGCTGTGCGGAGGTGCCCTATGAGCAATTATCTTCTGCTGTTCCCGATTCTGTTTCCCTCGCTCGTCGCCATAACGCTGTGCTTTCGCGTGACGCGCGGGCGCAGAGTGCGCAACTCGCTTACCATGACGGCGGTCTGCATCAACTCGGCGGTCGTGCTTGCGCTCGCGATTTTCTACGACGGCGAGGCGCTTACGCTGCTGCGCTTGACGCCGGAAATGCATTTTTTATTCAACGTGGACGGACTGTCCCGCATATTCGCGGCGATGGTCGCGGTGCTCTGGCCGCTGACGACGCTCTACGCGTTCGACTACATGAAGACCGAGGGACACGAGAACCGCTTCTTCGCCTTTTTCCTGTGCTCCTACGGCGTCGTGTGCGGCGTGGCGTTTGCGGGCAACCCCGTGACGCTCTATTTGTTCTTTGAGCTGCTGACCCTCGCGACGCTGCCGCTGGTCATGCACCGCATGGACGGCAAGGCGCGCTTTGCGGGCAAGAAGTATCTGCTGTTTTCCATGACCGGCGCCGCGTTCGGCTTCATCTCGGTCGTGTTCATCGTCAATTACTGCTCGACAAGCTCGGCGTTTGTGCTCGGCGGGGTGCTGGATCCCGCCGCAATCGCGGGCAATGAGCAGCTGCTTCGCGCGGTATTCGTGCTTGCGTTCTTCGGTTTCGGCGTTAAGGCGGCGCTGCTGCCCATGAGCTCGTGGCTGCCGTCCGCATCGGTCGCGCCGACTCCCGTCACCGCGCTGCTGCACGCCGTCGCCGTCGTCAAGGCGGGCGCGTTCGCGTGCATACGGCTGACCTATTACAGCTTCGGCACCGAACTGCTCGCGGGCACCTTCGCGCAGTACGTCCCGATGTGCGCCGCGTCGCTCACGATAATCGTCGGCTCCTTTCTCGCGCTGCGCTCCAATCACCTCAAGCGCCGCCTCGCGTGGTCAACGGCAAGCAACCTGAGCTATATACTTCTCGACG
>CAYXRE010000216.1:0-2784 GCA_964466125.1 uncultured Oscillospiraceae bacterium
TTTCAGTTGCTCTTCATCCTTAGTGCTGACACGACAATAAGCCGCGACCCGAAGCATTTTGTGCTCCAGGGGCAGCGGCTTATTTGGTTCTTCTATTTCTATATAGCTATCTTTAATCATAAACAGCCCAACAAACAGACTGTTTTACTATACCACATAAAGAAACAAGCCACCTGAAAAGGTAGCTTGTAACATGGTGCCGGAAGCGGGGGTCGAACCCGCACGGTATCGCTACCACTGGATTTTGAGTCCAGCACGTCTGCCAATTCCATCATTCCGGCGCGGTACGCAGATTATTATAACCGATTTTCCGGCGCGGTGCAATAACTTGTAATTTGATTTATATTGCTAAAGCAATTATACTGACTAGGTTGCAATATCTTTTGGAGTGTATAGTCCCGTGAATTTCCTAATCAAAGAAAAATCCTTTTATAAGAGCCTTGCCGCGATAGTTGTCCCCATTGCCATGCAGAACATCATAAGCTTCGGCATATCCATGATGGACACCATTATGGTCGGCTCGCTCGGTGACGCCGCGCTGTCCGCGACCAACCTCGGCGGTCAGCCCTACTTCGTCTTTATGGTATTCAATTTCGGGCTTGCTTCGGGCGGCTCGGTGCTCATCTCGCAATACTGGGGCAAGGGCAACGTGGATGCGGTGCGCCGCGTTTTCGGCATATCTATGCGCTGCATAACTGTCGTCGCGCTGGTGTTTACGACAATATGCGCGCTGTTCCCCGAGTTTATACTCAGCCTTTTTTCGTCCGAGCGGGAGGTCATCACCCTCGGCGCGTCCTATCTTCGCGTCGTCGCGTTCTCCTATTTCTTCAACGGCTTCGCGTCCTGTTACCTGATGTCGCTGCGCGCGGTCGAGAACGTAAAGCTGTCCACCTTCGTGTATCTCGTTTCGTTCTTTGTGAACGTGATATTCAACTATCTGCTCATCTTCGGCAAGTTCGGCTTTCCGCAGCTCGGCGTGGAGGGCGCGGCGTGGGGCACGCTCATTGCCCGCATAAGCGAGTTTATCATAACGCTGTCCTATATGCTCTTTGCGGAGAAGAAGGTGCGCTTTCGGCTTCGCGAGCTGTTTAAGGGCGAGCCGGAGCTTCGTCCCGACTACCTGCGCCACTCGCTGCCCGTTGTGGGCAACGAGCTGATTTGGAGCCTCGCGACGGTTTCCCAGGCGGCGATAATCGGTCAAATCGGCTCGACCTTTGTCGCCGCAAACAGCATCGCGTGCGTCGTCCAGCAGCTGGCGATGGTGTTTATGTTCGGCGTCGGCAACGGCTCTGCGGTCGTCGTCGGCAAGGCAATCGGCGAGGGCAAAACCGAATATGTCCGCGACAAAATCGGCAAGACGCTGCTGCTGCTTTCGCTCGGAGTCGGAGTGCTCGCGAGCGGAATCATACTGCTGCTGCGCAATCCCGCCGTGCTGCTGTACAACGTTACGGACGAGACGCGCTCGCTTGCCGTGCAGATAATGGGCATTATGGCGATTGTCGTGATTCCCGACGCGGTGTCGCTGACGTCGATAACCGGAGTGCTTCGCGGCTCCGGAGACACCCGTACGGCTTTCTTCATCGATGCGGGCGGCTCGTGGCTGGTTGCCGTGCCTTTGGGCATTCTTGCGGGATTTGTCTGGAAGCTGCCGATTATATGGGTGTTTGTGTGCCTGCGCGCGGATATTGTCATCAAAGCGGTGTTCTGCATAATTCGCGTGCTCGGCGGAAAGTATGTGCGCAACGTCACAAGAGAGCTTATCGACACCGAGCCTATACCGGAAATGCCGATGTGACACAACATATAGCGATTGACTTAGTTTTTTTGAACTGGTATAATATTTTGGTAAATGTAATCGGAATTATTGTGTTAGGATGTAGATTTTCGTGGATTTTGCAGCATCCGCTGAAAAGAATAATCCGGCAAAGGTTCTTGCCCGAATGATGACACAGTATCTCCCGTACATCGAAAAAAGGGCGTACTGCATAAACACGGACGGGTTGGGACTTGAGCGCGACGACCTGATTCAAGAGGGACTGCTGGGTCTGTTTCGCGCTATCGGCAGCTTTGACGAAAAGGGCGGCGCATCCTTTTCTACATACGCATCTGCTTGTATAAACAACGGTATAAATGCCGCCGTGCGTCAGGCGGCTCGAAAGAAACATCTGCCGCTCAAGGGATATGTTTCGCTCAGCGAGGACAATGCCGAGAGCATCAAGGGAGCTCCGTCTCCCGAGGATATTGCCATAGCGAGCGAGGAACACGCCGCAATTCTCAGCGCAATCGACGACAGGCTCACCAAGCTCGAACGCGACGTTCTCGCGCTGCATTTGTCCGGGTACAGCTATCTTGCGGCGGCGAAAAAACTCGACAAATCACCCAAGACCGTCGACAATGCGTTGCAGAGGGCGCGGAAAAAACTCAAGGATTCGTAGCGCGAAAGCGCAGGATATATGCCCTTTGTAGCTCAAACGGCAGAGCGTTGGTTTCAAAGATGACGGGTCGGTTCCGTCCGAGGGCAGAAGAATTTACCCAACAAAAAAGAGGAGAACGAAATGTACGAAGACAAGACCCTGGTTTGCAAAGAATGTGGACAAGAGTTCGTTTTTACCGCCGGCGAGCAGGAATTCTATGCTTCACGCGGATTTGAGAACGAGCCGCAGAGATGCAAAAACTGCCGTGACGCGCGCAAAAACGCCGGTCGTACCAATCGCGAGATGTACACCGCCACCTGCGCTTCGTGCGGCTGCGAGGCTAAAGTTCCCTTTAAGCCCCGCGAGGACC
>CAYXRE010000217.1:0-2771 GCA_964466125.1 uncultured Oscillospiraceae bacterium
GTTCAGGCGCTCGGGGTCTCGCAGACGCGCGACGCTTTTTTGGACAAGTGCTTTCGCGACGAGTATTCGAAAAACGCCTATCACTCGCAGGCGACTAATCTGCTCAGCGACATTCAAAGCGCGCTGGGCGACGGCAACGACATAACCGACGAGGCGGGTCTTTACTACGCGATAGTCAACATCAGCAACTCGATAAACGACTTTATGCAAGCCCCCACGCAGGACACCGAGGCAAATCTCGTGCTGTCCTCGTTCAAGAATATCTGCTCTGTACTCCAGCAGCTGGACGTCAAGATGGACGACGTCGCCAAGCAGTACACGCAGGACTTGGGTATAACCGTTGACCGCGTGAACGAGATAATGAGCCAGATAGCTCATTACAACGAGATGATAGCCGCCGACGCGACCGTGGTCACCAACTCCAACACCGAGTACTTCCGCCCCAACGAGCTTTATGACGAGCGCAATCTGCTGCTCGACGAGCTGGCGGGCTACGGCAACATCGCGATATCCGAGCAGTCCAACGGCATGGTGAACGTGACGCTCGGCGATATGCTCGCAGTGGACGGCAAGAAGTCTGCCGCGCTCATAATGTCCGAGAACCCCGACGACGACACCGTCTCGGTCAAATGGCGCACCTCCGGCGATACGCTCGGCACGACGCAGGGCTCGATACTCGCGTCGCTCAACTACATAAACGGACGCGGCGTCAACATGACCAGCTCCAACGAGACCAATGCGAACGGCATACTGTATTATCGCGACTGCCTGGACACCTTCGCAAACAATTTTGCGCGAATGGTCAACAGCTCGATACCGATATACGACGAGACGACCGGCAAGCCGGCGGTGGACATTAACGGCAGCGTCATATACAAGACGCTCATCGGCGAGCGGCTGTCGGACGGAACGATAAATTCGATTGTCAACGTGACCGCCTCGGGCATCTCGATAAGCAACGAGTGGAGCAAGGGCGGAGCGGGCTATTTCATCTATCGCCGCGACGAGAGCGTCGGCGAGTACGCGCAGAACATCGCGTACAACCTGACCGACAAGTCCCGCGCGTTCCAGTCCACGACCGAGAGCTTCACGGGCACCTTCGTTCAATATGAAATCGACTTCATCTCCAAGGTCGGCACCGAGCTTGCCTATCAGACCGGCAGGCAGGAGGCGACGAGCCTGGTCGCGGACGACTTCCTCACCCAGCGCGACGACGTCTCCGGCGTGTCGAGCGACGAGGAGACCGCGGATATGCTAAAATACCAAAAGTCCTACGAGGCGGCTGCAAGATTTATGACGACGCTCGACGATATGCTGGACGTCATCATCAACCGCATGGGCAGAGTCGGACTGTAAGCACGATTCCTGAAAGGAGCGCACAGCCATGAGAGTAGCGGACAGAACCACCGCGCGAGACTATCTGAAATATCTGAACAAGGCAAAGAAGAACGTCGCGAACACTTCGGCGCGCATAGCGTCGGGGCACCGCTTCGAGAGCCTGTCGGAGGACATCTCCTCGGGCACCCGCGTGCTGCGCGTCCGTCTGGATATGTACAAGGCGGAAAAGCAGAAATCCAACGTGGATTCGATAAACGAGGAGCTGACGACGACCGAGTCTACGCTCATGAGCATAAGCGAGCTGCTCAGCGACATACACGGCTCCAAGCTCGTAAAGGCGATGAGCGACACCTCCGGCACTGCCGGACGCGAAACAATCGCCAACGAGATTGCGAATCTCCGCGACCAGATACTGTCGCTTTGCAACACAAAGTATTCCCAGAAATATATCTTCGGCGGCACCAACCAGAGCCTGACCGTTCCCTTCAGCGTCGATAAGACCACCAACCGGCTGCTGTACAACGGCGTAAACGTTGACGACATAAAGCACGACGACAACGGCTACTACTATGAGGACGGCGGCGGCGTGCGCCGCGAGATACCCATGGACGGCGACGAGTATTTCGACGTCGGACTTGGCATAACGATGACCAAGGACAACACATCCGGCAAGGTCACGGTGGACAGCACCTCGGCTTTCAAGGTCTCATGGTCCGGACTTGACATCATGGGCTACGGCAAGGATGCGGAAGGGGAAGCAAACTGCTTTTTCAACGTGCTGACCGACATTGAGAACTGCCTTCGCAATTACGACGACACAAAAATACGCTCTTTGGACAGCAGACTCGTGACCATGACCAACCAGTTCCGCGCCAACATAACCGACATCGGCGCAAAGACGACGACGCTCGACAACATGAGCGACCGTCTTGAGACGCGGGTCAACCAGTACAAAATACGCATAGACAGCCTTATGGGCACGAACGACGCGGAGGAAACGACCAACCAGACCATGAACGACTATGTCCTCAAGGCGGTTCTTCAGATGGGCGCGAACATTCTGCCCATGACATTGATGGATTTTCTGCGATAACGGATTATCTCTCGCAAGTCTTTTTTGAAATAACAAGAAAGAGGGAGTGAATATGCAGCTTCTGAAAATCACCACTACGCCGGTGAAATACGAAATAGAAGTTGAGCACGCGAGACTCGAATACAATCAAAAATCTGCGCCTGACCCCGATTTCACCATCAAAAAGCCCGAAATGGACGTCAAGACGGAATTCGGGCAGATGAAGATGAGCACCTATAAGGCGCGGCAGTCCTTTGGTATGTACACGGTCAAGGACACCAACGCGATGCTCAGCTCCAAAGCGGAGGACAACCTCAAGGAGTATATCGACAACACTGTCCAAACCGGCAAGCAGCTTTCT
>CAYXRE010000218.1:0-2768 GCA_964466125.1 uncultured Oscillospiraceae bacterium
CGGACGACGAGAGAGAGGAAGCAATGGAAATGCTGCGTCAGCTCAAGGCTCTCGGCAAAGAGGCGGAATTCCGCGGCGGAGAGATATTCCCGACCAATCTTGCTCCGGTGCTCACCACCCGGCAGCTCGCGCCGTCGCTTATAACTTGGGGCTTTCCGCATTTCTCCGGCAAAGGGGTCATCGTCAACGCGCGCAGTGAAAGCGTGAGAGAGAAAAAGATGTTCGGCGGCTGCTTCGCCGAGAGGCGCTGCGTGGTTCCGGCGACGGGTTATTTTGAGTGGAAGGACACAGGCGGCTCCAAAAAGACAAAGTATCTGTTCACGCTTCAAAACAGTTCACTTGTCTATATGGCGGGGATTTGGGGCGAGTTCGAGGGCGAGCAGCGCTTTGTAATCCTCACGACCGAGGCGAACGAGTCCGCGCGCAAAGTACACCACCGTATGCCGGTGCTGCTGCCGAAAGCGCGGATTGCAGAGTGGATTTCAAGCGAAAGCTCCGCACTCGAGCTCATGTGCAGACCGATGCCTGTCGTGTGCGGAGAAGCGATGTAAGGTCTGCGGCTTGTGTTGGAATGCATATCAAAAGCACAAAAGACTCCGCTGCTTTACGGCAGCGGGGCCTTTTTAGTCAACACTAAGACTGTTTGCTTATAAAGCTGCTTTACTTTACAATATCGTTTTGACCGTGCGGGAACAACAATTTAATAGAACATTTCTTCAACAAAATCAGGTCGGGCGAATTGCCCGACCTGATTTATTCGTTATTGCATTCGCGCAGCAAAGCTCGGTCGTCTTACATGGCGTTGTTACTATTATTGCCGTTCGATTCACACCTTGAAATAGTTCACGCCGCCTGTGAAAATCGGTTGATACTTGTTGCCGCATACGTTCTTATAGACGTTGTCACCCGTTCGCTCGGAATGCCCCATCTTGCCGAATATGCGCCCGTCGGGACTGGTTATGCCCTCGATTGCAAGCGCTGAGCCGTTGGGGTTAAAGCGCACGTCCTCGGTGGGGACTCCGGAAAGGTCGACGTACTGCGTCGCTATCTGACTGCTCGCGGCAAGCGTATTGAGCATGGCGTCGCTCGCGACAAAGCGCCCCTCACCGTGGCTGACGGCAACGGTATATATCTCGTCCGTCGAGCACTCGCACAGCCAAGGCGACTTTTTGCAGCAGACCCGCGTTCTCACGAGCATACTCTGGTGACGTCCGATTTCGTTGAAGGTGAGCGTCGGACAGCTAGCGTCGGTCTCGGTTATGCGGCCGAACGGCAGCAAGCCGAGCTTGAGCAGTGCCTGAAAGCCGTTGCATATACCGAGCATCAGTCCGTCGCGCTCGTTGAGCAGACGCATAACCGCGTCGGAGACGGCAGGCGCGCGGAACAGCGCGGTTATGAACTTTGCGCTTCCCTCCGGCTCGTCTCCGCCAGAAAAACCGCCGGGCAGGAATATCATCTGACTTTCGTCAATGAGCTTGACAATGCTCTCCACGCTCTGCGCGACGGCAGCGGCGCTCAGGTTGTTGATTACAAATACGCTCGGCTGCGCTCCCGCTAGGGTCATTGCGCGCGCAGAATCGTATTCACAGTTGGTTCCCGGGAACACTGGTATGAGCACCCGAGGTCTGGCGACGCCGATTTTCGGCGACACGGCGCAGCGCTCGGTGCTTTGCACGGCTTCGATTCTGCCGCGCTTTTCGCCGCGATACGGGAACACCGGTTCGAGAACGCCCTCATATTTGTCGCGAAGCTCGCTTAAACAGACGCTTTCTCCCGCGTATTCCACGGAGTCGCAGTCGGTCGTATAGCCAAGCGTCTCGCCCTCGTCACATCCGTTCGCAAGCTCTGCGATGAACGAGCCGTATCTTGCGCAAAACAGTCCGTCGAGCGACTGTGCGCTTTCAAAGCGAAAGCCCACGGAGTTACCCAAGCACATCTTGAACACGCCGTCCGCGATACCTCCGCGCCCGACTGCCCACACGGACAGCACGCGCTTTTGTTTGATTAGCTCCTCGAGCTTTTCGAAAAGCTCGTTTTGCGACGCCGCGTTCGGCAGCAGTGTGTCGTCGTATTCCGGGCAGAACAGCGCGACGCGGCTGCCGGATTTCTTGAACTCGGGCGAAATGACGTCGTCGGTGCAGCCGGAGGCTACCGCAAAGGAAACGAGGGTCGGTGGAACGTCGATGTTCTCAAAGCTGCCGGACATACTGTCCTTGCCGCCTATCGCCGCAGTCTTGTAATCCAACTGCGCTTTCAGCGCGCCGAGCAGCGCCGAGAACGGACTGCCCCAGCGCTTGGGGTCGTTTCCGAGCCGCTTGAAATACTCTTGGAATGTAAGGTAGGTGTTCTCCTTTTTGAAGCCGGAGGCGACAAGCTTGGAAATGCTCTCGCAGACGGCGAGGTAAGCACCCTTGTACTCGCTGCTTTCGCTGACGTAAGGGTCAAAGCCCCACGCCATTCCCGAGCAGGTCTTTGTCTCGGCGCTCACGGGCAGCTTTGCCGCCATAGCTTGTGCGGGCGTAAGCTGGTTCTTTCCGCCGAAGGGCATGAGCACCGTCGCCGCGCCGATGGTCGAATCAAATCGCTCGGACAAGCCCTTTTGTGAGCAGAAGTTAATGTCTGTTTCCAGCTTCTCAAGCCGCTCGCAGAAAGTACCGCTTTGCACGTTTTTGTACTGTCCGCTCGCGCCGACGCTCACCGTTATGTGCTTGGGCGCGCCGTTGGAATTGAGAAATTCACGGGAAATATCAACGATATATTTGCCGTTC
>CAYXRE010000219.1:0-2690 GCA_964466125.1 uncultured Oscillospiraceae bacterium
ACTCAGCGAGCGTGCCGAGAAAACCGCCGAGCAGCAAATGCGCCGCGCGCACCTCCTTGCGGGCTTTGCCCGTCTTGAGAACCGCTTCCCGATTGTCGCGAAACCACGCGCGCACCTCGGCTTTTTCCAATCTTGAAAACCGGCTCCACTCCTGAAGCGCGCTGTTGAGCATAATGCACACTCCGCCGAAAACGTAGTCCCGCTTCGATTGCGGCAGCTCCTTTGCGAAATCGTAATTCTCCCGTGCTATGCGCAGCAGGTCGCTCACACGCTTGAAATTCGCCGTCGTCATTATGGACGCGGCACGGATGTTGTACTCGTAAAACGGCTCTTGGTTGAGCGCAAGGCTGCGAGCCGCACACAGCAGCCTCGGCGTCCAGTGCGCGTCCTCACACAGCAATCCCTTTTCAAAGAACAGCCCGTTGTCTGTGAGAAATTCTCGGCGCACAACATATCTCCACGCGCACGGAGAAATCCTTGCCCGCCGCAGCTCGCCGAAAACTCGGTCGTCCTCGCCGCTTTCTATCTCCCCGCGCCGCAGCTCGCAGTCCTTGTCGAACAGCGTCGCCCCGCTGCTCTCGTTCACCGCCTTGTACTGCCCGACAAGCACGTCGGGGCGCTTGCTTTCCAGTATCGCGTCTATGCGCTCAAGACAGCCCTCGACAAGTCGGTCATCGCTGTCAAGAAACAGCAGATACTCGCCCGTCGCCGCGCGGATTCCCGCATTTCTCGCATCGGACAAGCCGCCGTTTTCCTTGTGCAGCACAATGGTGTTCTTGCTCGCCGCGGCAAGCTCGTCGCATATCGCGCCGCAGCGGTCGGGGCTGCCGTCGTCCACAAGAATAAGCTGTACGTCAAAGCCCCGCTGCGAAAGCACGCTTTGCACGCAGCGTTCGATGTACTGTTCGACCTTGTAGACGGGAACAATTATGCTTATGCTCGGCATTATACTCTCCGTTATCTAAAGAGGTTAAAATATACCGCAAGTAATCTGCTGGTTGCTCCGTAGCCCAGTACGGAGTACACACGCTCTATCAGCCTTGCCTGCGCGCATCGTGAGTAACGAAGCAGTCCGGACATTCCGCGCACTCTCTCGTGGGCGGCTTTGTCGAGCGGCGGGACGGCGATCCGCGCGTTTATGAGCAGCGTGCAGAACTGAAACGCCGCGTACGCCATGTACGCCGAGCGCAGCGCCTCGTTTTCTGGCGGCTCACCCGAAAGCCGTCCAAGCGCCACAAGCAGGTCGTCCACGTGCTTTGCGCTGACCGTTTTGGTTATTGAGCCCTCGCGCACGCGGTAGAGATAAAACGGCTCGTCGAGCACCCGAACGCTTGTACACAGCTTCATGAGCTTTGCGGAGAACTCGACGTCCTCGCTGAGCGTACCGCGCTCAAACTCGAGCGCAGCCGAGCGTATGACGTCGGTTTTCACCGCACGAAAGCACGCCGAGGAGACATAGGCGTTGCGCTCGGAAAGCAGCTGCATATCGTCCGCATAATCGCCCGAAAGGTTTGTGGGAAAGGCAATCTGCGGCTTGCCCGCGCCCTTTTCGCCACAGTAACGCGCATAGTTGAACAGTATCAAATCCGGCTCGTCCGCGCAAAGCGCCGCGAGCTTGGCAAGGCAGCCGTCCGCGTAGAAATCGTCGCCGTCGAGAAAAAGCAGATACCTGCCGCGCGCTTCCCTGATTCCGACGTCGCGCGCGTCGGCGAGACCGCCGTTTTGCCTGTGAATGACCCTCGCGCGGGGATCTGACGCCGCAAGTTCGTCGCACAGCGCACCTGATTTGTCGGTGCTCCCGTCGTCAACAAGCAGCAGCTCGAAGTCGCCGAAGGATTGCGTCAGCACGCTTTGCACGCACTGCGCGACATAGCGCTCGACGTTATAAACAGGCACCGCAATCGTAAATAAGCACCCCATGGGCATCTCCTGAAAATTTATACTCAAAATTATACACTAATTATACCCTTTGGGCAAACCGTAAAAAGGGGTATTTGCTTGCCTGCGCATTGCGTCGCGATTTCGGCTGCGTCGAGCGCTTATGCAAGCTCACGGGCAACCTTCAGTCGGCTTGCGCCGACAGCTCCCTTGAAAAGGGAGCCTTTAAAGCTCTTGAGCTTTATCTTGATTGGGCGAAGCACAAACCCAAATTTCAAAGCAATACAACGGTTTTCCCGCAAATGCGCAAATAAGGGCTGCGCGTTCGCTCACGGCGAAAGCAGCAGCCCTTATTCAAAACATATGGTTGACCTTCTTCTCGCTCACGCGCTCACGCGCAGTCCCCTGTACGCTCCGTACGGTCCGCTTTGCGCCGCGTCGTTATACATCGAAACGCGGAAATAATAGGTTTTTGCGGGGGTTAGACCCGGGATTGTTCCTGTCGTCAGCGAGCCGCCCGCAAAGGTCGCGCGAGAGCTGTTCGTAAAGCGGGAGCTCAGCGAATACTCGACAACGTAGCCGTCCGCTCCGGCAGCGGGCTTCCACGTCAGCGCCGCCGAACCGCCGCCCGTATTCACCGCCTTTGTGAGCGCGACGGATGGAAGAACGATGCTGAATTTCTGCTCGGCACGGCTTTGCGCAGAGTAGTTGCCAACGCCGTTCACAAAGACGTCCGCGGTTCCCGCATAGACGTTGTGGGTATAGCCGACGACGTAATCCACGCCGTACTTCAGCGTCCTGCTGCCGCACCT
>CAYXRE010000220.1:0-2672 GCA_964466125.1 uncultured Oscillospiraceae bacterium
GTCGTCAAAGAGGGCAACGAGAACAACGAGGCTGTTGCCGCGCTCATAGAGGCGCTCAAGTCGGACGCCGTGCGCACCTACATCAACGACACATATCAGGGTTCTGTCGTCCCGATGTTTTAAGCAATCCCGAAAAACAAAGTAATTTGTTCTCCCCGCCGAAGGCGGGGAGAACTTATTTTTTGGGCTCGGTAGTTCCCATGTTCTAAAATCTGCTTGAGCAGAGGTTTGTATTCCCCCGCCGTTGGCGGGGGAGGACTTGATTTTTGGGGTCGGTAGTTCCCATGTTCTAAAATCTGCCTGAGCAGAGGTTTGTATTCCCCCGCCGTCGGCGCGGGAATACTTGGTTTTTGGGGTCAGTCGTCCCGATGTTTAAGCAGTCCCGACAAGCAAAGTGATTTGTTCTCCCCGCCGAAGGCGGGGAGAACTTGGTTTTCGGGCTCTGTTGTTCCGATGTTTTAGGTTGTCCCAACAAGCCAAAATTTCGTTTGTCCCCGCCGTCGGCGGGAGGACTTGTTTTTTTGACGCAGTTTGCATTCGGCGCGAAAACGCGCTATGATTAGCCATACTGTTTTGACGGAGAAAGCTTATGCACAAAAGCATTGACGATAAAACGCTCAACCGGCGCTTTACATTTTTGATGATGACCTACTATCCCGCGCTGTTTTTAATCGACGGGATGTATTCGCAGATGCTCAGCGCCTTCGGGCGCTCGGACAGCTTTATCGGGCTTGTCTATTCCGCGATTGGGGTCGCGTGCCTGATAATCCAGCCGCTTTGGGGATATTATTCGGACAAGACCAACCGCTTCCGTTTCATATTTATCTGCGAGTTGGTGCTGACGGCGCTGACCATGCCGCTGTTTTTCAAGTTTCAGGACAACGTGATTGTGACCTTTGGCTATTCGACCCTCGTTATCGGCAGCGTGAAGTCACTTTTCACCCTTGCGAACTCGTGGATAACCAAGATTGAAAAGCAGGGCGCGGGCGTCGATTTCGGCAAAATGAGGGCGGTCGGCTCCATCTCCTATGCTGTTGGCGCGCTTATACTCGGGTGGCTGGTGGCAAAGCTCGGCAATTTCTCGATGCCGTGGATATTTGCTGTCGTCGCACTCGTCACGATTTACGCTGTGCTTCGTTTGCCCGACCCCAAGGAGAGCGGCGGAGAAAACGAGGAGCGGGTAAGCGTGCGCGGAGCTGCGCGCGAGCTTTTCAAGAACCGCAACTACGTCGTCTTTCTGGTGTGCGCGCTGCTTGTCAACATGAGCGCGTCCAGCTGTCTGACCTTCTACTCGCGGCTCATGGGCGACCTGTCCGGCGGCGATTTCTCCTTTGTGGGACTGGGCAGCTTTATCATGGCGGCGGCGGAGTTTTTTGTAATACGCTACAACACGCAGTTCGCTAAAAAGCTCGGAACGCCGCTGCTGCTGGGCATCGGTATGCTCGGCATGGCTGTGCGTCCGGTGCTGTATTCGCTTTGCACCTCGGTTCCCGAGCTGCTTGTCGCGACACTCTCGCAGGCGCTGTCCTTTGCGGTGTTTGTCCCGACGACGGTGCGCTATGTCGGCGAGCAGATACCCCGCCGCTATCTGTCGAGCGGGCTTTTAATCTACGAGACGCTGTGCGCGTCCACCGTGCAGATAATCTTCAGCCCGATTTACGAAACGGTCGCGGAAAAGCTCGGCGTGGGCAGTATGCTCGGGCTGTTCTCGATTCCGGCGTTCCTCGGCGCGGCGATATTCCTCGCCTATTGGATTTCCAAAAACAAAAAGGAGCGCGCGAACGCGGGAACGGACGGGACGCTCGAAAGCGAAAGCGCGGCGCAGTTCTGACAAACGAATATAAACGCCCTTCCCTTGCGGGAGGGGCGTATTTGTTTTCCGAAAGCGGCGCGAGCCTTGAACAAGTCAGACAGCGCACTGCGAAGCACAGCGAAAACGAAGCCGCCGCACGAAAATCGTGCGGCGGCTTCGGCAATGCTGAACACAATGGCGCGGGCGTCAATAAACGTCGTACTCGTTGAGCTTGTAAATGTGAAGGTCCTCGTTTTCAAACACAAGCGAGCAGTACTCGTCCGTGAGCGTCAGACCCGGATTGATAAACTCGCTGACGATGACGTAGTCGCAGCCCTCGCGCGCGAGCAGCGGCAGGTAGCCCTCATCGCCGCTTTCGAAGAAATAGCGCAGGAAGGTGTCGCGGCGCACCTTTTCCTCGGTCAGGGCGTTGGTGTCCTCGTCGGTCGTGAAGCCCCAGCCCTCAAGGAAGAACGCCCGCTCGGAAAACGCGCCGCCCGCGAAGTACTTGTTGTTGGGCAGATACCGCCCGTCGGCGATTACCGAATCTGCGGGAGTGTTGTCGCGCAGCCAGACCATTCCCTCATACTCGGCACGCGTAATCGTGTTGCGGCGGTAGTCCATGTTTATCGGCTGTTCTTGTGAGAAGCGGGAATACTGTATGGCGGCGCGAAGGGCGGTGACGTGGTTTTCCTGCCCGCCCGACCGGTAGAACATCGCGGCGTTGCGCGTGTCGCTCACCGCGCACGGCAGCAGCGCGGCGGCGCAAAGGCAGCCCGCGACGATTTTGAGCGTCTTGGTTTTACCTGCTTTGACAAGCTCATATACGACCCGCACGGTGTTTATCGCAAGAAACGGCGTCATCGCGGTCAAAAAATAC
>CAYXRE010000221.1:0-2671 GCA_964466125.1 uncultured Oscillospiraceae bacterium
ACCCTCGACAACATCCAGGCCGGTCTCGGCGGTCTTGGACTCCTCGATGGTGATTACGCCGTCGTTGGTGACCTTCTCCATAGCCTCGGCGATGAGCTTTCCGACGACCTCGTCACCGGAGGAAACGGTGGCGACGCGCGCGATGTCGGCAGAGCCGGTGACCTTGGCGGAGTTGTTGATTATGCTCTCGACAGCCGCGTCAACGGCTTTCTTTATGCCCTTTTTGAGTATCATGGGGTTCGCGCCGGAGCTGACGTTCTTCATGCCCTCGTTGACGATGACCTGGGTCATGAGCGTCGCGGTGGTCGTGCCGTCGCCGGCAGCGTCGTTGGTCTTGGTGGCGGCTTCCTTGATGAGCTGAGCGCCCATGTTCTCGAACTTGTCCTCAAGCTCGATTTCTTTTGCGATTGTCACGCCGTCGTTTGTGATGAGCGGAGCGCCGAACTTCTTGTCGAGCACGACGTTTCTGCCCTTGGGTCCGAGGGTGATTTTGACGGTGTTCGCGAGCTTGTCGATACCGGCCTGAAGACCCTTGCGGGCTTCCTCGCCGTAAAGCAAATCCTTAGTCATAATTCTTATATCTCCTTAAAATCAAAAGTTTGATTACTCAACTATTGCAAGAACGTCCGACTGGCGGACTACCACGCACTCTTCGCCGTCCAGCTTTACCTCGGTGCCTGCGTATTTGCTGACAATTACCTTGTCGCCGACCTTGAGGGTCATCGCGACTTCTTTTCCGTCCACGAGTCCGCCGGGTCCGACAGCCAGCACCTCGGCTACCTGCGGCTTTTCTTTCGCGGACGCAGTAAGGATTATACCGCTCTTGGTCGTTTCCTCGGCCTCGGTCATTTTCAATACGACTCTATCTGCGAGAGGTCTCAGTTTCATGATTAATTTCCTCCAAAAATGATAATGTTAGCACTCGTTTCTCCTGAGTGCTAACATTATTTTAACCTTTATTTTTCCTTTGTCAAGTGTTTTATTGTGTCGGATGCGGATTATCAAAAAAATATCATACGGCGCTTGCGGCGCACTCGCGCTTGGCGGCGAGCTTTTTGGGAATGACAAAGCGCATCGCTTTTGGCACGACTTCGACGTCCAGCTTGTCCGCGCGAAATACCTCGCCGTCTATGTTGACCACGAACTCGCCGTCCGAGGTCACGGAAACTTTTTTTGCACGGCAAAACAGCACGCAGTCCTTGCACTCGTCGATTACCTCGCCGCCGATGATGTGCTCGCCCTTGGTGTATTTCCCGATAAGGGGCACTATGCGCGAAAGCGGTATCTTGTTGACGGTCACAACGTCAATAAGCCCGTCCTCGATGCTCGCCTCGGGGGTAGCGTGGAACTGACCGCCATAGACGCGTCCGTTTCCGAACGCGCTGAGCATATATGTACCCTCGCGCTTAACGCCGTCTATGTCGAGATACAGCTTGCGTCCCATGGGGCGCATCAGGCATTTAATCACGGCGATGTTATAGGAAATCTTTCCGCGCAGCAGCTTGTGGCGACGCAGCTTGTTCATCTCCTCGTTGACGTCCGCGTCAAAGCCGACCGACACGATGTTGAAGCACTGGCGGTCATTTACGCGAAGCACGTCCATTTCGACCGCCTCGCCGTCGCTCACGCAGCTGATGTCACGAAATGCCTCGGTGTCCTCAAAGCATTTGATAAAGTCGTTGCCGCTGCCGCACGGAAAAATGGTGACCTCGAGATTGTCATAGCCGAATGCGCCGCTTGCGACCTCGCTGAAGGTGCCGTCGCCGCCGCACGAGCAGATTCGCGTCGGCTCACCGCTCTCTCCCGCCGCCTTGGCTATCTCACGAGCGTGACCGGGGTACTCGGTCATGACGACCTCGTAATCGACGCCGGTCGGCTTGATGACGCTTTCAATCAGCGGAAGGACCCTGTTCGGGGCTTCGCGCTTGCCGGAAATGGGGTTGACGATAAACAGATATTTCATTTGATTCCCTCCGAATCAAAGTAATTAACGATTCCGGTCTTTTCGAGCGCGGGCAGCAGCAGCCGCAGCACCGAAGCGGTCAGCAGTCCCATTATCACGCCACTTATCACGAGCACAGGCGCGTAATATAGGGCAAAAGCGGATTTGAGCGTGAGCGCCGAAAACGCGAGCTGCGCGAGATTGTGGAAAACCGCGCCGAACACGCTCAGCAGCAGTATCGACGCGCCCAGTTTGTTAGCCAGCAGCATAACAGCAAGCGAAACAACGCCGCCCGCAAGGCTCATCAAGCCCGCGATAGCGCCGCGAGTGAGCAGCACAAAGCAGGATTTGAGCAGCGCGACGCACAGAGCGGGAAGCCAGCCCGCAAAGCACACACAGTACATCGTGACAGTGTTGCTCAGCCCGAGCTTCACTCCCGGCACGGAGGAAAAGGACGGCAGCAGTCCTTCAAGCCACGACAGCGCTATGGCGAGCGCGAGCAACAGACCCATGAGCGCCGTTTTTTGCACGCTTTTGTTTCTCATTTTTTCAGACCGTCATATAAACTCAAACGTATAGTTCTCCTTGTCGCTCAGTTCCCCGACGAACTCGTCGCTCAGCGATTCGCTCACATACACGGTATCTGTCTGCGAAACGACCACCGCCTCGACCTCGCCGTTTTTCATCATTTCAAGGGTTCTTTCCAGTCCAGACACGAACAGCCGCGTG
>CAYXRE010000222.1:0-2658 GCA_964466125.1 uncultured Oscillospiraceae bacterium
TGTATATTCGCTGCGCAGCGTCTTGGCCTTGTCGAACAGCTCGCGGTCGGTGGAGTCGTCAAAGGCGAGCTGAACGATGCCCTTGACGTCGCGAACGTCGGTGAATATCAGGTTGCCGAGGTTGCGCGAGCGCGCAACGAAGCCCGCGACGGTTATCTCGTCGCCGAGCTTGGCGTTCAGAATGTCGGTGCTGTAATGGGTGCGGCGAAGGCTGCCCATGGTTTCCATAAAAGTCATCTCCGAATTATCAGTTATTGTTTTTGTCGAGTAAGGCAGCCGCAAGCTGCCCGGCGTCTATGTCGACCGGCGTCTCCTGTCCCGTGTTCATGTCCTTGAGCTTGGCTTTCTTCGCGTCCGCCTCGTCGTCGCCGATGACGATGAGACTGCGCGCGCCGAGCTTGTCGGCATATTTGAGCTGCGCTTTCAAGCTGCGCTCGTTGATGTCATAGACCGCGCGCACGCCGAGCGAAACGAGCTGCATGACCGTTTCTCTAGCAAGCTGCTTTCCGCGCTCGCCGATGTATGCGGCAAACAATGCGGGCGGCTCGGGCTGCGGTATCTCGACGCCCTGCGCTTCAAGTACGGCGAGCAGCCGCTCAAGCCCCATGCCGAAGCCGACGGCGGGGGTCGGCGCGCCGCCGAGCATGGCGGTCAGTCCGTTGTAGCGTCCGCCGCCGCAGACGGTGCCCTGCGCTCCCGCAGCATCGTGTATAAACTCAAAAACCGTGTTGGTGTAGTAGTCCAGCCCGCGCACGATTCGGGGATTAATCTCGTATTTCATGCCCGCAGTATCGAGCAGCGATTTGACCTGCCCGAAATGTTCGCGGCAGTGATCGCACAGATAGTCGAGCATCAGCGGCGCGCCGGAGGCTATTTCCTGACATACGGGGCTTTTGCAGTCGAGTATGCGCATGGGGTTGCGCTCGAGCCGCTCGCGGCAGGTGTCGCACAGCTCGCTTTCGCGCGCTTTGAAGTAATCAACGAGCGCCGCGCGGTATTTCTCACGGCATTCGGGGCAGCCGATGGAGTTTATCTCCAGCCTCACGTTGTCTATGCCGAGCTCGCGCAGAATCGTGTTCGCAACGCGCATGACCTCGACGTCCGCGTCCGGCGTGTCCGAGCCGAACAGCTCGATTCCGAGCTGGTGAAACTCGCGCAGTCTGCCCGCCTGCGGCTTTTCATAGCGAAAGCAGGAGAGTATATAGTAGCCGCGCACGGGCAGTGTGCCCGCGAGCGTTCCGTTTTGCAAAAAGGCGCGCGCGACGCCGGAGGTGCCCTCGGGGCGCAGCGTTATCGACCGCCCGCCCTTGTCGGTCATGGTGTACATTTCCTTGCCGACGACGTCGGTGGTGTCGCCCACGCCGCGCATAAACAGCTCGGTGTGCTCAAAGGTCGGCACGCGGACCTCACGGTAGGAAAAACGCTCGCAGATTTCCGATAGCTTTTTTTCGACAAAGCGCCACTTGTAGCTTGTGTCGCCCAGCACGTCCTGCGTGCCGCGCGGAGAAGTCGTCAGCAATGCCATCTCGGTACCTCGTATTTCAGCATAGTGGGACAACCGCAAGGCGCGAAAGCGCGCCCGCAGCGCCGTAATTCAGTACAGATCATAGTAACAAATTACAAGATGAATTGCAAGAATTTATACCATTTGCACATACGATAAAGTAACCGAATCATTTCCGCTCGCCTCGGAAAGCGTGAATTATCAAACAATATGTATTATATACGAAATAAACATACAGATTATGGCGTAAAAGCAGCGCGGCATGTTGCTTTTTGTCGGCGCGATTGTGTATAATCAAGTTGGTTTTACGGCTTTTTCGGGGAAAACGCAATCAAATGATTGAATGAGGTATGACTGATGCTGCGAGAAAAGGTTCTTATAGTTGACGACAACAAGGTGAACCGCGCTATCGTGAACAAAATCATCGGCGGCTCATACGAAACGCTGGAGGCGGAAAACGGCAAGGAAGCGCTGGACATGCTGTATTCCGACGACGGCATATCGGCGGTCATGCTCGACATAAAAATGCCGGTCATGGACGGCTACGAATTCCTGCGGCAGATTCGCGCGGTGCCGGCTTATGTCGATTTGCCCGTGTTCGCCGTTACCGACGGCTACGACGAGTCGGACGAGATAAAGGCGCTTGAGGCGGGCGTCAACGAATATTTCGAGAAAATACTGCGTCCGGCGGTCATACTCAAGCATCTCGAGAATTATATGCGCGAGCAAAAGGCGCGCCGCGCGGCGGACAACGACAGCCTGACGGGAATAATGAACCGTTCGACCGTGCGCAAGTACATAGACGCTTTTCGTCGAGTGCGCCGACCACGGCAAAAAAGCGGCGCTGATGATATTCGGCATAAACAATATGCCGCGTGAGGACAGTTCGAGCGACGACTATCTGGTGTTGTTTTCGCAGATAATGCAAAAGGAATTTGACGAGAACGCTTCGCTCGGACGACTGGGCGTGGACGAGTTTGTCGTGCTGCTCAAGAACGCGGACGATTCTCTCAAGGTCAAAAAAGCGGTCAACCGCGTGATAAACGATTTTGCCAAGGAGTGCGGCGACGGCGAGGAAGCGATGAGCGTCAACGCGGGCGTAAGCGAGTTCACGACCGGTGCGGCGACGGTCGGCGAGCTGTTCCGCTCATGCG
>CAYXRE010000223.1:0-2583 GCA_964466125.1 uncultured Oscillospiraceae bacterium
CCGAGCAGTACAAGATAGCCTTCAACGCCAAGCATGAGACCGGCAAGTGGAACGACGGCGGACTGACCATCGGCTTCGACGACATTTTAGGCGGATTTGCGACGCCGACCGTTACCTACGGCTCCGAGGGTGCGGTTATCGATGTCGAAGTTGATACAAACAAAATCAATTCTGCGAGAATTGACGAGACAATCAAGGCAGAGATTCTTGAGCAGAATTCTTCTACCGGCGCACAGGCAGGAGCTATTTATGTGCAGACAACGCTTTCCGGCGTAGATGATGCATATCCTGCCGCGGTAAAGAAAGACACGGAAAACGACTGGACGAGTTTTGCAAACGTTTCTGATGTAAACCTCAGCGGCGACAGCTATATTGACAAACAGTGGCCGCCCATCGGCAGAGCTCAGGTTAATAAGGGAACTGTACAGACTCCCGACTGGAAAAACGTAAGCGAACTTGTGACCAGTGGCTCGAACAAGACCATTGAGCAAGAAATACGTGAGGCGTTGGGAAAAACCAACGGTGAAACGATTACTTACGGTACGGATTATCGTTTCAAGCTCTACAATGGTTACACCTCCTACTTTAAGGTGTATTTCCTCGACGCAGACGACAACGTTGTCGGCACCGAGCAGTACAAGATAGCCTTCAACGCCAAGCACGAATCCGGCAAGTGGGACGACGGCGGACTGACCATCGACTTTGATGACATCGGCGGCGGATATTCTGCGCCCGAAGTCACTTACGGCGCGGACGGCGCGGTCATCGATGTCGAAGTCGATACGTCGAAGATAAATTTGACCAACATCGACCCTGATATAAATGCTGCGATTCTTGCGCAAACTTCCGGCTCGACAGCACAAGCGGGCTGCATATACGGTAAAACAACGCTCAGCGGCATTGACGACGTATATCCTGCGGCAGTTAAAAAGGACAACGAGAGCGATTGGACGAGTTTTGCAAATGTACCCGCGGTTGTTCTTAGCGGAGATTCAACCATTGACCGCAACTGGCCTCTTATCGGCGTAGTGGAAGTCTATAAGGACAGCGAATGGAAGCGAGTAAGCGCTGTGAGCGGCGTCGATGCAGCAAAGAGCATCGAGGGCGAGATACGCGACGCGTTGGATAAAAACAACGGCGAAACGCTGGTTTACGGCACAGATTACCGCTTCAAACTCTACCTCAATTATTCGACCTACTGCAAGACCTACTTCCTCGATGCGGACAACAACGTTATCGGCACCGAGCAGTATAAAATATCCTATTTCACTAACCTTGTCACCGCCATAACCGTTGAAAGCGACAGAGATTTCGTCGGCATCGGCGAAGAAGACACTCTGCGCATGAGAGCGGTCTATGCGCCCGAGGACGCGACGGTCCAGGATTGCGAATGGTCTGTAAGCGATGAAACCATTGCAACCATCAGTGACGATGGCGTTCTCACCGGAATTACAGCCGGTACCGTAACAGTTACAGCGACCGCAAAAGACGACAGCGGTATCAGCAGCACCAAGGAAATCGAAGTTAGAAACAACAGAGATGCCACCCGCGTAACGGTATCTCCCAAGACTTTGGATTTGGTGGTCGGTGAGGAAGGAACAATCAGTTCCGTTTTGACTCCGGCGACTTCGACCAACACCATCGCCTACACCAGCGCGGATGATGACATTGCGACCGTAGACCTCGAGACCGGCGTAGTGACTGCGGTTGCGGTCGGCACGGTAAAAATCCGCGCGACAGCGTCGAGCGGTAAGTACGCCGAGTGCACGGTCAAGGTGTACGCAATATCGAAGGACTACAAGAAGCTGACCGCAGACTTCGATGATACGCGTCTTCCCAAGATCGGTCTGCAAAACGGCGAGACAGTGAACTTCAATGTGTTTGCCGTAGCTTCAAACAGCACGATCCAACTCAACGAGAACATCGGAGACGCCAGGAACTATACGCTCGAGTTCTCGAGCAACAAGACCGACCTTGCGACAGTGGATGAAGACGGCGTAGTAACCGCCAACAGCACCGGCAAGACCGGCACGGTCCGCATAACCGCGAAGCTCATCGGCGACCCGATGAACCGCAGCGTCTACAAGGACATCAAGATAGTCGCAAAGCAGACGGAGACCGTGAGCATAAGCGCCGAAGAGGCGACAACTCCTTCGCTTGCAAGTACCATAATTAACAACGAAACGCAGATAGTGACCATGGACGCCGAGGCGGTCAAAGCAGTCGCTGGCGGCTACAAGCTGACGATGACCGCGCAGCTCAAGGACATGAACGATGACCCCATAGACGGCACAAGCGTCAAGTGGGCGTCGTCCGACACGAGCATAGCGACCGTCAAGGCAAATGCAGACGGCACGGCGACGGTTACCGTCACCGGCAAGAAGCTCGGCGTGTGCACAATCACCGCCACGTCCGGCGACCTTGCAAAGGCCGAGAGCGGCTATGAGCTTTATGTCTGCGACTACGCGCCGCGCATGGAGTCCTCGAGCATAGCGCTGAACCCGTGGCTTGAAGAGGGCGTGAGCTTCAATATACTCGAAAGCTACGGCAACGAGATAACCGAAGTTGCGCTTATGGTACCCC
>CAYXRE010000224.1:0-2562 GCA_964466125.1 uncultured Oscillospiraceae bacterium
GAGCTGAGCAAGACCGACCCGGTGCTGTCCGACAACATCAGAAAGCTGATGTTCGTCTTCGAGGACATCATCAACCTCGACGATATGACCATCCAGCGCGTGCTGCGCGAGGTGGATACGCAGGACCTCGCCATAGCGATAAAGGGCTCGAACGAGGACGTCAAGAACGTGCTGCTTAACAACATCTCCGCGAGAGCGAGAGAGAACATCCTGTCGGATATAGAGTACCTGCGCAACGTGCGTCTGCGCGACGTTGAGGAAGCGCAGCAGAAGATTGTCAACATCATCCGCCACCTCGAGGAGACAGGTGAAATCGTCATTTCCAGAGGGGGAGGAGACGAGATAATTGCCTGAAATCTTCAAGTTCGAGCAGACCGGCTTCATTGTCTCCCCCGAGCCCATACTCATCCCCGACGTCGAGGTGGACACCGAGGGCGGGATAGAGTATATGCCGGACGGCGAGACTCCGGTCGAGCAGCAGCCTGAGTCCGATTATGAGGACGAGGACAGCGCCGTCGAGGATGAGCTCAGCGAGTATGAGCGCGAGGAAAGCGATGAGTACGAGGGCGAGCCGGCGGAGAACGAGGCGTACGGCGCGCTGCAAGAGGAACCGAGCCTTCTTGCCGCCCCGCAGATACAGCCGGTCGCCATGACCCGTGAGCAGCTTGAGGAAACCTTTGCAAACGAGCTTGAGCAGATTAAGGGCGAAGCGCGCGAGGAGGCATTTTATGCCGCCGTCCGCCAGAAAAAGGCGGAAATCGACGAGACGATAAACGAGGTCAATTCCAGCGTAAACGAAATGCTTGAGCTGCAAAAGCGCTATTTCTCACAGTTCGCGGATGAGCTGAAGTATTTCGCAATCGAGATAGCCGAAAAAATCATCAACGAACGAATCGAGTCCGACGACACGGCGCTGGAGAAGCTGGTGCTCGCGACCGTCAACAGCGCCAAGAGCGGCGGCTGGATGAAGGTCGAGGTATCCGAGCATCTCTCGGGACTGGTCGAGGCGCTGCGAAAAGAGCTTGCGCACACGGACGACGACATACACTACGAGGTGACTCCCAAGGCGCTCGCGGACGACACGGTGCGCGTCACCACGGAATCGGGAACCGTGGACGCGTCGGTATCCACGCAGCTTCGGAATCTGCGCGAGGTGTTTGAAAACGCCGACGCGCTTGAGGAGCGGAGGTAGAACTCTTGGCAAACATACCCGCGCTCGATATGTCCCGATACCGCAACCTGCTTCGTATCTCCGACCTTCGCTCGCACGAGGGCAAGATCAACAAGATAATCGGCATGACCATCGAGGCGACCGGTCTTACTTGCTCAATCGGAGATATTTGTTCCATTTCGCTGCCCAACAGTGACCAGCCGGTGACCGCCGAGGTCGTGGGTCTGTCCGAGAACAAGTCCTACCTGATGCCCTATCAGGAAATGGACGGGATAGGCTACGGCTGCGCGGTCAAGAACACCGGACGGAAGCTGAGCATATATGCGTCCGACGAGCTCGTCGGAAGAACGGTCAACGCGCTCGGCAAGCCCATTGACAACGGTCCGCCCATTACGGCGAACGACCCCGTCTCGATTGTCGGCGTGCCGGTCAATCCGATGTCCCGCCCGCCGATTCGGGAGACCATGGAGCTGGGCATAAAGCCCATCGACGGTCTGCTGACGGTCGGCAAGGGACAGAGAATCGGCATCTTCGCGGGAAGCGGCGTCGGCAAGAGCACGCTCATGGGTATGATCGCGCGGAACGTCAAGGCGGACATCAATGTCATCTCGCTCGTCGGCGAACGCGGACGCGAGGTCGTTGAGTTCATGAATAAGGATCTCGGGGAGGAAGGACGCAAGCGCTCGGTGCTCGTCGTCGCGACCTCCGACCAGCCCGCGCTCATGCGTCTGCGCTGTGCGCAGACGGCGACGGCAATTGCGGAGTATTTTCAGCAAAAGGGCTTGGATGTGCTGCTGATGATGGACTCGCTCACCCGCTTTGCAATAGCCCAGCGCGAGGTCGGTCTGGCGACAGGCGAGGCGCCCATAGCCCGCGGCTACACCCCTTCCATCTACTCGGCGCTGCCCAAGCTGCTCGAACGCTCAGGTAACTTCGAGCGCGGCTCGATAACCGGCATATATACCGTGCTCGTCGAGGGCGACGACACCAACGAGCCGATTGCGGACACCGTGCGAAGCATTATCGACGGACACATCGTGCTCTCGCGCAAGATAGCGGCGAAGAACCACTACCCCGCGATAGACGTGCTCGCGAGCGTCAGCCGACTTATGAACGACATAGCGCCGCCCGACCAAAAGGATGCGGCGAACAAGATGCGCAACATGATGTCGGTCTACAAGGACAACGAGGACCTCATAACGATAGGCGCCTACAAGCCGGGCGGCAATCCCGAGCTGGACAACGCGGTCGGTCACATGGACAGGATTAACGGCTTTTTGACCCAGCGAGTCGGCGAGGCGTTCCGATACGGCGAGACGGTCGAGCTGATGAAGCAGGCGATACTGTAAACGGGCTTTCGGCAATGATATACGGCGGCGCGAAGATTCACC
>CAYXRE010000225.1:0-2556 GCA_964466125.1 uncultured Oscillospiraceae bacterium
CTACATCAAGCTGCTGCCGCAGGCGGTGACATGGGAACAAGAGCCGCATCTGCTCAACGTGTGGTTCCGACAGCGGGTGCGCTGGGCAAAGGGAAACCTCTACGTGCTTGCGAAGAACTTCAAGTACACCTTCGACAGCTATGCGGGAACGATGAGGCTGGACGCGCTGTACTACATGATGGTCTATGTGCTCATGCTCACCTCGCTCATAGCCTCCGACGTGATATTCTTGGGCGGTCTTATGGGCTTTGTGCACGTCAAGCTCGCGGGCTTCTCCTCGCTGCTGTGGGGAATGGCGATCGCGGTGTTCATCGCCAATATTATGCTCGCGCTCGCGCTTGAGAAGAACGAGTTCAACCTGGAGTCTGTGGCGCTGGTCACGCTGATGATGTTTACCTACGCAAAGCTGTGGGTGTTCGTCGTTGCGAAGGCGCTGTACCTGACCATAACAGACAGCCTGTTCCACCGAGAGGTCAAGTGGGACAAAACGGTTAGATATGTCGAAGGCGAGGACGACGAAAACGCCGAGGCTCAAGAAAATATAACGCAGACGAGGGGGAGAAAATAGCATGAAAAAAACAACGGAAAGACTGTTCAGTCTGCTCATGTGTCTGACGCTGATTCTGACGATGTTCACAAGCGGCGCATTCGCAAGCGAGCTTGAGGGCGAAACCGAGAGCGGGGAGACCTCGAGCGAAACGTCGGGCGAGACCTCGGACGAGAGCGAGGAGCCCAGTCCCGACGACCTCGCCGCGGAGGTGCTCGCGTCCGACCCCGAGGCTGCGGATTACCCCGTGAGCGAAGCGCCGATTTATCCGCAAAGCGATTACACAAAGGTGTATCCGTTCTCGGCGGACGTGCTGTTCAGCGGCATATTCCGCTCCTACAGCTATTATTTTCAAATCGAGAAATACTGGGAGACCGACTACGTATACGCCCAAATCGAGTTCAGCGTCAGCCCGCTTATCGAGGACGTGCCCGCGTCGCTGACCTTCTCGGTCAACTCGACGCCGATTTATTCGTGCAAGGTGGATTACGCCGCAGGCAAGACACAGGTCACCTATGTCGAGATACCCGTCGCGCTGATCAAAGAGGGCTTCAATGAGTTCGGCATAACCGGCTATGTGCGGCTGTTCGACGACGACGGCTGCTTGGACGACTTTTCCGGCGCTAACTGGGTAAACGTCAGCAAAAACTCGCTGCTGCAAGCGGGTTACGGCGTAATCGACACCGCCGACGCGCTCAATTATTATCCGTATCCCTTCGTCTCGTCCATGGACGCGAGCGGCTCGAAATGCGCGGTATACGTCAGCGACGACGCTTCGGGCGACGAGCTTGCCGCCGCGCTGCTCATGCGCGCGGACCTCGCCGATGCGACCGCCTCGGACGACGAAATCGCGCTCAAATCCCTCGCAGGCTATGAAAGCGACACGACGGCGCAAAGGGTGGTCGTCGCGAACGCGGCTCACCTGCCGCAAAGCCTGAGGGGCATAAACGCGCAAAGCAGCTTCTCGCTTTCGAGCGGGGCGTATGTGCGCGAATTGAGCGACGAACAGGGCACGACGCTTGTTGTCACCTCCAACGACGACAAGGCGCTGTATGAGGGCGTCGCGATGCTCATGGACGCCGCCCGCGTCTCTCAGGAAAAGCGCAACTACGCCACCGTAAAGCTCGGGGCGGCGGATACCGTGCTGCAAAACTCCACCATAAGCGCGCTCGTGGCGAGCGACTACACGATTGAGGGCATCGTCGGCAGCGGACTTTCCTACATCGGTCCGTTCCATCGCGAGCAGGATGTGTTCCTGCCGGTGTCCGGCGGCTTTGTGCTCGCCGAGGGCGCAAAGATGGTGCTCAACTTCCGATACAGCGACAACCTTGACTTTAACCGCTCGATGATAACCGTCTATTGGGGAACGATACCCGTTTGCAGCAAAAAGCTCGAGCGGGACAAGGCGGGCGGAGATACGCTGTCCTTCCTCATGCCCTCCGACGTCGTCGGAACCTCCGCGGGAAGCATAAAGATTGCGTTCGATTTGGAGCTCGAGGATTTATACTGCACCAAGCGCGCCGACCAGATGCCGTGGGCGTATGTGTCCGGCGACTCGACGCTTTATCTGCCGGTCGGGCAAAGCACCAATTACAGCTTTGAAACACGTCCGTATCCGTTCCAGACGCTCGGCTTGTTCAACGACGCGTGCATCGTCGTGCCGGATAAGATGAGCGCGCGGGAGCTGGAAGTGCTCGGGCAGATCGTTTCGCTGCAATCGGCGGAGCTGAGTCCCTACGGCAAGCTGAGCGTTGTGCGCGCGTCCGAGTTTGACGCGAAGGGGACCGACGCGAACCTGATTTTTGTGGGCACTTATGCGGACAACGCGGCGATACGCGGTGTGAACGACAAGCTGAGCTTTTCGTTCGAGGACGACGGAAACAAATTCAAGAGCAACGCGCAGCTGCTGCTGAGCGACGACTACGCGGACGACATCGGCGTGCTTCAGATAATCAATTCGCCCTACTTCACCGACCGCGCCATATTGGTCGTCAGCGCCGCGAACGAGG
>CAYXRE010000226.1:0-529 GCA_964466125.1 uncultured Oscillospiraceae bacterium
ATGGTGAAAGCGCCGATAAGCCCCTGAAGCAGCTCGATGACGACCATTTCGATGTTCAGCAAATCGAACAGCGTGCTTTGATAGGCGATGAGCAGCAGCACGACCGACAGCGAGCCGCCGATGTACGCGAGCACGAGGGTGCTTATCTGCGTGCCGATTATGTCCCGCCCGACGTTCATTCCAAAGCTCAACAGCTCGCTTTTTTCGATGCCGGGGTTCATCTCCCTCGTTTCGCTGACGGACGAGGCAATGGACATGGACACATCCAGCGCTGCTCCGAGCGCGCCGATGAGTATGGACGCAAACACGACCGCGCGCAGGTCGATGGGTTCTTCGAGAATGAACTCGACCATCTGCGAGTCGTCGTCCACCGAGCCGGTTATCTTCATAAGCGAGTCGAGCGCCGCCGTCAGACCCGCCGCGACCGCTACTCCGCCCGCGCAGCCAAGCGCAGCCGAAAGGCTCTTTTTGTTGAAGCCGCCGACGAAAAGCGGCGTTATCACGATGCTGTAAGCGCAAATCATCAGCG
>CAYXRE010000226.1:539-2554 GCA_964466125.1 uncultured Oscillospiraceae bacterium
CAGAAATAGATGTTGCGCCCGGAGAGTATCGCAGGCACAAAGACGAAAAACACCGAGAATATCGTGAAGCCGAGCGCAAGAATCGAGCACACGCCCTTGAAACGCGCGTAGACGACGAGCAAAATCAGAAATACGATAAACGCGGGAATGAGCACCGTCAGCCGCACAAAGCTGCCCGTAAAGGTCCCGCCCTGCTCGGGCGGCGCTTCATAAACGAACACCACATCCCCCGGCTCGACCGGAACGGGACGGCGGGTGGTCATCGTGTCGTAGGACTGCGTCGCGCTTATCGTGTCGCCGAACCGCTCGCCGAACAGTATGAGTCCCTTGTAGCTGATGACGGTGGTCGTAAAGGTCGTGCCGCCGCCGAGGTCGGTCACCTTCTCGTCAATGCCGGTTATCTCGTCCACACGAACCACATTGCGTGAGATACCCTCGCTCGTTTGCGCGGAAAAGAGCACGGCGCCCTTTGTGGTGACGCCGTTGCAGATGATTATGAATGCCGCGGACGCAATGGCAAGCAGCACAAACGCCAGCCGCTCGCGCAGTTTTTTACTCATCCCTGCTCACCGCTTTTTCGCATTTCTGCGTACAGCCCTCGCAGCTGCCGCAGCAGCCGCCGCTTGTGTGTTGTCTGTGTATGGATACTAGTGCCGCAGCTATAGCGAACAGCAGCAGGGCGATTAGGATGTAATCGTACAAATTCATATTGCTTGTCCTCAGACGAACAGCGAGCCGACGCGGTAGACGACCCACGCCGCCAGCCACGCGACGCCGCACTGCATAAGCACTACGCCGAGCGTCGCGAAGCGGGATTTCAGCTCGCGGGTGAGCGTCGCGACAGCTGCGACGCAGGGGGTGTAAAGCAGCGTGAACACCAGAAAGCTCATGGCGCTCAGCGGCGTGAACACACTCGTGAGCACCGTTTCAAGCGCCGCGCCGCCCGTTTCGAGCAGCACGCCCAGGGTGCTTACGACCGCTTCCTTGGCGGTAAAGCCGCTTATGAGCGCCGTGGCAATGCGCCAGTCGGCAAAGCCGAGCGGACGGAATATCGGCGCGATAAACTGTCCGAGCATGGCAAGCAGACTGTCCGTATCATTGCTGACGACATTGAGCCGAGTATCGAAGCTTTGCAAAAACCAGATGATTATCGTCGCGACGAAAATCACCGTAAATGCGCGCTGCAAAAAGTCCTTCGCCTTTTCCCAAAGCAGCAGCAGCACGCTTTTCACCGACGGCATACGATAGTTGGGAAGCTCCATGACGAACGGCACGGGGTTTCCGCGAAACGCCGTGTTTTTGAGCACCAGCGCAACGAGCACCGCCAGCAGCATTCCGCCGAAGTACAGCCCAAGCATGGCAAGCGCCTTGTGGTGCGGCACGAACACCGAGCAGAACAGCGTGTAAATCGGTATCTTCGCCGAGCAGCTCATGTACGGCACGAGCAATATGGTCATTTTTCTGTCGCGCTCGGACGCGAGGGTGCGCGTGGACATGATTGCCGGAACCGAGCAGCCGAAGCCGATGAGCATGGGAACGATGCTGCGTCCCGAAAGCCCGATGCGGCGAAGCAGCTTGTCCATGACAAAGGCTATGCGCGCCATGTAGCCGGTGTCCTCAAGTATGGACAGGAAGAAAAACAGCGTCACGACCACCGGCAGAAAGCTCAGCACACTGCCGACGCCCGCAAACACACCGTCGATTATCAGGCTGTGCACGACGGGGTTTATGCCGTATGCGGTGAGTCCCGAATCGACGAACGCCGTGAGCGCGTCTATGCCCTGCGTGAGCAGCTCGCTTAACGAATTGCCGATGACGTAAAAGGTCAGCCAGAAAATCAGCAGCATAACGCCGACAAAAACGGGTATGGCGGTATGTTTCCCCGTAAGTATTTTGTCTATTCGCACGCTGCGCTGGTGCTCGCGGCTCTCGCGACACTTTTTGACCGTCTGAGCGACGACGTTTTCGATGAACGTGTAGCGCATATCCGCAATCGCGGCGTTGCGGTCCAGTCC
>CAYXRE010000227.1:0-635 GCA_964466125.1 uncultured Oscillospiraceae bacterium
CGACGTGCGCCACCTGACAGCGGCGGGTGAACCGGTGTCCTCGATGGGCTATTTTGCGCGGTTGTTTGACAAGTAATGCGCCGCGCAGCCGCCGGCGGCGCGACCAAAAAAATACCTGTTGCAGTCTTCGCTCGTCGATTGCACATTGCCATGGTGAAATCCTGTCTGCTGTTTGTCGAAAGACGAACGGCAGATTTTTTCGTTTCGAATGCTTTCCCCCTAACGCCGCGGCTAAACGATTTTGAGATTGCGAATAACAATTCCAAGGCAATCAGCCCGAAACGAAGCACCGGCGCCGCGCCGCGCGGTGGAGAATTTCTGCTGCCACAGGTGAAAATGCATTGCTGAGTGACTGTTCAGTAAATATACACAAAATACTTGGAAAAGTCGGTGAAAAGGGCTGTTAAATTCGATGAACTATGGTATAATAAATGGGACATTTATTGATTTACAAGGAGGCGGACGATTTGCAGTTTTACCGGGATAAATACGACGTGATTGTCATCGGCGGCGCTCTTGCCGGACTTTCGAGCGCGCTGATGCTTGCGAACAAGGGAAAGAGCGTGCTTGTGCTCGAGCGGCACAATCTCCCAGGGGGACTTGCGACCAGCTTTGTGCGCGGAGAGTTCGAGTTT
>CAYXRE010000227.1:645-2550 GCA_964466125.1 uncultured Oscillospiraceae bacterium
GGGGGTCGATATCGACTGGCTGCGCGTGCCCGAGGCATACCGCATAGTGCTGCCGAACAGCGACATAGACGTCACGCTGCCCGCAGGCTTTGAGGAGATGGCGAGCGCAATCGACGCGCGCGTTCCGGGGCAAAAGGCGGAGGTGCTGCGCTTCATGAAGCTGTGCGACACCGTTTACAACAGCGTCAACGTGCTGTCGGTGCATCCCATGAGCAAGGTTCGTATGCTCATCGAGCACGAGCAGTTTGTCAAGACGGCGGGTTACACGGCAATGGAGGTGCTCAAAACCTTCGATTTGAAGCCGGAAACGATTGAAATGCTCGCGCCTTACTGGATATATGTCGGCAACCCGCTCGACCGTCTGCCGTTCACCGTCTATGCCGTGCTCATGGCGGACTATTTCGGCGGCGGCAGCTACATCTGCCGCGGCAACAGCCACGAGATGAGCCTGAAAATGGCGACCCGTGCCGAGGAGATGGGCGTGCAGATCGAGTATCGCCAGCGCGTGGACAAGATACTCGTCGAGAACGGCCGTGTGGTCGGCGTGCGCACACAGCGCGGCGATGAGATACACAGCGATTATGTCATCAGCGGCGCGTACCCCAACAAGGTGTATTCCGCGATGATCGAGCCTGCAAGCGAGGTTCCCGCGGGCGCGATAAAGCTGGTCAATGGGCGCAAAATGGGCGTCACGAGCTTTTCGGTCATGATGATGCTTGAGGGAACTCCCGAGCAGCTCGGAATCGACTCGTACAGCATATTCTCGGGACCGACCATGGACACCGAGAAGATTTGGAGCCAGTACCAGACGCTTGAGCCGTACGAGTACATCACGAGCATCTGCGTCAATCTCACCAATCCCAAGGCGGTGCCGCAGGGCTACACCGAGCTTTCGATTACCGCGCTGCCGCTTTCGAATCCGTGGTTCGACGTTACGCCCGAGACCTACTACGACACCAAGCGCCGCATAGCCAAGGGCATGATTGAGGAATATGAAAAAGTAATCGGGCACAAGCTGCTCGACAAGATAGTGGAAATCGAGATCGCCGCGCCGATGACCATTGCGCATTACACGGGCGCGTGGAACGGCGGAATATACGGCTATCAGCACTGCCAGCAGGACAATATAGTCGCCCGTCTGACCATGCAGGAGGAAGAAAAATTCATCGAGGGTCTGGAGTTTGCCGGAGCGCACGCGATAAGCGGCAACGGCATGAGCCCCGCGATAACCAACGGGCGCAAGGCCGCGAAGAACGTGCTCGACGATATGGCGAAAAGGGAGGCTTGCGGCTGATGAAGGTCAAGGGATTTTTCAAAGATGTGGGCGGGGCTTCCCGCGTTGCCGAATGGCGCAAGGAAGCGATTGAGAACGCAAGCACCGGGATTGTGCGCGACGACCCGATAAACGACGTTGCGCGCGCGCTGCATCCCGACGAGCCGATAACGTTCGTCGTCAGCGACATTCGCGACGTGTCCCCGACCGCGCGCACCTATCGGCTCGAGCCGAAGGACGGCAAGCTGCCCGTGTTTCAGGTGGGGCAGTATGTCTCGCTGCTGTTCGACGTGAACGGCACGCGCACCTGCCGCCCGTATTCCATATCCTCCGCGCCGTTTGAGGCGCGCGGCGAAAAGCCGTTCATCGAAATTACCGTGCGCAAAAAGGGAGAGACCTTCGTGCCGGATTTCCTGTTCGGCGAAATCAAAAAGGGCGCCGAGCTGCTCGGCAATATGCCGTTCGGACACTTCAACTACGAACCGCTGCGCGATGCGAAAAAGGTTGTTGCGCTTGCGGGAGGCAGCGGCATAACCCCGTTTTTCTCAATGGCTCGCGAAATCGAGCACGGCACGCTGGACTGCGAGCTGACGATACTCTACGGCTCGGCAAAGAGCGACGACATCATCCTC
>CAYXRE010000228.1:0-2543 GCA_964466125.1 uncultured Oscillospiraceae bacterium
CGCGGAGCACCGCACCGGCGCAATCACCGCCATCGGCGCCGTTTCCCCTCCGGGCGGCGATACCTCCGAGCCTGTTTCTCAGGCGACGCTGCGCATAGTCAAGGTCTTCTGGGGTCTGTCCGCCGCGCTTGCGTACAAGCGCCACTTCCCCGCAATCGACTGGCTGACCAGCTATTCGCTTTATAAAGACATCGTCGGAGAGTTCTTCGACAAAAACATCGGCTCCGACTGGTCCGCGCTCGTTTCGACGACCATGAACCTGCTTCAGGACGAAGCGGAGCTTGAGGAAATCGTCCGCCTCGTCGGCGTGGACGCGCTGAGCTTTAAGGACCGTCTGAAGCTCGAAAGCGCCCGCAGCATCCGCGAGGACTACCTGCACCAGATAGCCTTCAACGACGTGGACACCTACACCAGCCCGCAAAAGCAGTACGGAATGCTCAGCACCATAATCCACTGGTACACCAAGGCGACCGAAGCGCTCGAGCGCGACGTGGCGTTCAGCAAGATAACCTCCATGCCGGTTATCGAGAAGATAGGGCGTATGAAGTATATACCCGAGGACCAGTTCGAGCAGGGGCTGAAGGCGATTACCGCCGAGCTGGAAGACGAATTCTCGCAGCTCATGGGAGGAGAATACGATTATGCGTAAGGAATACAAAACCATCCGCGAGGTCGTCGGTCCTCTGATGCTCATTGAGGGCGTCGAGGGCGTAAAGTACGATGAGCTGGTCGAAATCGAGCAGCAAAACGGCGAGATACGCTACGGCAAGGTCCTTGAGATAAACAAGGACAAGGCGCTCGTTCAGCTGTTCGAAGCGTCTCAGGGCTTGAAGATAGTCACCAGCAAGGCGCGTTTTCTCGGTCACGGCACCCAGCTTTCGGTCTCCAAGGATATGCTCGGGCGCGTTTTCGACGGAATGGGCAACCCGACCGACGGCGGTCCGGCTATCATTCCCGACAAGAAAATGGACATCAACGGAATGCCTATCAACCCCGCGGCGCGCGACTACCCCGCCGAGTTTATACAGACGGGTATCTCCGCGATAGACGGACTCAACACCCTCGTTCGCGGTCAGAAGCTGCCCGTGTTCTCCGGCTCGGGTCTTCCCCACGCCCAGCTCGCCGCGCAGATAGCGCGTCAGGCGAAGGTTCGTTCGTCCGGTGAAGGCTTCGCGGTCGTTTTCGCCGCCATAGGCATCACCTTTGAAGAAGCGGACTTCTTTATAAGCGACTTCCGCAAAACGGGAGCAATCGAGCGCGCGGTGCTGTTCATGAACCTCGCGAACGACCCCGCCGTCGAGCGTATAGCTACCCCCCGCATGGCGATAACCTGCGCGGAATACCTCGCCTATGAGCTTGGTATGCACGTTCTTGTTATCCTCACCGACATAACCAACTACGCCGAGGCTCTGCGCGAGGTATCCGCCGCGCGCAAGGAGATTCCCGGACGCCGCGGCTATCCGGGCTATATGTACACCGACCTTGCGTCGCTGTACGAGCGCGCCGGACGCATCAAGGGCAACCCCGGCTCGATAACCCAAATCCCGATACTCACCATGCCCGAGGACGACAAGACCCACCCGATCCCCGACCTTACCGGCTACATCACCGAGGGTCAGATAATCCTCTCGCGCGAGCTTTACCGCCGCGGCGTGCAGCCGCCCATCGACGTGCTCCCCTCCCTGTCGCGACTCAAGGACAAGGGCACCGGCGAGGGCAAGACCCGCAAGGACCACTCGGACACCATGAACCAGCTGTTCTCCGCGTACGCGCGCGGCAAGGAAGCGAAGGAGCTCGCCGTTATACTCGGCGACGCCGCGCTGTCCCCGACCGACAAGCTGTACGCGCAGTTCGCGACCGAGTTCGAGACGCGCTATGTATCTCAGGGCTACAACACCAACCGCTCCATCGAGGAGACGCTCAATCTCGGCTGGGAGCTGCTGAAGATACTTCCGCGCAGCGAGCTCAAACGTATCCGCGAGGCATACCTCGACGAATTCTGGCCCGTTGAGAAAACCGACGACGACGCCGAATAAGGAGATAACATCGTGGCTGCAACAATCAATCCTACGAGAATGGAGCTTACCCGCTTAAAAAAGCGCCTGAAGACCGCGGCGCGCGGGCATAAGCTGCTCAAGGACAAAAGGGATGAAATGGTTCGCCGTTTCATCGAGATAATCAAGCGCGACAAGGAGCTGCGCGAGTCGGTCGAGCAAAAGCTCGCGCTCGCCATGAACCGCTTTTCGGTCGCGCGCGCGGAGATGGGCAACGCCGCCACGCTCGAATCGCTCGTTTACCCGATTCGCGAGGTGCAGTTCAAGACCGGACTTCGCAACATCAGGAGCGTCGAGGTGCCGACCATACAGATTACCGAGGACGTAAACGACATCCGCGACCTGCCCTACGGCTTTGCATTCAGCTCCTGCGAGCTGGACGGCGCGGTGCTCGACCTTGCGGACCTGCTGCCCGACCTCATCGAGCTTGCGGCGGTCGAAAAGACCTGCAATATGCTCGCGGACGACATCGAAAAGACCCGCCGCCGC
>CAYXRE010000229.1:0-2532 GCA_964466125.1 uncultured Oscillospiraceae bacterium
GCAGGGCTTTTGCACCATGGCGGGCATCGGCGAGAACAAGGGCTTCGGCAAAAAGGCTCTCGCGTCGGTGCGCAGGAATCTGCTCAACGACTACGGCGTCGAGCTGCAGCACCCGTGCTATACCACCTATCACGTCGAGCTGGGCGAGATCTCCAGCTATCCGCCCGGATACAAGGAGAACGGCTCGGTGTTCTGCCACAACAATCCGTGGATAGTGCTCGGCTTTTCACGGCTGCGCGACGGCGAAAACGCCTTTGACATCTATCGCCGCAACTGCCCCGCCTACCTTGAGAGCGTAAGTGAGATACACCGCACAGAACCGTATGTTTACAGCCAGACCATCGCCGGACGCGATGCGCAGAACTACGGCGAGGCAAAGAACAGCTGGCTGACAGGCACGGCGGCATGGACCTTCGTCGCCGCCAGTCAGGGAATCCTCGGCGTCTGCCCGGATTACGACGGACTCCGCGTCGAGCCCTGCCTGCCCGCAGCGATAAAGGAATTTAAGGCAGTTCGCGAATTCCGCGGCGCAAAATATAATATTTCGGTAACAAATAATAACTCCGGCAATGTTAAACTCAAAGTAGACGGAGCCGACATTGACGGCACCGTTGTCAAGTTCGTTGAGGGCAAGAAGTCTTACGACATACTCGTTACCATGTAACGGGCGGTCTTGAAAATCTGAGGAGTAGCTTATGGAAAAGAAACGCATCGCGGTCTTTACCGCCGCGCCCTACAAGGACTACGCTCGGAACATTTTGGACGGAATGATTAAGGAAGCGATGACGCGGGATTTCTCGGTCTATTGCTTCACCGTGCTCAGCGAGACGGATTTTGAGGCTCAGACGCCGAACTTCGGAGAGGCGGCGGTTTTCGGACTGCCCGACCCCGACGATTTTGACGGGCTGGTTGTCATGAAAAGCACCATCTTTGACTCACTGGCGCTGCGCACGCTCGACGAATTCATCCAGCGCTTCGGCGACAAGCCGATTGCGAGCCTGTGCTTTGAAATGCCCGGCGCTTACAACCTCGAATTTGACGAGGCTTCCGGCGTTGCGGCGCAAATCGAGCACTTTGTCAAAGAACACGCGGCGACCGACATAGCCTATGTCACCGGACCCATCGGGAACATGGTGGCAAAAAAGCGTCTGGACAGCTTCATTGCAACGATGAAGAAGTTCAACATGACCGTGGACGATTCCTCGATTTACTATGGCAACTTTATGCGCGAGGACGGCGAGGAAGCGGCAAAGTATTTCCTTTACCGCAACAAGCCGATGCCGGACGCGATACTGTGCGGCAACGACGACATGGCGCTCGGGCTTTGCGAGACGCTGTGCGCGAACGGCGTGCGCGTGCCGGACGACGTCGGCATAGCCGGAGAGGACTGCACTCTTGAGGCGCTGACCCACGTTCCCTCCATGACCTCGGTGCGCCGCCCGACCAAACAGATAGGCAAGCTGATAATCAAGGTGCTGTCCGATGCGTTTGAAGGCGTGGAATGCGAAAAGAACCATGAGCTGAAAAGCCGTCTGGTCGTCAACAGCTCGTGTGGCTGCGGCAGCGGCATCGGCGACCGCATGAACGACTACATATCCTTCCTCGTCGCAGACCGCAAGGAACACATAGCGGACAAGTACCGCGCCGTGCATTTCACCACCGTCATGGCGGGCACGCGCAACTACGACGAGCTAAACGACAGGCTGCTGTTGTTTGCAAACAGTTGGCAGCTGCACCGGCTTTATGTGTGCGTCAACGAGGGCATACTCACCCGCACGCGCAGCGACTGCATGGACTACATGGGACGCGCGGGCGACAAGCCGGTCATTTCCGAGCTGCCCGACACCATGCGCCTCGCGTTCGGCTACCGCGACGGCGAGAGCATACAGCGCAACAGCTTCCCCTCCAACCGTCTGCTCATGCAGTCCGAACTTGAAAATTCGGACTACCTGATGTTCTGCTCTCTTTATTCCACCAACGAGATATACGGCTACATTGCCTTTGACGTGCGGGATTCCAGTGAGTTCATGTTCCGCATATTCCCGCGCATACTCGGCGGCACAATCGAAAACATCAGCCTACACTTCACCGTTCAGTCCTATGCCAAGGAGCTTGAACGGATGTATGTGCGCGATTCGCTGACAGGACTGCTCAACCGCCGCGGGTACTTGCAGTATGCCGAGGAGCTTTATGACACCGCCAAGCGCACCGGTCAGCCGCTTATGATAATCAGCGCAGACCTCGACCGGCTCAAGCGCATAAACGACACCTACGGTCACAGCGAGGGTGATGAGGCGATAAAGGCGCTTGCGCGCTGCCTGCAAAAGACCGCCAACTCGCGCGACATCTGCGTACACATGAGCGGCGACGAGTTCATCGTCGTCGGCATAGGCTACGACGAGGAGACCATGGGGCAGTATATGCGCTCCATTCACTCGGAATTCGAGCGCATGAGCATTGCCTCCCGCAAGCCGTACGCCATGTCGGTCAGTCTCGGCGGCTGCTCGTTCATTCCCGACGACAACTGCACGC
>CAYXRE010000230.1:0-2491 GCA_964466125.1 uncultured Oscillospiraceae bacterium
CGATGTCGTCAACTGTGCCGCCGCCGTCGATGAGCGCGAACATATAGCTGAAGGAGGCGAGTATATCGTCAAGCGTGATGTGCTTGGGAATGAGCTCGTCAAAGCGCGCCTTGGCTTTTTCCTTGATTTCCTCGTCGTTCAGCGAGCCGTCGAGTATCTCGCACAGCACCGAGAAGCGGACCTTCTCGTTTATGCCGATTTCCTTGACGTCGAAGTCAACGAAGTTCGCCATTTCCACCATGCCGTTGGACAGCAGACGCATTTCCCTTTTTTCCTTGGTCTCGGGATCCTCAATCATCACATAGACGGAGGAAATACCGCACGCGGCTATCTTGTCGCCCAGCTCGCGGGAAACGGTCTCCCCTGCCGCGGCGAGCAGCTCGCCGGTGCGCTCGTCCACCACGTCGCGCGCGAGAACGCGCTCGTAGATACGCGGAACGAGCGAGAGTTTTTTGTTGTATTTATAGCGGCCGAAGCGGGACAGGTCATAGCGGCGCGGGTCGAAGAACAGGTTGTACAGGTGGGACTTGGCGCCGTCAACGGTCGGCAGCTCGCCCGGGCGCAGCTTGCGGTAGGTCTCGATGAGTCCTTCCTCGACGCCGGCGGTCGAATCCTTCGCGAGCGTCGCGGTGAGCGTCGGGTTCTCGCCGAACAGCCCGATTATCTGCTCCGCAGAGCCCTCGCCCAGCACGTCGGCGAAAGCGCCGAGCGCGCGCATAAACACGGTGACGGGCATCTTGCGGTTTTTGTCTATGCGAACATAGAACACGTCGTTGGTGTCCGTCTCATACTCGAGCCAGGCGCCGCGGTTGGGTATAACGGTGGATGAATAGAGTTTTTTGCCCGACTTGTCGCGGGTCATGTCGTAGTAAACGCCGGGGGAACGGACGAGCTGCGAGATGATGACGCGCTCCGCTCCGTTGATTACGAAGGTGCCGGAATCGGTCATGAGCGGGAAGTCGCCCATGAAGATATCCTGTTCCTTGATTTCGCCGGTCTCCTTGTTGAGCAGCCGCGCGCGAACCTTGAGAGGCGCGTTGTACGTCGCATCGCGCTCCTTGCACTCCTCGACCGAGTATTTCGGCGTCTCGTCGAGATGATAATCGACGAAGTCGAGAACGAGATTCCCCGTATAATCCTCGATGGTCGAAATGTCTCTGAAGACCTCCTTGAGGCCATCGGTCAAAAACCAGCGATAAGAATTTTTCTGAACCTCGATGAGGTTTGGCATATCGAGAACTTCATCGATATGGGAAAAACTCATTCTCTCGTTCTTTCCGAGTTTCACAGGATGTACATTTTCCATGCCGGCGGTCACTCCTATTCATCTTCTTTTGCTTATACACTTCAAATTAAGTGTGACGAAAAATCGGGCGTTTTACGCCGTATTTTAGGCTGTTTTTTCAAAAAAACGACCGTTTTTAGGCGTAACTACCCATTATTGGGCTAATTGTACATGGTACATCATTGCAAGTCCTTTGTCAACAAAAACCTGAAAACACACAAAAAAATAATTTTTTCGCCACCGCCCCGTGTGTATCGCGATGCGTGGCGCAAACATAATAAAAAAGCGATTCCTCACTTGTGGCTGCGTGGAATCGCTTTTTGAGCTAATCTATACTCTCAAAGGTGACGGCGCTGAGCTTGTCGGTTATCGTTTTCGAGATGTCCGCATAGATGCGGCGGAAGGTGCAGCAGCCGGACTGCTGCTCATTGAGCGAGCACTGGTGGGAGCCGCTGAGACATCGGTTGAGCATATACGGACCGTCCACCGTGGTGATGACGTCGTTTAGCGTTATCTCCCGAGCGGGTTTTGCAAGCTCGTAGCCGCCCTTTTGCCCTTTGTAGGAGCGCAGTATCCCGCTCGCGACCAGCTTGCGCAGTATCTTCAAAGAAAAGCGCAGCGTAACGCCCATTTTCTCCGAGATATATTTCGCTTCCCTGCGCTCTTTTTCCCGCGAAAGGCAGTAGACTATGCGCACGGCGTAGTCCGCCTCCTGAGTGATATACATTCGCGCCCTCCTTTTCGATAACGTCGAGCCGGTGTCAGTCGAGGAAATCCTTGAGCCGCTTGCTGCGGCTGGGGTGGCGCAGCTTGCGCAGTGCCTTCGCCTCGATTTGACGTATGCGCTCGCGGGTGACGTTGAACTCCTTGCCGACCTCCTCAAGGGTGCGCGGACGTCCGTCCTCAAGTCCGAAGCGCAGACGCAGCACCTTTTCCTCGCCGGGGATGAAGTCGCCCAGATGGCTGTCCTCCTCCTCGCCGATAGGCGTTTCCAGCGAGACCGGCTCCTGAGCGACGCGCATAATCTCGCGCACCTTTTCCACCGACACGTTCATCTCGTCGGCAATCTCCTCGGCAGTCGGCTCATGTCCGTTCTGGTGCAGCAGCTGGGAGCTGACCTTTTTGACCTTGTTTATCGTCTCGACCATGTGCACGGGTATGCGTATGGTGCGCGCCTGGTCGGCAATGGCGCGGGTGATGGCTTGA
>CAYXRE010000231.1:0-2481 GCA_964466125.1 uncultured Oscillospiraceae bacterium
CAGAACTTTTCTTTTGTGAAAATGCACCCTGTATCAAAATTATCAGCCTTTGCCACCGAAGAACGGTAATTTTGATACGATGAGTATCAGAATTACCGTTCTTCTTTTGCACACCGTAGCGTCAAATAGTCTTGCTATCAAGGTTTGTGATGGCTTATTTAATTCTCTGCCGTTTGTGGGGGACGGAGAAAAATTCGCGGCACGGTTTGAGTTAGAAATTGTCCGCACTTTCTTGCCGATGGAGTATTCCTTATCTGGGCAAGCGACAAAATGGGTGTTTTACGTTGTATAGAATCCAAAAAACGCTTACCGTCATTTACCGCCCGATGTATTGGGATAGTGAACTGCCTCGGCACTTGCGCTGACAAAAGGAGTCGAAATGACGGCCGGGCACATGGTGCCCGACCGTATGCAGTTGGTTACGCCTTCGGGAAAGTGACCTTAATCTCGGTTCCCTTGTCCGGCTCGCTTTGCAGCGAATAGCGTCCGTGATGGTACTGCACCGCGTGCTTGACGATGGAAAGCCCGAGCCCAGTGCCGCCGGAGGCTCTGGAATGGCTCTTGTCTACGCGGTAGAACCGCTCGAACACCCGGCTTTGATATTCGCTCGGAATGCCGATTCCGCTGTCCTTTACATCGACCGATACGCCGCTGTCGTCCGACGACACATTGATTGCAACATCGCCGACGTCCTTGTTGTACTTTATGGCGTTGTCGCAAAGATTGTAGATGACTTCATATATGAGCCGACGCACGCCGGACATTTGAGCGCTCTGCCCGTTCACCGACAGCGTGATATGCTTTTCGTGCGCCGCGTCATGCAGATTCTCCGCGACCTCCTGCGCTACTAGCAAAAGGTCAACGTTTTCATGCGGCATCTCGTCGCCCTCATCGAGCTGCGAGAGGCGGATTATGTCCTCGATGAGCGACACCATTCGCGCGGCTTCGGTGCGAATATGCCCGACAAAGCGCTGCATATCCTCCGGTTTTACCATGCCTTTTTCCAAAAGCTCCGCGCTGCCGATGATACCCTGCAACGGAGTTTTCAGCTCATGGGAAACGTTGGCGGTGAATTCTCTGCGGTTTCGCTCCGCTTCCTCCTGCTCGGTCACGTCGAAGAAAAGCACTACGGTTCCAAGCGCCTCGCCGTCTGATTCGATGCGGCTCATATCAAACTGATAAACGCGACCGTTTCGCGCTGCGCGCAGCTCGCTTGCGCCGTTTTCTCTTGCTTTGCGAATCGCGGCGCTCATGTCCGGATTGCGGTCGAGTGTCAAAAAGTCGTCGCCGATGCAGGCGTCGTTTGTGTTGAACAGCTGCTGTGCGGCGTGGTTGATGCTCAGCACCGTGCCCTTGGCATCCAGCAGCACAAGCCCCTCTTTCATGCTGCTCGTAATCTGCGCGAATTCGTCCCGCTGGCGCTGCAGCAGCCTAAGCTGTCTGTCAATCTCCTGATGCTGATGATTGATTCTGCCCAAAAGCGGGGAGAGCTCCTCATAGGCGTCGTTGTCCAAGGGGCGTTCGAGGTCAATGGCATTGAGCGGCTCGGCGACTCGTTTGGACATACGGTTTGCCAGAACGCCGGACAACACCAGCGCTATTACGAGGACAATGAGTATCGGCTGGAGCATTCCCAGAACCAGCACGCCTGCGGTGGCTCGGCTGACCGAAATGCGCAGCACGCTGCCGTCGGAAAGCCGCTTTGCGTGATACATCGTCTTTTCCAAAAGCGTAGTCGAGTAGCGGGAGCTTTCGCCCTCGCCGCCGCTGAGCGCCTGGGCGATTTCGCTGCGGTCCAGATGATTCTCCATGGTCTTGGCGTCCGTCTGCGTGTCATAGAGCACCGTGCCGTCCGAGGCGACCCATGTGAGGCGATAGTTGTCGGAATCCAGCTTTTCAAGGTAGCCCTGACCGTCGTTTTCGACCGCGACCGACGCAAGATACAGCTCGTCGCGCAGCTGCTTTTCCTGCACGCTGCCGAAGTATTCGTACAGACACCCCATTATTATGACAAGGCTTGCCAGCAGCACCGCGGCGGCGACAAGCATAATATATTTGAAGATTTTCTTTGTCATTTATTTACCTCCAGCCGATAGCCTACATTGCGCACCGTTTCCAGCAAAACGCCGTAGGCGCCGAGTTTTTGACGCAAGGTGCGGATGTGCATATCCACCGTGCGGGTTTCGCCGCAGTAATCCATGCCCCAGACCTCCTCCATAAGCTGGTCGCGGGTAAACGCCATGCCCGGGTGAGACAGGAACAATCGCAGCAGCTCAAACTCCTTGTAGGTCAGTATGACGCGCTGCCCGTCCACGCTCACGGTGTGCTCGTCCAGATTGACGACCAGTCCGCCCAGCTTGAGCAGATGCTCAGGCTCCTTTGGAGAACAGCGCCGCAGCACGGCCTTTACACAGGAGACAAGCTCCATTACGCCGAACGGCTTTGCGAGATAGTAATCGGCTCCGAGGTCGAGTCCGAGTA
>CAYXRE010000232.1:0-1555 GCA_964466125.1 uncultured Oscillospiraceae bacterium
TTTAAATAACGCTTGCTCAGCCGAGCTTGCAAAGCTCGTTTGCTATCTTCGCCGCCGCGCGCGCGTTGTTGTAAGCAAGCTGCAAATTGCTCGCGAAGGACACGCCGTTGGTGATTTCCTTGATGTGCGAAAGCAGATACGGCGTCGTGTCCTTGCCGCGTATGCCGTCCTTCTTCGCCATGTCCAGCGCCTTGACGATCGCCTTCTCCATCTCGTTGTAGTCCAGCGCGTACTTCTCGGGTATCGGGTTGCCGACAACTATGCCGCCCTTGAGTCCGAGGTCCCATTTTGTATGGGCTATCTTCGCAACGACAGCCTCGTCCTTGCAGTTGTAGTCCAGCTTGAAACCGCTCGAACGGCAGTAGAACGCGGGCAGCTCGTCGGTGCCCAGCCCGAGCACGGGTACGCCGTAGGTCTCGAGATACTCAAGCGTGCGTCCGAGGTCGAGCAGCGACTTCGCGCCCGCGCAGACGACGCATACAGGCGTGTTCGCAAGCTCCTGCAAATCCGCTGAGATGTCCATGGTGTCCTCGCCGCCGCGGTGTACGCCGCCGATGCCGCCCGTCGCGAACACCTTGATCCCCGCCATAGCCGCGAGCATCATCGTCGTCGCAACAGTGGTCGCTCCTGTGCGTCCTGTCGCAAGATAGGTCGCCACGTCGCGGCGGCTGACCTTGCCGATGTCCTTGGGGTTGCACATCATGTTCAGCTCGTCCGGCGTAAGTCCGACCTTGAGCCGTCCGCCGATTATGGCGGTCGTTGCGGGAATCGCGCCCAGCTCGCGCACTATCTTCTCAACGTTCGCGGCAAACTCCATATTCTGCGGATAGGGCATTCCGTGGCTCAAAATCGTGGATTCAAGCGCGACCACCGGCTTGTTGTACGCTATCGCGTTGCTTATCTCGGGTGTGATGTCCAAATACTTTTCGAAACTCATGTTACATTCTCCTTTTGTTAAGTGTTTGCTCTACCAGACTTACGCTCATCTCGGGATTTATGGTGTTCTCAGATTGTATCGCGACCGCCGAAGCGGCGGAGGCGAACTCGAGCATTTCCTTTCCCTTGACGTCGTTTATCGTACAATATATGACCGCCGCCATAAATGCATCGCCCGCACCCGTCGCGTTCTCGACGCGCATGAAGGGCATGAGCTTGACGCGCAGCGCCTCGCCGTCCGCGTCTTTGTAAAAGCAGCCGTCCGCACCCATGCTCACAATGACCCGCCGCACTCCCTTGTCAATGAGCACGTTGCACGCGTGTTCGAGCGAACGCTCGTCGGTTATACGCACGTCCGAGAGTATTTCCGCTTCGAGGCGGTTGGGCTTTATGGTGTGAAAGCGCCCGACGACGTCCTTGATGACCCGTGCATAGGCGGTCGAAACCGGGTCTACGAACACCGGCACCTGAGACATATCCAGCAGCAGCCGCATTATCTCCGGCGGCAGACTCGGGTCGCAGGTCACCAGCTTGGAACCGTTTATCAGCGGCGCTTTTTGGCGTATGAACTCAGCAGGCAGGTTGTCATATAATTGCATAGCTTCAATAAAAGTTTTAC
>CAYXRE010000232.1:1565-2476 GCA_964466125.1 uncultured Oscillospiraceae bacterium
TCTCGTCGAGCACCGAGATGTACGTTGAGCTGCTCTTGCCCTCGGCGACGAAAATGTTGGTCATGTCGATGCCCGCGTTCTCGCTGTCCATGCGAATCTTATGTCCGTAAACGTCGTCGCCGACGGCGGTCACAAGCTTTGCGTCCACGCCAAGCCGCGCGAGATTCTCCAGCACGTTTCGCGTGACGCCCCCCGCCGAGGTGTGCATTCTGCCCGGATTGCTGTCCTTAAGCACAATCGACGCGCGGGATTTGCCGTGCACGTCCACATTCGCAGCTCCCACGCCGACCACGTAGTCGCGGCTTTTGAGGATATACCCCTTGCCGAGAATATAGCCCTTCTTTTGAAGGTTTGCGATATGTACCGCCACCGACGAACGGGTAATGCCGAGCATACCCGCAAGCTCGCTTTGCTCGATGGCGGGATTGCCCTTGATTATCTCAAAAATCTGCTTCTCTCGTTCGGTCATTGCTCTCACCAATACAAATGTTTAGATTTTAAGCACGTGCTTATTCTACTACACCTGTTATGCTGTGTCAATAGCGAAGCCGCTATTCGTTTCTTTGCGCGTGAAAAATCCCGCAGCATGTGAATATTTCCACGCGAGCGCGTCCACAATAGCACAAAAGGATGTGATATGATGCGCAAAAAGTACACAAAAGGAGCGCTCAAGGGATACCTGAAACGAAACGGGCTTTACATCGCCGTGAGCGCACTGGTCATAGCGGGAACGATTGCGTCGGTGAGCGCCATCACCGCGCTGTTGGACGTCGGCGGGCGGCAAAGCCCTTTGCCGGACTCGCTCGTCTCCGCCGAACCGACCACTCCGCAGCCGGTCGAGGAAACTGTCATCCCCGAACCGGAGCCGGAGAAGGAACCGGAGCCGGAGGCGCGCGAGACGGTCGAATACC
>CAYXRE010000233.1:0-2468 GCA_964466125.1 uncultured Oscillospiraceae bacterium
CGATAAAGCTGTTCAAGCACCTCGTCGAACACCCCGAAACGCTGCTGCTGCGAATCAGCGAACCTGTAGACTTCGAGCCGTGCGAGCTGAGCGCCGCAACAGTCTAAGTCTTTCGAGACACGGCTTCGAGCGAATTTTACACATAGCACATTAAAAAGACCTGCTCTTTGTTTGAATGAGCAGGTCTTTTGTTTACCAGCACGGTTTCGCGGCGCATATCAAGCGGCAAACGCAGAGATGCTGTCCGCCCGCTTTACGCAAAAGCCGCTTTGTGATATTATGTTCCAGACAATCAAACGACCTGCGTATTTGCGCGAAAGCGCCGGCGCGACGAGCGCCGATGGGAACACGGATGAGATTTCCGGACTATACCAGTAACCGTGAAGCGGACGAGAAAGCACAAAGCCACTGCCGAAAGGCGGGAAGGCGCTTTCGAGGATGAAGCCAAGCCGGGAGACCGAAATATGCAGTAACCTCTGGAACTGGGGACACGCGGCACTCGCTTGTGCGATGTGTTTTTTACGGCTGTCTGCGTACCCGCAGGCGGTCTTTTTTGTACCCCTGACGCCGTTTGATTGAATAATTAAAGGGGGTACTTGAATGAGGTACTCAAAATTCCTTTCCGTTTTTCTTTCACTGCTGCTGTGCGCGTGCTTGCTGTGCGCGTGCGCGGCGCCGTCGCCCGCGCCGACCGAACCGGCTGAGCCTGCCGCGTCCGGCATAACGCTGTGCGACATGGCGGGTCGCGAGGTCACGCTGGACGCTCCCGCGCAAAAGGTCGTCGCGCTCGCCGCCGCCGACTGCGAGATACTGTACGCGATAAACGCGGGCGATACCCTTGTCGGGCGCGGCGAATACTGCGACTATCCCGAGTCGGCGCTGTCCGTTGCCGCCGTGGAGTCGGGCGGCGAGACCAACGTCGAGCAGATAATCGCTCTGGGCGCGGACGCGGTGGTCATGCCGAAGATGGCGCAGACGGTGGAGCAGGTCTCGGCGCTCGAGAGCGCGGGAATCGCCGTCGTGGTGACCGACGCGCAGGACATCGACGGAGTTTATGAGGCGATTGCGCTCATCGGCGCGCTGACCGCTCACGAGGCGGACGCGCAGGGCGTCATCGACTCCATGCGCTCGACCTTTGACACACTGAAAGCCGGCGCACTCTCAAATGACGAAACCGTCTATTTTGAGGTCTCCCCGCTCGAATACGGGCTTTGGACGGCGGGCGCGGACACCTTCATGGACGAGATAGCCGCCATGCTCGGGCTGAAGAACGCCTTTTCGGACGTGAGCGGCTGGGCGGAGGTTTCCGAGGAGCAGGTCATCGAGCGCGACCCCGACTACATCGTGACGATTACCATGTACTTCGGCGAGGGACCGACGCCGGACGAGGAGATTGCCTCCCGTGACGGCTGGGATGGTATTGACGCAGTTAAAGATGGCAGCGTCTATATCGCTGACTCCGACGAGATTTCCCGTCCCGGTCCGCGTCTTGCCGACGCGGCGCGCTCCTTTGCGGGTTTTGTTGCCGCACACGGCGGGAAAGAGGCGGCGTAATTTATGAGAAAGCTCGCAGTAGAAAAAGGCGGTCTGCCCGCCGGAGCGTACCCGCTCATGTGTCTTTTGCTGCTCGCGTCGGCGTTGCTTTGCGTGTGCGCGGGCAGCGTGAGCATAGACCCGCTCGAGGCGCTGCGGGCTTTGTTTGACTCGCGCGAAAGCTCGGCGCGGACGATTATTTTCAGCGTGCGTCTGCCGCGCGTGCTGTGCGCGGCGCTGACCGGAGCGGCGCTGTCGCTGGGCGGCGCCGCCGCGCAGGGGCTGCTGCGCAATCCGCTTGCCGACGGTTCCACCCTCGGCGTTTCCGCCGGCGCGTCGCTCGGCGCGGTGCTCGCAATCGCCTTCGGCATAAGCGTGCCGGGGCTGCCCGCCGCCGGGACTATGGGCATGGCTATGCTGTTCGCTTTCCTGTCGCTTGCGGCGATTCTCGCGCTGACGCTCAAAATCGACCGCGCGCTTTCGAGCAGCACCATGATACTCGTCGGCGTCGTGTTCACCATGTTCGTCAACAGCATAATCAGCCTTGTCATAACCTTTGCAGGCGAGAAAGTGCGCTCGATAACCTTCTGGACGATGGGCTCGCTCGCCTCGTCAAATTATCCCGACGCGCTCGCGCTCGGCGCGGCGCTGCTCGCTTGCGGCGCGCTGCTCTTGTGCCGAACACGGGAGCTGGACGCGCTGTGCATCTCCGCCAATAACGCGCGACACATCGGCGTCAATGTGAAGCAAGTAAGGCTGGAGGTCATGATTTGCATATCGGTGCTCGTGGGCGTGTGCGTCTCAAGCGGCGGAACAATCGGCTTCGTCGGACTTATCGTCCCACACATGACCCGTATACTCACAGGTCCCGCTCACACGCGGCTGCTTCCCGCAAGCGCGTTCTCGGGCGCGGTGTTCCTCATGCTCGCCGACCT
>CAYXRE010000234.1:0-1751 GCA_964466125.1 uncultured Oscillospiraceae bacterium
CATTACCGCGGAGAAGTAGGCGGTGCCGTAGGACAGCGCCGACACCCACGCGCCGGTCGAGGTTTGCATGGTGACATACCAAATAATCGCGAACTGCACGACCGACGAGCCGAACAGCGTTATCGCCTGACTTGCCAAAAACAGCGCCGCTTTTTTGTTGAACGGCTTTCGAGACTCCTTTTTGCCCATATGTTTCCCCTTGTCAGAATAACCTGCGCTTTTGCGCGCGGATTTTCATTCTAACGCTTTTTCAAAACGATTGCAATGAAATTCAAATATTTCCCCGCGCCTGCGTCCATGGATTTGCGGTCGCCCACGGCGTACTCGTTGTCCTGCTTGAGCCAGTCCGCCCAGACCTCTTCGTTGCTTTGCATTTCGCTCACGGACAGCACCTCGGCGCCCTTTGCGCGTCCGACCATATCGCGCCAGTAATCGACGTCGTGCATATAATCCAGCTGCTCGGGCGTCCACGACAGCAGCAGCTCCTTGGGAAGCGCGTCGTGACAATCCTTCTTCATACCGGGTATCGAGATATAAATATACCCGCCCGACTTGACGAACGGCAGCAGCTTTTCGTCCAAATAGTGCTCGTCGCGTCCGAAATAGTTGTAGGAATCGGTGCTGACGACCGCGTCAAAAAAGTCGCGTTCAAACGGCAGCGCCTCGGCGTCCGCCTTGACAGGTATTATCTGCTCGCGCGAAAGCCCCATCGAGTCAAAGAAACGGCGGTTTTCTTCGGGGTCGCTCCACAAATCCGCCGCATAGACGGTGAAGCCGTATTCCTTTGCAAGGAACACCGACGTCAGTCCCTGCCCGCTGCCGAGGTCGCAGACGACAGCGTTCTGGGGTATCAGGTTGTTTTCCAGCAGCTCTTCCTCGAGCTTGACGGGATTGGGTCCCATGATTTTGGATTGAAGCTCGGGAGTGTCGTATTTTTTGCTTTTCGGATAATTCATTTGTTTTCCTCTTTTTTGTTTTCAAGTTTGTTGATTATTGCGTCCAACTGTGTTTCCAGCATCGACAGCGCCTCGTCGGTACTCATTCCGGCATCACACAGACTGTACAACAGAAACATCGGCGCGTAGAACTCGACGGCAAGCGCCTTTGCCTCACGCTCGTTTGCGCAAAAGCGCCGCAGCACGTCCGCCATGTAATCCACCGGTCCTCCGGAGATGTACTGTGAATACAGCGCCGACATCTGCTCGCCGCGATACTGCTCAAGCGTCAGCAGACGGCGGAAGTCCCGCGAGAATCCCTGCTCGGTCCAGCGCCGAAGCTGCGCGAGCGCGAACTCCTTTACCGCGTGAAGGTCGGTGTTCTCGTAGCTTTGCGGCGCGGCGGACGCCACGTCCGACGGCATCTCGTAGCGCCCCGCGTACTCCGCGTCCAGCTGGTTCATGCGCTCAAGTATGCTCTCGAACACGTCACGCTTGCCTGCGTAGTGCTTGTACAGCGCGCTCTTGGTCATGCCGGTGCTCTCGGCAATTTCCCGAATCGAGACCGCCTCAAAGCCGTTTGCGGCGAACAGCGAAAGCGCACAGACCAGTATTTTTTCCTTGGTATTTGTCAAAAAGTGCTCCTCTCAAAGCAAAGTGAACGTTCGGTCACCATTAGTATAGTGACCGAACGTTCACTTGTCAAGTGTAATGTGAAAACTCGGCGGCAAACGAACGCGGACTGCAGCTTGCGAACAATGCTTACATCGTTTTTCTCAAATACCGCGCCGTAATCGTTTGAGCGTCCTCAAGCAT
>CAYXRE010000234.1:1761-2453 GCA_964466125.1 uncultured Oscillospiraceae bacterium
TCGCCACCGAGAGTTCCGCCGTCCGGTCCGATGTCGATGATGTAGTCCGCCTGTTTCATCACGTCGGTGTTGTGCTCGATGATTATGACCGTGTTTCCGCGGCGCACGAAACCGTCGAGCAGCTTCATTATTCCCGTGACGTCGGAGGCGTGCAGCCCCGTCGTCGGCTCGTCGAGCACGTAGATGTTGCCCTTTTTGTCCAAGTATTTTGCGAGCTTCACCCTCTGCCGCTCGCCGCCCGACAGAGTGGAAAGCGGCTGTCCGAGCGAGAGGTAGGACAGACCCACCTCCACCATCGCGTGAAGGTACTTGTGCAGCTTGGGCACGTCGGCAAAGAACTTCTCCGCCTCCTCGGCGCTCATGCCCAGTATATCGACAATGTTCTTGCCGCGGTAGCGGTAGGACAGCGCCTCGTCGCTGTAACGGCTGCCCTCGCACGCCTCGCAGGTCGTCGTGACGGGGTCCATGAACACAAGCTCGGTCGTTATCGCACCTCTGCCAGAGCAGACGGGACACGCGCCCTTGCTGTTGAAGGAGAACATCGACGCGTCCGCGCCCGTTTCCTTTGCCAGGAGCTTGCGTATATCGTCGAAGAACCCGAGGAAGGTCGCGGGGGTGGAGCGACCCGTTGCGGTCACGGGGGACTGGTCCACCAGCACCACCCTGTCCTCATACTGCTTTGCGAACACGTC
>CAYXRE010000235.1:0-2427 GCA_964466125.1 uncultured Oscillospiraceae bacterium
GCCCGGTATCTCCGGCTACCTGCTTGAAGGAAGATTTTACTACGATCTGTTCGTGTTCGGCGTGAAGTGCGACGGAATCTATGTGCACGTCAACACCGCGAGCAACTGCGGCACCGTCGTCGCCGACCCCGCAATCACCGCGGCGAGCGGGGCGATGAGCTGCGCGACCGACGGGGCGACAATCAAGTATACGACCGACGGAAGCGACCCGCGCTACTCTCCCGATGCCAAGACCGGTACTCAAAGCGACGTTGTGAGCGCCGGCACCGTCGTCAAGGCGTACGCTTTCAAGGACGCGGAGGGCTTCTATCCTTCCGCCGTCGTGAGCGCGACGCTCGTGTGATGACGCGGGCGTTCGCATTATGCTCTCCTCCCCCGAAAACGGGGGAGGAGACGAACCGAAAGGAGGACAAAGCATGACGGGTTATGAGCTTACCGACGCGGCGCTGTCTCTGCTGACGCTCAGCCGCGCGCAGGCGCCCGAATACACCGAGTTCGCACTCGGGTTCATCAATATGCTGCTTTGCGAGACAAACGGCGCGAACAATACCATTCGGCTTGAGAGAAACAAGCCGGAGCTTGAGACGCCGCCCGTGCTCGCGTCGCTCGACGATGAGGTCATAAGCGAGCCGGAGCTTTTCGGCTACGCGCTGCCCTGCGGGCTTTGCGCAAAGTTTATACTCGACGACGGAGACATGGCGCGCACAGCATATTTTCAAAACGAATACGTCAATGCCGTGAACAGCGCCTCCCGCGGCGTTGTGAGCGGGACGAGCGACGTGTATCGGGGGGACGGGGAATGAGGACGGTCGGTACGAACTACCGCTCTTCGCAGCCGTCCCGCATTATGGTCGTGGATTTTCGCGGCATAGACCTGTACAACTCGCCGACCAACGTTGCGCTCAACCGAAGTCCCGACGCGCCGAACATGATACGCGACGTTCCTGGCAAGGTACGAAAGCGCATGGGCTTTTTTGAAAAGGCGGATTACGGCGCGCGGATAAACGGTGTGTTTGCGCTTGTAAAAAACGGCGCGAAAATCACCGTTGTGCACGCGGGAACCAAGCTGCTCACCGAAGCGGGAGTCGAGCTGTACAGCGGCATGAACGACCTGCGCTCCAAGGCGTGGCAGCTCGGCGAGCGGCTGTTCATCTGTGACGGCAAAAAGTATCTGATGTTTGACGGGACGACTGCCAAGGCAACAAGCGAGGAGGCGTATGTTCCAAAGAAGGTCATTTCACGCGCCCCGAGCGGCGGAGGCACCGCTTACGAGCCGCTGAACCTTATCGGCAGCAAGTGGAAGGAGAGCTTTCTGAGCGACGGGAGCAGCACGGTTTATCAGCTTTCCTATGACGGACTGGACGCGGGCTTTGTCAAGGTCGAGCAGATGACGGCGGCGGATACATGGACGGAGCTTGCGCAGGGCACAAATTACAGCTTTGACGCAGTGCTCGGCAGGGTGACCTTTGTGAGCGCACCGCCCGTTTCGCCGACCGACGGCGCGGACAACATACTGATTACCGTCAGCAAATATCGTGCGGATTACGAAAGCCGCATAAATAAATGCGATATGTCGGCGCTGTACGGCGTGAACGGCGCGGCGGACAGGCTGTTTGTGACAGGAAATCCCGACTATGTGAACTACGACTGGTACTCCGGCATGGAGGACGCGACCTACTTTCCCGCGACCTCCTACTGCGTTATCGGACTGCACACGCGCATCGTCGGCTACTCGATAATCGACGATAAGCTCGCCGCGCACAAGGCGGGCGACGAGGACGGGCGAAACATAATCCTGCGCAAAGGGGAGATGGTGGACGAGAAAGCCGCGTTTCCGATTGTCAACACGCTTCAGGGCGCGCCCGCAGCCTCGGGGCATTCTTTTGCCTATCTTAAGACCGAGCCGCTGTTTTTCTCCCAAGGCGGAATCTTCGCGATAACGCCTGCCGACGTGAACGGCGAGCGCTACTCGCAAAACCGTTCCTTTTTTATCAACAACGCGCTGGAGAACGAACAGAACAAGGGCGAGGCGGTCGCGGTCAGCTACAAGGATTTCTATATGCTCGCGCTTTCGGGCAAGGTCTACGTGCTCGACTCGCTGCTCAAATCCTACGAGGCGGGCGCGCCCTACTCGACGCACCAGTATGAAGCGTATCTGCTGACCGGCATCGACGCGAGGGTGCTTTATACCGACGGTGACACCCTGCGCTTCGGCACGAGTACCGGAAAGCTCATGGAATTCTATCGCGACCCCAAGGACATCGGCTCATACAACGACTGCACACAGGCGATAAGCGCCCACTGGGACACGCCGGTCATTGCGACCGAGATGTTCTATTCGCAAAAGAGCTTTCGCTACCTTGCGCTCAAGCTGCTGTCCGCGCCGGTGACCGGGGTAAACGTGAAGATTCAGGGCAAGGGGATATG
>CAYXRE010000236.1:0-2391 GCA_964466125.1 uncultured Oscillospiraceae bacterium
GAACGCCGCCACCGTGCGCGCGCTGTAACGCGGGAAGCTGATGCCAAAGCAGACGTCGCCCTCCCGCATGCGCAGCATGCGCTCGCAGATATCCTGCACGCCGCCACTGATAAACACCACGTCGTCGCAAACATAGTCTAAATAATAGGAAAAGAACTGCGCGAGCGCGAGCGCGCTGCGCATGCCGAGCACATAGATGCGCCGCGCGGAAAGCAGCGCGTCCACGGCCCGTTTAAAGCTCTCGTTATCGATCATTTCGATCGTGGCGCGGATGTTGTTCATGTCCGTGGTCATCACGGTGCGCGGCAGGTCGTGCTTGGGGATGTTCTCCGTCAGCTGCATGCGCTGCGTGGTCGTCAGCCTGTGCCGGACAAGCTGCTGCAGCTTGACACCATAGGCACGACGGCGGACAACATTGTGCGCTCGGTGCCGGACGTGCTCGACAAAATAAGCGGCATAATAAACGAAAAGAAACAATAAATATGGATGAGAGAATACAGAAAATCCTGTCCGAACAGGGCTACTGCTCGCGGCGTGCGGCGGAAAAGCTCATAGAGGAGGGCAGGGTCAAGCTCAACGGACATCCCGCGGCGCTCGGCGACAAGATGGACGTTCGCAAAGACGTGCTGTCGGTAGACGGGCAGCGGGTGTATATGCAAAAAAAGGTCGATAAGCTCTATTATATGCTGCACAAGCCGCGCGGCTTTGTGACCACCCTTGACGACCCGCACGCGAGCAAGACGATAGCCGACCTCATGGGTGGCATCGAGGAGCGCGTCTACCCCGTCGGGCGGCTGGACAAGGACTCGGAGGGACTGCTGCTGCTGACCAACGACGGCGATTTCACCAACATGATTACCCACCCGTCCGGCAACATCGGCAAGCTGTACCGCGTGAGCGTGCGCACCGCGCCCAGCGAGGAGCAGCTCATTTCGCTTTCGACCGGTGTAAAGTTGGACGACGGGACGATGAGCGCGCCCGCAAAGGTGCGCGTGGTCGTCAGCGAGCCGGGGCGCGGCGTCATGGAAATGACCCTAACCGAGGGCAAAAACCGCGAGATTCGACGTATGTGCGACGCGGTCGGGCTGGAGGTCATACGCCTCAAACGGCTTGCGGTCGGTCCCGTGCGGCTGGGAATGCTCAAGCCCGGCGAGATAAGAGAGCTGAAAAAAGAGGAAGTGAACGCCCTGCGCGCGCTGTGCGCAAAGGCGGCGGGAAAGAAAAATGGTTGAGATACTGCGCGAATTTGACGACGAAAAAAGAAAGCAGCTCGGAGCGGGCGAGCGGGAACTGGTCTACACCGCCCGCACCGACGGCGAGCTTATAGGAAAATGCATATACCGCCTTGAGGACGACTCGGTCGTGCTCGTGCAAATCGACACGCTCGGCGCGAACGACGTTATGCTCGCGGACGGGCTCGGACGTGCTGCGCTCGCCTCGCTCGAGCCTTATGCAAAGTACGCAGTGCGCGGCGGCGAGGGCGAGGAGCTGGTGAAGTTCTGCCGCAACACGGGCGCGTTTGAGGGCAAAAAAGCGGAGATTTCCGCGATATTGAAGGACTGCTGCGGCGCGCGCTGAGCGCGCGTCAAAACTGAGGCGCGGCGGTCGTGTTGCGGCTGTCGCGTTTTTTGTAACGGAGGATCATATGCTGATTCACAATCAAGACATAGACAACGGCAGAGCGTTCGACTGGGGGCGCGCGTCGGAGGATTATGCGAAATACCGCGACGTATATCCGCCTGAGTTCTTTGAGCGCATAGCGGCGCACGGACTTTGCACCAAAGGGCAGAAAGTGCTCGACCTCGGAACGGGAACGGGCGTGCTGCCGCGCGGGATGTACCGCTTCGGCGCGAACTTCACCGGCGCGGACATATCCGAAAACCAGATAGCCTACGCAAAGGCGCTCAGCGAGAACGCGGGCATGGACATAGACTACATAGTGTCCGCCGCCGAGGACCTCGACTTTCCGAACGGGAGCTTTGACGTCGTGACCGCCTGCCAGTGCTTTCAGTATTTTGACAAGCCCCGCGTGCTGCCGAAAATCCACGACCTTCTGCGCGACGGCGGACATTTCTGCGTGCTGTTTATGGGCTGGGAAACAAAGGAGTGCGGCATTGCCGAGTACAGCGAACGGCTGGTGCTGAAATACAATCCCGAGTGGACGGGCGCGGGCTGGCCCCGCCCCGAGCCGAAGATACCCGATTGGTTGGGGGATTTGTTTGAACCCGAGGACATATTTGTCTATGATTTGGACGTTTCGTTCACCCGTGAAAGCTGGAACGGTCGCATAAAGGCATGCCGCGGCATAGGACCGTCGCTGCCGTCCGAGCGCATTGCCGAGTTTGAGGCGGAGCACGTCGAATACCTTAAAACCCTTCCCGAGAGCTTCAT
>CAYXRE010000237.1:0-2376 GCA_964466125.1 uncultured Oscillospiraceae bacterium
CGCTCTGGGACTGCCTCCCGAAACGATGCCGCTCATGCTCATGAGACCGGTTTCCGGCTCGGGAGCGCTCGCGGTGTTTAAGGACATAATCCAAAGCTACGGTCCCGATTCTCACGTCGGCAGAGTTGCGTCGGTCATGCAGGGCTCGACGGAAACGACCTTTTACACAATATGCGTCTACTTTGCGGCGACCAAGGTGCGGGACACCAGACACACCCTCGCCTGCTCGCTCGCGGGCGACGTAACCGGCTATTTAATGTCGGCGTTTGCGGTCGCAATTTTTATGTAAAGACCCATATATGGTAGAAATAACCGTTTTCTGTCTATAATGCTACCACTATTTGTAACGATGTTCAACCCTATCTTTTAATATTTGTTATTTTCAGCGAGCTAACCAAAAATAGTCCGTATTATTTGTAGAATGTGCTGCAATTCCTTCAAAATTTTCGCAAAAAGCCTTACTAATAGAGTATGTGTCCTCCTTCTGGAACTTTTCAAAGGTCGAATACAGCCTCATATCGCCTCTTTTATTTAACAAAAAATAGTATAATTTTCCTCGCGAGGTCAATCGCAGCGCCTTAATACGGAATCCGTAGACCCGCAGCAGTTCGCATACCCGCTCGAAATCCGCAGGCGCGGCAAAGGCAAGCAGCGCGGATGCTCCGCGGTCGTACAGCGCGCGGCGGGCGCAGACCTCCGCAAGCTCGCGCTCAATGCCGTTTTGCTCATAATCGGCGTGCACGAGCGTATCGCCGAGGATATATGCATCCGCGTCGCAGGATATGGCGTCGAGGTCGGCGGCGTCCTGCGGCGAGCTCGCTTTTCGTATCGAGCCTACGCCGACCAGCCGCGAGTCCGCAAACAGACCGTAGACCTCGCATTGGTTCAGCAGTTCGCTTTGCGGACAAGCCGTATTCGCGTACAGCCGCCGTTTTTGCTCCGTCACGCTCTCGCTCACGCGCAGTATTTCCGCCGCGTCCGCCTCGCATAACCGGCGCACGAGCGCCTTCTCGACCGCCTTCGTGCTTGAGTTCCTTACATACCGTTTCATAGCGCCACCCCGTCGTCATTATATTCACACGCTCGGACGCTTGTTAAATACGGTATGAAAGTTTATAATTAGTGCAACGATTTTTGAAATAATCGCCTCCTAACCTACGGAGGCTCGAGAGGTATTCTTTGGATAAGGAACGAATGGCGCAGCTGGTCGCCGCCGCACAGAACAACGACGCGGACGCCTTCGCGCAGCTGTACGCCGAATACAACCGAGCGCTTTACAAGACCGCGTACTACCTCATCGGCACCCGCGAGGACGCCGAGGACACGGTCATGGAAACGATAGCGGACGCTTATGCGAGCATCCGTTCGCTTCGCGCCGCCGAGGCGTTTGAGGGCTGGATATTCCGCATTCTGTACAACAAGGCGCGCCGCAGACGCGGCAGCGTTTATTACAACGCCACCTCCGAACTGGACGAGAACATGGAAGCAAAGGTGCGCGACGCGGCAGCGATTACCGACCGCGTTGACCTCATGCGCGCGCTCGGGACGCTTTCAAACGAGGAGCGGGCAATCGTGGTGCTGGGAATCTGCAAGGGCTATTCCTCGCTTGAGATAGGTAAGATTATGTCGCTTAACGCGAATACCGTTCGCTCGAAGCAGATGCGCGCTCTCTCCAAGCTGCGCGCCTTGCTCGAGCGCGTCTGAAAGGGGGCGTCGGCGATGAGTGAAAACGTGTCGGATTTCGAAAAAAGACTTGCCGCGTCCTTTACGGACGTCGAGCTGCCCTCGGCGCTTGAAGCGCCGAGCGTTGCGCTGTACTTGAAAAACAATGCCCCCGGGATAACGCTTGCGCATTCGCGCGCACGCAGGCTGCGGCTGGTCGCGTCCATAGCGGTCGTGGTGACCGCTGCGGCGTGTATGCTGGCGCTCAATCCCTTTTCACCGCGGCTCACGGCGGACTCCAACGCCATGCAGGAGCCTGCGGCTGCCGAGGAATCCGCGCCCGAGACGGCGATGTTTACCTCCAGTGAATCCGTATGCGACGCCGCGCCTGTCGAGGATAAGACGGCGCAGGACGGCGGAACACAGACGGGAAACGGCGCCAACGCGCCCTCGACCAAGGAAGGCTGCCTGCCCGAGTGCACCGAAAGTCAGTGTGTTCCCGAATGCCCGAACTACAAGGGCGGCGAGGACAAGGACAAGGATAAGGACGAAAGCAAAGACGAAAAGCCGGAGGACGACAAGCAGTGAAAAAGATTGCTCTGGCTTTGGTGCTGTTCGTGTGCGCGGGCTTTATCGCGTTTTATACAAAGGATGTTATAGACCGTCAGTACCCCGAATACGCCGTCGCGAAGTTGACCGTGAGCGCGGACGCGA
>CAYXRE010000238.1:0-2298 GCA_964466125.1 uncultured Oscillospiraceae bacterium
CATAGTCCGTTATCTGACCGACGCGGGTGTTTTCCACCGTGTAGTTGGCCTTCAGAACGGGGGTGAAGATGCTGTCGACGGGAATAACGCCTATGGTTCCGGGGTTATTCTGCTTGTTGCGTTCAGATGAAACGTAGCCTCTGCCCTTATCGAAGGTGAGCTCCATGACGAGCTTAGCGCCCTTGCCGACCGTGGCGATGTGCCAATCCGGGTCAAGAATCTCGATTTCACTGTCAGGCTTGATGCTTCCCGCAGTGACCTCGCATTCGCCCTCGGCTTCGATGTAGACGGTCTTGGGACCGTCGCAGTGCAGCTTTGCGGTAATACCCTTGACGTTGAGCACTATCTCGGTCACGTCTTCTTTTACGCCTTCGATAGTCGAAAACTCATGCAGAACGCCGTCTATTTTTATCGAACGGGCGGCGACTCCGGGAAGCGAGGAAAGCAGTACGCGGCGAAGCCCGTTTCCGAGCGTGGTACCAAAGCCGCGTTCAAGCGGTTCGACAATAAACTTGCCGTAAGAACCGTCTGCGGTCATGTCGATAGTATCAATCTTGGGCTTTTCTATCTCTATCATTTATTACCCTCCTGTGGACGGCAATGCCGTCGTTAGTTCGCATTCCCAAATAGTCCTGCTTTTTACGGACTATTATTTGGAATACAGCTCGACGATGAAGTGCTCCTCGACCTCGAAGTCGATTTCGGAGCGCTCGGGCAGATGATTGATAGTTCCCACCATCTTGTCGCTTTCAACGTCAAGCCACACAGGCTTCGGACGTGCGCCGTTTGCCTCGACCGCCTGCTTTATCTTCTCGCAGTCGGTGGTGCGTACAGCTATTTTGTCTCCCGCCTTAACGAGGTAAGAGGGGATGTTGACCGTTTTGCCGTTCACGGTGAAGTGGCGATGAAGCACGAGCTGACGCGCTTCCTTGCGGGAATTTGCGAATCCCGCGCGATAGACTATATTGTCCAATCTGCTTTCAAGGATTCTAAGCAGATTCTCGCCGGTCACACCGTTCTGGCGCTCGGCCATGTCGAAATACTTTGCGAACTGGCTTTCGAGAACACCGTAGTATCTCTTGGCCTTCTGTTTTGTGCGAAGCTGTATCCCGTACTCGGAGACCTTTTTGCGGCCCTGTCCGTGCTGACCGGGAGCATAGCTTCTGCGGGCGAATGCGCATTTGTCGGAATAGCAGCGGTCACCCTTCAAAAAGAGTTTCTCGCCCTCTCTGCGGCACTGTCTGCACACAGCCCCAGTATATCTTGCCATACGGATTTTCCTCCTTGTTTGTTATACGCGACGTCTTTTGGGCGGGCGGCATCCATTATGGGGTATGGGGGTAACATCCTTGATCATATCTACCTCCAGACCGGTCGCCTGTAAAGCGCGGATCGCTGCTTCACGTCCTGAACCGGGTCCCTTAACGTAGACCTCGACCGTCTTCATACCGTGCTCCATCGCTGCCTTCGCGGCGACTTCTGCTGCCATCTGTGCGGCGAACGGGGTGGATTTACGCGAGCCTCTGAAGCCCAAACCGCCTGCGCTTGCCCAGGAGATAGCATTTCCGGCTGTGTCGGTAATGGTCACTATCGTGTTGTTGAAAGTCGACTGGATATGCGCAGCACCGCGCTCGATGTTTTTCTTCTCGCGGCGTTTGCGGGTACCGGTCGCAGCTTTGCCCTTACTCTTGTTATCTGCCATGATATCCGAGCTGCCTCCTTATTTCTTCTTGTTGGCTATCGTTCTCTTCGGTCCCTTGCGGGTGCGGGCGTTGGTCTTGGAACGCTGTCCGCGCACGGGCAGGCCTTTGCGATGACGTACACCGCGATAGCAGCCTATCTCGACGAGACGTTTGATGTCAAGCGCGACGTTTCTGCGAAGGTCGCCTTCGACAGTAAAGTTCTTGTCGATATAATCGCGCAGCTTCGCTAAATCGTCCTCACTCAGGTCTTTGACTCTGATGTCGGGATTTACACCGGTCTCGGCAATGATTTTCTTTGCGGAACTCTCGCCGATACCAAAGATATAGGTCAATCCTATTTCGACCCGCTTGTCTCTAGGCAGGTCAACACCAGCAATACGCGCCATGTGATTTCTCCTTTGGTTTATTCGTTGTGCGTCTTAACCCTGACGCTGCTTATGTTTCGGGTTTTTGCAGATAATCATCACTTTGCCGTGTCTCTTGATGACCTTGCACTTTTCGCAGATGGGTTTTACGGAAGGTCTGACCTTCATAATTTCTACCTCCTAAAAATATCTGCGCTACTTGGAGCGCCATGTGATACGACCCTTTGTCA
>CAYXRE010000239.1:0-2259 GCA_964466125.1 uncultured Oscillospiraceae bacterium
TTTTAAAATGACCAGACCGCGATACACACGGACCAGTGTAGTAAATCGTTCGCCTAATATTTTTCAGGAGGCGTCAAATGGCAGTCAAAACAAAGATCAGGATTCGTATCAAGGGCTATGACCACGAGCAGGTCGACAAGGCGGCTGAGACCATCGTCGAGACCGCAAAGCGCACCGGTGCACGCGTAAGCGGACCGATACCGCTGCCGACCGACAAAGAGATCGTGACCATACTTCGCGCCGTCCACAAGTACAAGGATTCCCGCGAGCAGTTCGAGATGCGCACCCACAAAAGGCTCATCGACATCCTCAAGCCGTCCAACAAGACGGTCGAGGCACTCACGAGCCTGCAGCTCCCCGCCGGCGTTGAAATCGAAATAAAGCTATAAGCTCAAACGCCGCTACGGGTCAAGTTGGCGAAACGCCAACCAATAACCTACAAGGAGGATTATCACAGTGCAAAAAGGTATCATCGCAAAGAAAGTCGGTATGTCCCAAATCTTCGACGAGAACGCGAAGATAATTCCCGTCACCATCGTCGAGGCGGGTCCGTGCGTCGTCGTTCAGAAAAAGACGGTCGACAACGACGGTTACTCCGCAGTTCAGCTCGGCTTCGGCGACGCTTCGCTGAAGAACACCAACAAGCCCATGAAGGGTCACTTTGAAAAAGCTGACGTCGCGTTCAAGAAATTCCTTCGCGAATTCAAACTGAACGACGCGGACAAATATTCGGTAGGCGACATCGTCAAGGCCGATACGTTCGTTCCCGGAGACGTTATCGACGTCGTCGGCACCAGCAAGGGCAAGGGCTACGCGGGCGTTATCAAGCGCTTCAACGCTCACAGCCTCAAGGACACCCACGGCACAGGCCCTGTTCACCGTCACGCCGGTTCAAACGGCGCGTGCTCCGACCCCTCGAGAGTCATGAAGGGCAAAAAGCTCCCCGGACACCTCGGAGCCGAGCGCGTAACCGTCCAGAACCTGACAGTCGTCAAGGTGGACGCAGAAAACAATCTCATCGCCATCAAGGGTGCAGTCCCCGGCCCGAAGGGCGGAATCGTCTGCATCACCGATGCGGTCAAGAAGGCGTAAGGGAGGATATCACAATGGCTAAGCTTAAAGTTTATGATATGGCGGGCAAAGAGGTATCCACCGTTGAACTCAACGACGCCGTATTCGGAATCGAACCGAACAAGAACGCAATGCACGCGGCGGTGATTTGCTATCTCGCCAATCAGCGTCAGGGCACCCAGTCGACCAAGACCCGCAGTGAGGTCAAGGGCGGCGGCAGAAAGCCCTATCGTCAGAAGGGCACCGGACGTGCCCGTCAGGGCAGCACGAGAGCTCCGCAGTGGACCCACGGCGGCATCGCCCTCGGACCCAAGCCCCGCGATTATCGTCAGTCGCTCAACCGCAAGGTTCGCCGTCTGGCTATGATGTCCGCTCTGTCCAGCAAGGTCGCCGACGGTGAGATAATCGTTGTTGACAACATCGCAATGGACAGCTACAAGACCAAGACGATGACCGAGATGCTCGCAAAGCTCGGCGCCGACCGCAAGGCGCTCATCGTCACCAAGGAAAAGAGCGATTTCGTCGTCAAGAGCGCCGCGAACATCCCCGGAGTCAAGACCGCGCTGTACAACACGCTGAGCGTGTATGACATACTCGGTTCCGGAAAGTTCATCGTTTCGCTCGACGCGCTCAAGATGATTGAGGAGGTTTACGCATAATGAAAGCCGCACAGGAGATTATTCTCGCCCCCGTCATCACCGAAAAGAGCATGGCGGCGATTGCACTCAAGAAGTACACCTTCAGAGTCGCAACGGATGCCGAAAAGGTTGAGATAGCCAAGGCTGTCGAGCAGCTTTTCGACGTAAAGGTCGCCAAGGTCAACACCCTGCACGTAAAAGGTCAGCTTCGCCGTCAGGGTCGTTCGCAGGGTTACACCCCCGCGTGGAAGAAAGCTATCGTTACCCTCACGCCGGAAAGCAAGGGTATCGCATTCTTCGAAAGCATGATCTAAGCTTCGAAGACGGCGCCGCGCTTTAGCGGCGACAAAGTATGGGAGCTGCGACTCCCGCAAAAGTCCGATAAGGAGATAAGGATAAGATGGCTATAAAGAAATATAAGCCGACGACCCCCGGTCGCCGCGACATGACCGTCACCGACTATTCGGTGCTTTCCAAGGTCGAGCCGGAAAAAAGCCTGCTCGAGCCGAAGAAAAAGAACTCCGGCCGCAACAACAACGGCCGCATAACC
>CAYXRE010000240.1:0-2235 GCA_964466125.1 uncultured Oscillospiraceae bacterium
GCAGTATGAGCAGACGCGGGAGTTCTATCATTCGCGCTTTCGCTATATTATGGTCGATGAGTATCAGGATACCAGCTATGCGCAGTATCGTCTGGTCGAGCTGCTGACCGGCGAGCACCGCAATCTGTGCGTGGTCGGCGACGACGACCAGAGCATATACCGCTTTCGCGGCGCGACCATCGAGAATATTCTCGGCTTCGAGCAGGCGTTCACGGGCGCGCGGGTCATCCGCCTTGAGCAGAACTACCGCTCGACCGCCGTTATACTCGACGCCGCAAACGAGGTCATTTCCCACAATCGCGGGCGCAAGGGCAAGACCCTTTGGACCGACAAGGGCAAGGGCGAGCCGATAAGCGTCTGCTGCGCCGACTCCGAGCTGGAGGAGGCTGCGTTCATCGCGCGCGAGATAATCAAGAATCAAAAAGAGGGCATACCGCTCAACCACCAGGCGGTGCTGTACCGCATGAACGCGCAGTCCAACGCGGTTGAAAACTATTTCGCCCGCGCCGGCGTGCCCTACCGCATACTCGGCGGGCTTCGCTTTTACGACCGCGAGGAAATCAAGGACGTAATGGCGTACCTCAACATAATCGACAACCCCGCCGACAACCTTCGGCTTCGCCGCATAATCAACAAGCCCGCGCGCAAGATAGGCGACACGACGCTTGAGAAGATCGCGCGCATCGCGGACGGACTGGGTATCTCCATGCTCGAGGTGGTGCTCGGCGCTTCGCAGTACGAGCAGCTTCGCTCGGCGGCGAACGCGCTTGCTGCTTTTGCACAGCTGTACCGCAGACTTCGCGAGGAATATGAGAAAAGTCAGGATCTTGCGGACTTTACCGACAAGCTGCTGGACATCACCGGCTACCGCGCCATGCTCATCGCGCGCGGCGAAGAGGGCAAGACCAAGCTGGAGAACGTCGAGGAGCTGCGTTCAAGTATAACCAGCTTCATGCGTGAGAACCCCGAGGGGGATCTGTCGCTGTTTCTTGAGGAGACGTCGCTTGTCGCGAGTATCGACAGCTACGACGCGGACGCGGACGCCGTCGTCATGATGACGCTGCACTCCGCAAAGGGTCTGGAATTCGACTGTGTTTATATGATTGGCATGGAGGAGGGCATCTTCCCCAGCGAGATGGTGCGCTACTCGGACGAGGACATCGAGGAGGAGCGTCGGCTTGCCTATGTCGGCATAACCCGCGCTCGCAAAAGGCTGTATTTGACCCGCACGCGCATGAGAATGCTGTTCGGGCAGACGCGCCGCAATCCCGAGTCGAGGTTCGTCGGCGAGTTCTCGGACGAACTGAAGGACGACGCCACTCCCGAACGCAACAAGACCGACTACCGCTACGACAAGCAGCTCTCCCGCGCGCAGAACGAGTACGGCTATGTGAACTCGATTACCAACAAAAAGCTCGACACTCCCGCGCGACGCGAGGTAAGCGTCGGCGCGGCGAAGCCTCCCGTACCCAAGGGGAGCTTTGCGGCGGGCGAGGTGATTGAACATCGCCTGTTCGGGCGCGGGGTGATACTGTCCGCGTCGCCGCTCGGCGGAGATACGCTGCTGGAGAAATGGGGGTCAGACCCCATGGAGGTGCGCATGCTGAAACCCGGATTATATGAGCAGGTCATCAACCGGCAAGTGCGGCTGGCGCTTTCCACCATCCCCGCGGTGCGGCAACATCTTGAACGGCTTGATGAAGCGGAAGCCTCTCGGGCACTGGCGCAGTATCTTGTTGATGTGGTGCGACAGGGGCTCGACGCGGTGATGGATCGCGATGATAGCCTTTTGGCCCAGGTTGCGCTTGTAAACCGCATTGTGGCGCTCATTCGGCAAGAAACAGGCGAGCCGACCTTCGAAGCCCTATCGGTGGACGAACGCGCGGAACAATTGTTGGTCTTGCTGCAGGAGAACGATCCGATGCTGGTTGTCGGGAAAACCGCGCAACATACGCCACGACCGGAAACGTCCATCGCCAGAAGCAGCCTGTTTACCGGTGCAGTTCACGAGCCGCAGATGTTCTCTGAATTGAGACAGGAAATCGCCTCTGCGGATGGCCTCGACATGCTCGTGTCTTTCATCAAATGGAGCGGATTGCGCCTGCTCATCGATGCGTTGCGGGCGTTTACGGAAAAGGGCGGCCAGCTGCGGGTCATCACCACCTCCTACATGGGCGCGACGGATCTCAAGGCCGTCGAGGAACTCGCCAAGCTCCAGAACACGCAGATCAAGGT
>CAYXRE010000241.1:0-2213 GCA_964466125.1 uncultured Oscillospiraceae bacterium
GCTCCCGCTGCTGCTGTTCATCGGCATCGGCGCGATGATTGACTTCGGACCGCTGCTTTCCAACCCGAAGCTCATGCTTTTCGGCGCGGCTGCGCAGTTCGGCATCTTCTTCACGCTCTCTCTTGCGGCGTTGCTCGGCTTCGACATCAAGGACGCCGCCTCGGTCGCGATAATCGGCGCGGCGGACGGACCCACGTCCATCTTCGTCGCAAACTATTTCCAGTCCAAGTACCTCGGGCCGATAATCGTCGCCGCATATTCCTACATGGCGCTCGTTCCGATAGTGCAGCCGCCCGTCATCCGCCTTTGCACCACCAAAAAAGAGCGGCGCATACGCATGAGCTACACCAACACCAAGGTCACCAAGCTCACCCGCATACTTTTCCCCATAGTCGTCACGATAATCGCGGGAATCTTCTCGCCCCGCTCGGTCGCGCTCGTCGGCTTCCTGATGTTCGGCAACCTCATTCGTGAGTGCGGAGTGCTCGGCTCGCTTTCCGAGACGGCGCAGAACGCCCTTGCGAACCTGATTACATTGCTGCTGGGAATCACCGTCGCCGCGCGCATGACCGCCGACGCCTTCCTCAACCTTCAGACGCTCATGATACTCGGGCTGGGGCTTATCGCCTTCATCTTCGACACCTTCGGCGGCGTGATGTTCGCAAAGCTACTGAATCTGTTTGTCAAGAACAAAATCAACCCGATGATCGGCGCTTGCGGCATATCGGCGTTCCCGATGTCCGCGCGCGTCGTGCACAAGATGGGGCTTGAGGAGGACCCGCAGAACTACCTGCTCATGCACGCCGTCGGCGTAAACGTCTCGGGGCAGATTGCCTCGGTCATAGCCGGCGGACTCATCCTCAATTTCTTCGGTTAAGGAAAGGAGCAAGCGACAATGAACACACAGCTTTTTCTTCAAACGCTCCCCTTCATGGGTCTTGGCATGGCGGGCATCTTCATCGTCACGATAATCATCATTCTCAGTATAGCGCTGCTCAACAAGCTCACGAGCGGCTACAAAGAGAACAAGGACGAGCAAAAATAATCTCCGTCACAAAAAGCCGCCCCACCCGTTATTCGGGTGGGGCGGCTTTCGTATGGTTTTCAGTAGTACCGTATGCATAATCGCGATAGCTTCGCTTAGAACACAGTGCAAATCGGGCGAGCGTTTATCCAAGCCGCGCGGCAGCTGCTCCAACCTCTCTTGGGTGGCTGTGCAAAAACGCAGACTCGCCGTTTCGCCCCTACTCGCCCTCCGCCATGCGGTAGCCGACGCTCATCTCGGTAAATATGTACTGCGGGTCGGCAGGGTTCTTCTCAATCTTGCGGCGGATATTCGCCATGTTCACGCGCAGTATCTGGTTGTCGCCGCCGCAGTTGGGACCCCACACCGACTTGATTATGTGATCGTAGGTCAGCACCCTGCCCGCAAACTGCGAGAGCAGCGAGACGATTTTGTACTCGTTCTGGGTCAGGTGCACATCAACCCCCGCTATGTAGGCGTGGCGCTTCTCGTAGTCCACCGTGAGCTCACCCGAGACGAACTTCCCCGTCGGCGCAGAGTCAGGAAGTCCGTTTCTTCCCGCCGCGTGGCGCATGGCTGTGCGGATTCTCGCAAGCAGCTCGGCGGAACTGAACGGCTTTGTCACATAGTCGTCCGCACCAAGGTCGAGCGCTTCCACCTTGTCCCGCTCATGCGAGCGCGCCGAGACAACGACAATCGGGACGTTGGACCACTCCCGCACCGCCTTGATTATCTTCACCCCGTCCATGTCCGGCAGCCCGAGGTCGAGCACGACCAGGTCGGGACAGTGGGAGGTCAGCATCATCTGCGCGCTCGCGCCGTTGTCCGCCCGAAGCGCCGTGTAGCCGTTCGAGGTCAATATCGTGCTTATAAAGTTGCCGATTCCCTGCTCGTCCTCAACGACAAGCACCCTCGGTTTATTTTCCATTGCTGCCCTCCTGTTGTGCCGCCAATTCAAACTGAAATACCGCGCCGCCGTCCGTCTCATCGTTGAACGCGCGCATATGCCCGCCGTGGGCGAGCACTATCGTGTTGCACACCGAAAGCCCGATGCCCATGTTCTTCTTGCTGTCTCCCTCAATGCCGTCCGAGCCGCTGAGATTGCCGTCGAACAGATGAGGCAGCTTTTCGGGGTCGATTCCGCAGCCGTTGTCGCGAACCTCAAAGCACGCCGTGTCGCCCGTCCGTT
>CAYXRE010000242.1:0-2185 GCA_964466125.1 uncultured Oscillospiraceae bacterium
TACTCGTATTTTGACGCGCGAAGCCCCATAGAAGCTCGTTTTTGCGGGTTTCGAGTCTGCTTTTCGCCGAAAAAATACCCGCGAACGCCGTAAAAATGGGAAAGAAAAAGGACGCGCGAAAAAATCATTGCAATTTCTTCGGACGTCCATGTTTCCTAAGATTTCCTATTAACTTTTTATAAATTTATGCGCCGTGCGCCTCGGCGAGCGCATCCTGGCGCTCAACGATGTCGGTGAGTATTCTGGACAGGTTCAGAATCGTCACAAGTGAGTCGCCGAACTGCGTAATGCCGTTGATAACGCCCTCGCCTGCGGCGAGAACCTTGTCCGGCTCTTTAATCTCGGAATAGGGTATGTATTCCATGCCCACGACGCCGTGAACGTGGAAGGCGTAGTCCTGCGTCTCAAGATTGGAGATTATGAAAATGTCGTGCGTCTCGTCGTCCGAGCGCTCGAGCCCGAAATACTTTGCGAGGTCGATGACGGTTATGACCTTATCGCGCGGCTTGAAAACGCCCTCGATAAACTCGCTGGACTTCTGCATTGCGGTGACGGGCAGCAGCTTCATTATCTCGAGCACATCGGCTATGTTCAGTCCGAACATCTCGTTGCAGATAGTGAATATCATCACCTGCATACCGTCTTTTTCTATGTCGCCGTGCGCGTGCTTGTTGTTTTTGTCTTCCATAGGCAATTCCTTATCGTCTATTTGTTCATATCGAGTGTTTTGGATATCATCGCCTTGAGCACCGACATGACGGTCAGGTTGGCGTTGTAGGAATTGGACGCCGCCATGAGGTCAAGCATCTCCTCGGTGGTGTCAACGTTGGAGTAGGTAACGTAACCGTTTTCGTCCGCGTAGGGGTGGTCGGGGTCGTAGACCAGCTCGAAATCGCGGTCGCTTTCGACAACGTCAGCAACGCGAACCCCTGCCGAAGCCTTGTCGAGCTCGTCCTTGAAGCTCAACGGGCGCTCCTCGAAGATAACCTGCTGTCTGCGGTAGGCATCCTCTCCGGGGGCGGCTGCGGTGTTCGCGTTTGCCATATTCTGCAATATGATGTCCGACCTGAAGCGCTCTGCGGTGAGCGCCGAGCCGACTATGTCCAAAGAGCTCAAAAAACTCATCAGCCTGCTCCTTACTTGAAGTTACTGTTCAGCACCGAGCTGAACTTGTTGAACTCGCCTTTTACTTTATCAAGCAGCAGACTGTATTGCGCGTAGGCCTTGTACAGCTCCACGCTTTCCATCTCGAAATCCACGTTGTTCTCGTCGGGACGCAGATTGCTGTCCTCGGAAACGACGTGCGCGCTGATGGTGTCGGGCATATGCCCGCTGCGCGCGGACTCGAATATCTCGCCGAAGGACAGGCTCTTCGCCTTGTAGCCGGGGGTGTCCACGTTCGCAAGGTTCTGCATATGCAGATCCTGCTGCTGAACGGTGAGCTTTACTCCCGTCTCGAGGTACCGAAAGTCCTTTGAATCAAAAAACATTCAGCCAGCTCCTAACGGGCGGCTTCCGCCGCCTTCGTTGATTTTGCCGCTTGAATATAAGCGTCTCTTAATTCATATACCATTTCTATGATTTCGTCAAGGTTATCGGGGCTTTTTTGTACATTTGATTGCAAAATCACATAGTTAAAATAGTCATATAGCGCAAAGAGATTGTTGGATATCTCATATCTGAAATCCAGCGAGTTCTTGAGGTAATCGACTATTTTCTGCGACTTTTGAAGATTTGTGTTGATGCCGACGATGTCTCGGGCTTCAAAAGCGACCTTTGCGAGGTTCAGGTCCTTTATGAGTCCGTCGTAGAGCATGGTCAGCATATCCGCCGGGGTCATGGTCATCACAGATTGCTGTTTGTAGGTCTGATAAGGATTAACCATAATTTCACCGCCTTAATTATTTGGCAAGCAGCACTCAGCTGCTGAAGGACGAGGTAAGGTAGGACAACTGGGTGCTGTAATTGGAAAGGGTGGTCTCCATCTGGGTGAACATATTCCAGTATTTCTCCTTTTCCTTTTGGTACTTGTCTTTCATGTCGTCTATGCGGCTGGAGAGCGTCTTGAGCGTGCGGTACATCTCGTTGTTGTTCTCCGTCGAGGTTCCCTTGGTTCCCGCCTTCACATCCAGTACGCCGGTCCCGGACTTTGCAGTGGCGTCGATCACTGCCGACAGCTGCTTGG
>CAYXRE010000243.1:0-2149 GCA_964466125.1 uncultured Oscillospiraceae bacterium
AAAGCCTGTCCGTGACCGGGCACTCGGCGCTCGCCGACGCAGTAGCGTCGAATGCCTTTTGCGTATGCATCGGCTTGGGGTAATAGACCATGGTCGGTATGCCTTTTTCCTTCAAAGCCGCCTGCACCGCGTCTCGCTGCTCGGAATCCTTGAGTTTAATCGTGTATTGCGCACGCGATGAGTAATAGCCGTCTGGAATGACCGGGATCTCGCAGAAGTCCGAAAGCAGTCTGTCGTACTCATACGCCGCCTCGTTTAGGTCGCCAAGCTCGTACTCGCAGAAAGCATCCAGCTTCACTCCGAGCACTGCCGCCTGTATCGTGTCCAGCCGCGAATTGACCCCGATTCTTACGTTGTCATACTTGAACGAGCCCTTGCCGTGCACCGCAAGCGAGCGTATGAGCGCTGCCGTTTCGTCGTCGTCGCAGAACACTGCGCCGCCGTCTCCGTAACATCCCAACGGCTTTGCGGGGAAAAAGCTGGTGGTCGAAATATCTCCGAACGAGCACGAAAGGCGCTCGCCGATTCGCCCGCCGAAGCCCTGCGCTCCGTCCTCAAGCAGCAACAATCCGTATTTATCGCATACTTTGCTTATCGCTTCATAGTCGGCGGGCAGTCCGAACAAATCGACCGCCACGACCGCCTTGGGCGTGTAAACACCCTCTTGCAGCGTCTGCTGTACCCGTTGCTCAAGCTTTGCCGCGTCGAGGTTGAAGCTCACCGGGTCGACATCCACGAATAGCGGCGTCGCTCCCTCGAACGATACCGTCTCGCCGCTTGCGAAAAAGGTGAAATCCGGCACAAATACCGCGTCGCCCTCGCCGATCCCCCATGCCATGAGCGCAAGTGAAAGCGCATCGGTGCCGTTTGCGCAGCTTATGCAGTGCCTCTTGCCGACATACGACGCAAGTCTTGCTTCCAGCTCGCGCACCGCGGCGCCGGAAATGAAATCCGAACGCTCGCACACCGCGCGTATGGCGGGGTCGATTCTATCTTTTAATATCGAATACTGCTTTTTTAAGTCTCGAAATTCCATTATTCTTTTTCTTCCCGCTTTTCAACAAGTCCGTTTTCGCCCTCTGCGTATTTTCTTCCGCAAAAACCGCAGCACAGGTCGTCGCCGAGCACCGTGCCGCATTCGCACACCCAGCCCGCAAGCTTGGCAGGGACGCCCAACACCAACGCATGGTCGGGAACGTCGCGGCTCACCACCGCCCCCGCTCCGACGAGCGCCCACCGTCCGACCGTCGTGCCGCACACAATCGTTGCGTTCGCGCCTATCGACGCGCCGCGCTTGACGAGTGTTTTGCGGTAGTTCTCTCGACCTTTGGGGTACTTTGCGCGCGGAGTGAGGTCGTTTGTGAACACCATGGACGGTCCGCAGAACACGTCGTCCTCAATGCTCACGCCCTCGTAGACCGACACATTGTTTTGAATCTTGACGCCGTTTCCGATCACCACGTTGTTCGCAACATTGACGTTTTGCCCGAGCGAGCAGCGCTCTCCGATAACCGCGCCGCTTTGGATATGACAAAAGTGCCATATCTTCGTGCCGGCGCCGATGCTCGTTCCCTTGTCGATATAGCTGCTCTCGTGAGCGAAAAATACACTCTGTGTCTTAGCGTCTTTCATCTCACAAAACCTCGATATTGTCCCGCTTCGCAACCTTTTTCATCACATTTTTGGTATCAAACACGAACTTGGCGTTTTGCTGCACAAAGTCGTAGTCAACGTTGGTGTGCGCGCAGGTCACGACGACCAAATCCGCTTTCTGAAGCTCGGCGGCGGTAAGCTCGCTCATGCCCTTGCGGCTCTCGCCCTTGTATCTGTACTCGCTTATCCACGGGTCGAAATAGCGCACCGCAGCGCCTGTCTTTTCGAATTCCTCGATAACGCGAAGCGCAGGGCTCTCGCGGTAGTCGTCGATGTCCTGCTTATACGCCACACCCAGCACCAGCACGTCCGAGCCGTTTAGCGGCTTTTTGAAGCGGTTGAGTATCGTCGCCGCGCGCTGCACGCAGTACTCCGGCATGCGGTCGTTTATCATCATCGAGCTTTCGATCATGCTCGTGTGAAAGCCGTACTCGCGCGCCTTCCAAGAAAGATAATACGGGTCAAGCGGAATGCAGTGACCGCCCAAGCCGGGACC
>CAYXRE010000244.1:0-1809 GCA_964466125.1 uncultured Oscillospiraceae bacterium
CTCGACGACCTCCTTCGAGCCCTTCAGGTGGCACGACGAGCCGATACAGATTTGCACAATCATTTCACTTGACCTTCGTAAGAATGTTTTCGGCAAAGAACTCTTTTACGCTTTCGGGCGAAACGGAATGGAATTCGTCGTCCACCGTGACGCACACGCCCTGCTGGCATTTGCCCATGCAGAACGTTCCCCCCAGCTCGACCTTGTCGCCGAGCTCGTTTTCGCGAATCAGATACTGAAGCTGCTCGACGACCTGACGCGAGCCTTTGATGTGACAAGACGAGCCGATGCAAACCGTGACCTTCATTGTGTTAATCTCCTTTTATTCGTAATCGACGACGTTAATCCACGAGTGCAGGAACTCGCGCTCCGTCGCGTTGCCCTTGACGCTTTGGGAAGCGGCGACAATGGGCATCCACTGCTGAACATACTGCTTGGAAATGCCGCTTTTGTCGCAAAACAGCTCAAGATACCGGTTCGCTCCCTCGATGTCTCCGTAAAGCCAGAACAGCAGATAGGTGCGCGCGGCGTCCGCCGAGGCGTTGCCGAGCGTGGCGTGCGACCAGTCGAGGATATAGGGCGTGCCGTCGTCGGCAATTATGATGTTTGAGGGGTTGAAGTCGCCGTGACACAGCTTGTTGTGATTGGGCATGGCGTCAAGGCGGGTGTGAAGGTCGTAACGTACGGTCGCGGAAAGGTCGGTCTCGCTGATTTTGCGCTTCATCTTGTCCTTGAGCTTGTTGAGTCCCGCGCAGGTCTTGGAATGCATTTCAAGCTGAAGATTCACGAACAGCTGCAAGTATTCCTCTTTTTTGTCGGGGTTTTCACTCATAAGCCGCTCGAGCGTCGTGCCCTTGATGAACTCGGAGACGATTGTCCACTTGGAGTCGATGACCGTGACCTCCAGAATTTTGGGGATATTTAGACCGGTCTGTTCGACCCGCGCCTGATTGAGAGCTTCGTTGAGCACGTCAGCCTTGGAATAGTCCTCGTTAAAGACCTTGTAGCAGCGCTCGCCGTTCTGGTAGACCGTTTTGCTGTTGCGTACCGCGATTATTTTATCGAGCTTCATTTTTCTTTCCTCCCCGCACATTAGTTATCGAGCTTTTCGAGCCGCTGTAAATCTGCTTGAAGTCCTGCGTGTCAGCGCCGTTCAAAAGCTGCGCCTCGTCAGGCGTATCGGCTTCGGTGAAATGCTTTCCGTAGTAAGCGTTGAGGTACATCTGCTTGATTTCGCTCATGAGAGGATAGCGCGGATTCGCGCCCGTGCACTGGTCGTCGAACGCCTGCTCGACCATATCGTCCAGCCGCGCGAGGAAGTCTTTCTCGTCTACGTCGTAGTCCCGAATGGTCTTTTTGATTCCGACGCGCTCCTTGAGCTCGTTTATCGCCTTGATAAGATTCTCGAGCTTTTCGCTGTCGGTGTTGCCGCCCAGTCCGAGGAAATCCGCGATCTCGGCGTACCGCGCAAGCGTGTGGGGATAGGCGTACTGCGAGAAGGTGCCCATTTTTGCGGGAGCCTCCGCCGCGTTGAAGCGAAGCACTTCCTCAATCATCAGCGCGTTTGCGACGCCGTGGGGCAGGTGGTGGAACGCGCCGAGCTTGTGCGCCATGGAATGGCACACGCCCAGGAACGCGTTTGCAAACGCCATGCCCGCCATGGTGGCTGCGTTCGCCATCTTCTCGCGCGCCTCAACGTCGGTCTGACCGTTGTCGTACGCGCGGGGCAGATACTCGAAGATGACCTTGAGAGCCTGCTTTGCGAGTCCGTCGGTGTAGTCGGTGGCGAGCATGGCGGCATACGCCTCA
>CAYXRE010000244.1:1819-2142 GCA_964466125.1 uncultured Oscillospiraceae bacterium
CCATGTTGGGCAGCAGCTCGTAGTCCGCGAGCGGGTATTTGACGCCGCTTTGCTCGTCGGTGATGACCGCGAACGGCGTGACCTCGCTGCCCGTTCCCGCCGAGGTGGGGATTGCGATGAAGTATGCCTTCTCGCCCATTTTCGGGAAGGTGTAGACGCGCTTGCGGATGTCCATGAAGCGCATGGCCATGTCCATGAAGTCGCACTCGGGGTGCTCGTAGAGGACCCACATGATCTTCGCGGCGTCCATCGCCGAGCCGCCTCCGATCGCGATGATCGCGTCCGGCTTGAAGCCCGCCATCAGCTTGGCGCCTTCCCTGGCG
>CAYXRE010000245.1:0-2127 GCA_964466125.1 uncultured Oscillospiraceae bacterium
CCCCGACGTCGCTGCGGCTGAACGTCTCAAGCGCCGAGCTTGCGCTGGGCGCACAGGAAACGGTTCTGCTGTCGGCAAGCCAGCTGCCGGTCGGAGCGAACGCACGCGTGCAGTGGAGTTGCGGCGACACGCAGGTCGCGACGGTGGACGAAAACGGACTTGTCAGCGCCGTCGGTATCGGCAGCACGGTCATCACCGCGCGCGCGAACAATCGCACCGCAAAATGCACCGTCCGCGTGCGGCGGACACTTGAGGCGGCTTGGTTCGAGACGGAGTACGACGAGACGACCTACGACGGCACGGCTCACATTCCCGTCTTGTCGCTCGCTTTCGGCGCTCCCGAGCTGGCGCTTAAAAGCGACTACACCGTTGAATATTCGGACAACGTCAACGCCGGAACTGCAAAGGTGACGATTACGGGCAAGAGCGATTACACCGGCACGGCGCAGCTCGAGTTTGAGATACAAGGTCGTCCGCTGCATGACGATATGCTGCGGCTGAGCAACACGCAGGTGTTCTATACCGGCGGTGCTGTCACGCCGCTGTCGCTTTACGACGGACAAAAGCTGCTGGTCGAAGGAACCGATTACGCGCTCGATTTCACCAACAGCTCGTCGCCGCAAAGCGGTCTGGAAAACACGCAGCCCGGGCGCGTCAGTGTTTCGGTAAGCGGCAGGAACAATTATACCGGCGTGCTTGCGGCGCAGTTCGACATATTGCCGCTCCCGCTCGCAGACACGATGGTTGCGGCGATACCCGCGCAGGACTATGTTCCCGGCGCGCTTGAGGTCACTCCGACGCTTGAGGTCGCTTTCGGCGAGCGCACGCTGATTGAGGGCGTCGATTACGACGTCGAGTACCGCGACAACACCGCCGCGGGCACGGCGAGCGCCGTGATTACGGGCAAGGGCTTTTACGAGGGCACGGCGCAAAAGAGCTTTGTCATAAACCGCCGCGCGCTCACAAGCGCCATGCTTGCCGACGTCGGGACGGTCGTTTACTCCGGCTCGGCGCTTGAGCCGCTGGTGCTGACGGACAGCGGGGTGACGCTCGTGCGAGACGTTGACTACACCGTCAGCTACCGCAGCAACGTCAACGTCGGAACCGCGAGCGCGGTCATCACGGGAATCGGCAGCTACAGGGGCACGCTGCGAAAGAGCTTCCGTATAACGCCGCTGGACATCGCAGACGGCGAGGTGAGCGCCACGCTTTCCGAGGACAGCTTTGCGTATAAAGGCTCGCAGATAAAGCCGCTTCCGAGTGTCGAATACAACGGCTCCGCGCTTCGCGCAAACGTGAATTATACTGTTTCCTACGTTTCCAACATAAATGCGGGTACCGCACAGCTCGTTATAAAAGGACGCGGCAATTTCGGCGGCACTCGCACGCTTGATTTCACCATCGTTCCCAAGGTGACGACCTTTGCCGTTCTCGCCGCCGCGCAGACCTACAACGGCGCGCCGCTTGAGCCGAAGCCGACGGTCAGGGACGGCGCAAAAACGCTCAAGGCGGGCGTGGACTACACCGTCGCGTACTTGAACAACACCGATGCGACGACGCAGGACAGTCCGGCGACGGTGCAGATAACGGGAATCGGAAACTATGCGGGCAGCGCCGGAACGGCGGGCTTTGCGATAAAACCGCTTGCGATAAGCCGCGCGGCGCTGACGCTGCCGACACACGTTCAGCTCCCCGACTCGGGAGACGCGCTTGCAGATATAAAACTCAGCCTCGGCTCGCAGGAGCTGACGCCCGGCGAGGATTATACGCTAGCATACGCAAACGCGAATCGCGTCGGCACGGCGAGAGTGACCGTGACGGGCGCGGGCAACTTCAGCGGCACGATGAGCCGCAGCTACCGCGTGGTATCGGGAAAAGTGCTCGGGGACTGCGTGATTGCGGAGATTGCCCCCGTCGTGTACAGCGGCGCGGCGAACAAGCCGGCGATAGACATAACCTACGGCGGCGAACAGCTGACGCTTTCGCGGGATTACACCGCCGCGTATTCCTCCAATGTCAACGCGGGCAGGGCAAAGGTCGTGCTGACGGGCAGGGGACAGTATGCGGGCGTCGTGACCGTTTATTTCGAAATACTCAAAAAGCCGCTTGAGACGGACAGCGGAATCG
>CAYXRE010000246.1:0-2117 GCA_964466125.1 uncultured Oscillospiraceae bacterium
GCATCTGGTCAAGGCGACCGAAGCGCCCGTGCGCCAGGCCATGCGCGATGCGGGCGTATCCTCCGGCCAGCTTGGCAAGGTGCTGCTCGTGGGCGGCTCTTCGCGTATTCCCGCCGTGCAGGCGCTGGTGAAAAGCCTGACCGGCAGGGAGCCCTTTAAGGGTATCAACCCCGACGAGTGCGTCGCGATGGGCGCCTGCCTGCAGGGCGGCGTGCTGGCGGGCGCGGTCAACAGCCTGCTGCTTCTCGACGTGACGCCGCTCTCGCTTGGCGTGGAGACGGTGGGGGACGGCTTTGCGAGGATCATCGAGCGCAACACCACCATTCCGACCAAGAAGAGCCAGATATTCTCGACCGCCGCCGATGGGCAGACCTCGGTTGAGGTTCACGTCCTTCAGGGCGAGCGCGAGATGGCGCGCGACAACAAGACGCTGGGTATGTTCCGTCTCGACGGCATAGCCCCCGCGCCGCGCGGAATCCCGCAAATCGAGGTCACCTTCGACATCGACGCGAACGGCATAGTCCACGTCTCCGCCAAGGACCTCGGTACCGGCAAGGCTCAGGACATCACGATAACCAGCTCCACGAACATGAGCAAGGACGACATCGACAAGGCTGTCCGCGAGGCGGAGCAGTACGCCGAGACCGACAAGAAGGCGCGCGAGGAGATCGAGAACAAGAACGCCGCCGACAGCGTTGCGTATCAGGCGGAAAAGCTGCTCAAGGATATGGGCGACAAGCTTGAGCCCGCCGACAAGACCGCCATTGAGGGCAAGATTGCCGAGCTCAAGTCGGAAATCTCCGCGAACAACGCCGAGGGCATGAAGTCCAAGCGCGAAGAGCTCGAAAAGACACTTTACGAGGCAAGCTCGAAGGTCTACGCCAAGACCGGCGCGCAGGGCGCTCCCGAGGAGCCGCACACCTACGGACCCGAGGACAACACCGCAAACGAGGCTCCCAACAAGCCGGACGACGGAGTAGTCGACGCCGACTACACCGAAGTTGAGTAATCACTAATACACACCACGCGTCAGGGCGGACAGTATCCGTCCTGACGCTGCGGGTATAAGGAAGACAATTTATGGCTGAGAAAAGAGACTACTACGCGGTGCTCGGCGTGGACAAGAGCGCGACGGACGACGAGATAAAATCCGCCTACCGCAAGCTCGCGAAAAAGTATCACCCCGACCTTAACCCCGACGACAAGACGGCGGAGACCAAGTTCAAAGAGCTCGGCGAGGCATACGAGGTGCTGTCAAACAAGGAAAAGCGCGCGCGCTACGACCAGTTCGGTCACGCGGGCGTCGATTCCACCTACGGCGCGGGCAGCTACGGCTACTCGGGCGGCTACGGCAGCGGAGGCTTCGGCGGCTTTGACATGGGCGACCTGGGCGACATCTTCGGCGATTTGTTCGGCGGCGCGTTCGGCGGCGGGGGAGCTCGCCGCAGCGCGAGCGCGAACGCCCCGCGAAAGGGCGCGGACATACGCATAAGTCTGCCGCTGTCCTTCATGGAGGCGGCGCTCGGATGCACCAAGACGATACAGATAAACGTTCAGGAGAACTGCACCGAGTGCGGCGGCACCGGCGCGGCAAAGGGCAGCTCGCCGGTGACCTGCGACCAGTGCCACGGCACCGGCTATGTCACGGTGCAGCAGAGCATGTTCGGCTCGGTCATGCGCTCGTCCAAGCCCTGCCCGAAATGCCAGGGCAAGGGCAAGACGGTCGATAAGCCCTGCTCCAAGTGCTCGGGAACGGGTCATGTCAAGACCAAGCGCAAAATTGAGATAACGGTGCCGGCGGGCATAGACGACGAGCAGAGCCTGCAGCTTCGCGGGCGCGCGGATGCGGGAACCAACGGCGGGCCGAACGGCGACGTGATCGCGGTCGTCTCGGTGCGTCCTGACCCGATATTCGAGCGCGAGCGCTATGACGTATATGTGACCGTTCCGCTGACCTATGCGGAGGCGGCGCTCGGCGCGGAGATAACCGTGCCGACCATCGACGGCAAGATAAAGTTCACCGTGCCAGAGGGAACCCAGCCCGATTCGGTGTTCCGGCTCAAGGGCAAGGGCATAACCTACGTCGGCAAAAAGATTCGCGGCGACCAGTATGTCAA
>CAYXRE010000247.1:0-261 GCA_964466125.1 uncultured Oscillospiraceae bacterium
GCCCTTAGCAGGGGCGCCTCTTCGGCCAGCTTGAGTACTTCTCCACGCTTTCCAAAAACATTGTCGGTATTCGGTTTTTCCGCCCGTCCGTCACATTCACAACGTCCGTTGCGGCGTTTGGAATCTGGCGGAGAGGGTGGGATTCGAACCCACGGAATGTTGCCATTCGCCGGTTTTCAAGACCGGTGCCTTAGACCAGCTCGACCATCTCTCCATCTCCTACGCGATAGCAAAAGATATTTTATCAAATAGCGTCTTCGA
>CAYXRE010000247.1:271-2059 GCA_964466125.1 uncultured Oscillospiraceae bacterium
TGGTACCGGCCATGGGAAGTCACGGAGGGGCTACTGCGGAGGGACAGGTCAAACTTCTGGAGGGACTGGGCGTTACAGAGGATTCCATAGGCATTCCCCTCCTCTCCTCCATGGAGACAGTGGGTCTGGGACTCACCGAGGAGGGCTACTACGTCCACTGCGACAAGTTCGCCTTCGAATCGGACGGCATTGTGCCATTCATGGAGATTTTTAACACCACAACCTCGCAGATTTCGCCGCTTTTGCGATAAACGCGCTGTACGCGGCGGGACACCGCGCAGAGCATTTCGTAGTTAATCGTGCCCGCAAGACCCGCAAGCGTTTCAATCTCCACGGGGCTGTCGCCGCCGAAGAGAACCACGGGGTCGCCCTCGGCGACCGAAAGACCGCTTACGTCCACCATCATCTGATCCATGCAGATTCGTCCTGTTATCGGGGCGATGTGACCGTCCACGTAGACAAAACCGCGGTTGGACAGTGCGCGGGGATAGCCGTCGGCATAACCCACGGGAATCGTCGCGAGCTTCATGTCCTTTTGCGCGGTGAACGTTCCGCCGTAGCTGATTCTGTCTCCCGCCTTCACCATCTTGACCATGGCGACGACCGAACACAGCTTCATTGCGGGGCGAAGCGGCAGACCCTTAATCGGCTCGTCGTTGGGTGAGCAGCCGTAAAGGATTATTCCCGGGCGCACCATCGAGTGGTGAAACTCGGGATAATAAAAGGTCGCGGCGCTGTTTGCGCAGTGTATGTCAAACGTTCCCGCGTCGGCGTTGTCGGTGAACTCGCGGCAGACCGCCATAAAGCGGTCATGCTGCATTCTTGTATATTCCCGCCCCGCCTCGGTCGGCTCGTCCGCGACGGCAAAGTGGGTGAACATTCCCGTCACCCGAATGGATGGCAGGTAGGATATGCGCGCAATCTCGGTCACAAGCTCGTCGGTCGCGCTGCGCGAATCGTAGCCGATGCGTCCCATTCCGGTGTCCAGCTTTATGTGGCAGTCCACCGTCACTCCCGCGCGCGACGCGGCGTTCGCAAGGCGCACGGCGTAGTCCGAGTTGAGCACCGTCTGGGTCACGCCGAGCTCAAAGAGCTGACGCGCGCAGCTTTCGGGAGTATAGCCGAGAATGAGCACAGGGGCGGTTATCCCGCTTTTGCGCAGGTTAACCGCCTCCACTATATTCGATACCGCGAACCAGTCGCTGCCGCTTTCCTGCAGCGTCTTTGCGACCTGCCGCGAGCCGTGCCCGTAGGCGTCGGCTTTGACGACGGACATAATCTTGATGTCCGGTCCGACTATGCGGCGAACCAGCTTGTAGTTGTAAACGATGTTGTCAAGGTCTATCTCCGCCCAGGTGCGGCGCAGCTGGGTGCTCATTTTATATAATCAATATGGCGCGGCAGACCGTCAACCATGATGTCGGGAAGCTCGCCGAGGATGAGCGGACGGACATAGTCGATGAACTGCTTGGTGACATAGTCTCCCGCCTCGTTTATCCAGCCGCGGGGAACTTCCTTCTTGTAGTTGGCGATGAGGTGAACGTCGCACACGCCCATGGTGCTCTGGTAGGGCTCCTCGTCAACGCGCTCGATGATGACGACCTTGCCGGTCTCGCCTGCGAAGGCGGCGCGAACGGCGGCGACGCCGACGTGGAACGCCTCGTTAACGTCGTTTTCGCTCTGAAGGTGAGCGGCGCAGCGCTGAAGGGAGCTGAACTCTATCGCGCGAACCTTGCAGCCGATGCGCTCGTTGATGACGTCGGCGAGAACGCGAGCGGTGCCGGTGAG
>CAYXRE010000248.1:0-2054 GCA_964466125.1 uncultured Oscillospiraceae bacterium
ACCAAAAAGGGCGTTTTCCGACAAACGGAAAGCGTCCTTTCATTGCAATAATCCGCGGCGTTCGCGCCGAAAGCGTTTATACCGCGGCGTTCTTTTGTTCGAGTGCCGCCCCGCCGCTTTTGAGCAGCGAGCGCATTTTGACCGCGTACAGCGGCAGCAATATTAAATCGGCAAACAGCCACGCGAGCGGGTGCGCGAAGCACACCGCGTTATAGCCGAACGTCCCGACGAAGCCGAAGGCGACTGTCGAGCGCGCGACAAGCTCGGCGACGCCCGCGAGCATTGCGGAGTTGGAAAAGCCGAGTCCCTGCAGCGAGTTGCGAAAGATGAATATCAGCGCGAGCAGCGGATAGCAAACGCCCAGATACGCGAGGAACTGCGAAATCAGCGCGAAAATCTCCGGATTGGAGTCCTCAATAAACAGCAGCGCCAGCCGCGGGTTGAGCGTGAAATTCAGCACGCCTATGGCTGCGCACCAGACCATCGAGCACAGCGTGATGCTCCGTATTCCCGCGCGGATGCGGTCTACGCGCCCTGCGCCGAGGTTCTGTCCGCAGTAGGTCGCCATGCCGACGCCGAGCGTCTCAAGCGGCGCGGACATCACCAGATTCACCTTGTTGCCCGCACAGACCGCCGCGACGGCGTTTGCGCCGAGGCTGTTGACGGCGCTTTGAATCACTATCGTGCCCACGGCGGTTATGGAAAACTGCAGTCCCATGGGAACGCCCGAGCTTACGAGGTATCTCATCTGCTCCACGTCCGGCTTGAGGTCCTCGTGCGTCAGCGCGAGCTGCGGAACACGCGCGCGAATATAGAATATGCACAGCACCCCCGAGAGCGTCTGCGCAATGAGCGTCGCATACGCCGCGCCCTCAACGCCCATGCCCAGCCATGCGATAAAGGCGACGTCTAGCACGATGTTCACCAAGCACGCGCCAATCAAAAACAGCAGCGGCGTGCGCGAATCACCGAGCGCGCGCAGTATGCCGGAGACGAGGTTGTACAGAATCGACGTCGCCGCGCCCATGAGGATGACAAAAATGTAGCGGTATGCGTCGTCGAACAGTTCATCGGGCGTTTTGATAAGCCGCAGGATAGGAGCTGTCAGAAAGTACGCGAGCAGCGTTATTAAAACCGAAAAGCCGATGCCCAGCCACACCGTCTGACCCACGCGCTTTCGCAGCGTGTCAAAGTCGCGCGCGCCGAAGCTCTGCGCTATGGGTATGGAAAAACCCGAGCATATACCGAGCGCAAAACCGAGCACCAAAAAGCTCAGCGAGCCGGTCGAGCCGACGGCTGCAAAGGCGTCCACGCCCAGATACTGCCCGACAATGTAGCTGTCAACGAGATTATAAAACTGTTGAAACAGATTTCCGATAAGCAGCGGCACGCAAAAGCCGAGTATGCGCGAGGCGGGGCTGCCCGTCGTCATATCCCTTGTCATTACTATATTCCTCTGATAAACACAAAACCCGACACAGCGCTGCCCGCCGTATCCCGAGATACCTATTTTAGCCGCCGCCGCTCCAAAGTCAAGCGGTATTTTTTTGCTTTGCCGTCCATCACGGCGCTACATACGCGAATGCTCCTTCAGCTCGCCGCTGCGATACGCCTCAAGCAGCATTTTCAGGTCCTCGACGCGCTCGCAAAGCCCGCGTCCTGCGTCGGTGTCCGCCACCAGCAGCCGCTTTTCCGGACGCCAGACGATGGTTTGGGTGGAGTGTATGTCCGCCTCGGTGGTAATTGCCTCCTCGACGGTGACGAACGGGTCGTGGCAGGACAGGAAGATACCATGCGAGCTGAAAATCAGCGTATAACCCGCGATGCCCGTCTCCTTTTGGTAGGGCTTGCTCATGCCGCCGTCGATGACGATTATGCGCCCGCCCGCCTTGAGCGGGGTCTCGCCCTTCTTGATTTTGACGGGAACGTGCCCGTTGATTACACGCGAATAGGGGTCGTCTATGCCGAATTCGTGCAGCAGCTTTACTGCGAACCGCTCGCTTTCCGCGCACACGAAGTATGGGTTCTTTATCTCGGTGTGCGCGTCGGGGTCG
>CAYXRE010000249.1:0-2054 GCA_964466125.1 uncultured Oscillospiraceae bacterium
CATGAGCTCGTCGCTGCCGCTCGACGTGCAGTACGAGATGTACCGCTCGATGAAGGGCTTTGAGCGCGTCGAGCTTATGCGCCCCGCTTACGCTATCGAATACGACTGCGTTGACCCGCTTGAACTGCTGCCGACGCTGGAATGTCGCTCGCAAAAGGGACTGTTCGGTGCGGGTCAGTTCAACGGCACAAGCGGCTATGAGGAGGCTGCGGTGCAGGGCTTTGTCGCGGGGGTCAACGCCGCGCACAAAGCGCTCGGAAAAGCGCCGTTCGTGCTCACCCGCCAAAGCTCCTATATCGGAACGCTCATCGACGACCTTGTGACCAAGGGCTCAAACGAACCCTATCGCATGATGACCTCGCGCAGCGAGTACCGCCTGCTGCTGCGGCAGGACAACGCCGACACGCGGCTTTGCGAGACGGGACGTGCGCTCGGGCTTGTGGACGACGAGCGGTATGTGGCATTTCTTAATACGCAAAAAACACTGGACGACGAGCTTGCCCGTCTTGAAAAGACGACGGTTCATCCGTCCGCCGAGCTGGACGACTTTATGAACGCCCGCGGGCTTCCCGCCGTCAGCGGCTCGACGAGCCTTGCGGCGCTGCTGCGGCGGCCGGGCGTGAGCTACTGCGAGCTGGCGGCGCTGGATCCCGAGCGCCCGACGAACATCAGCGCGCGCACAGCCGAAAAAATCGAAACGCAGATCAAGTATGAGGGTTACCTCAAACGCCAGCAAACGGCGCTCGAAAAGCAAAAGCGGCTGGAGGATATGCTTATTCCCGACTCGCTTGATTATGCCGAGGTGATCAGCCTTCGCCGCGAAGCGCGCGACAAGCTGACGGCGATAAAGCCGCGCTCGATAGGGCAGGCGTCGAGAATCAGCGGCGTGAATCCCGCCGACATTCAGGTGCTGTGCGTGTACTTGCTTAAAAACCGCAGAAAAGAGGGCAGCGATGATGATTGACAGACAACGTCTTTCTCAAAATGCCGAGAAATACGGCATAGCGCTCGATGAACGGCAGCTGACGCTGCTCGACGGCTACGCAGCCGCGCTCGTCGAGAAAAACAAGGTGATGAACCTGACGGCGATAACCGACACCGAGCAGCTCGAAGAAAAACACCTGCTCGACTCGCTGCTGTGCGCCGCGCAGCCGGAGGTGAGCGGGAACGTCGCCGACGTGGGAACGGGCGGCGGCTTTCCGGGAGTCGTCATAAAAATCTTCAAGCCCGCCTGCTCGCTGACGTTAATTGACGCGACCAAAAAGAAGCTGGATTTCATCGCCGAGAGCTGCGATACTCTTGGCATTGACCTTGGCGTCCTGCACGCACGCGCCGAGGAGCTGTCCCACACCGCAGCGCACCGCGAGCAATACGACTGCGCCGTCGCGCGCGCCGTCGCGAACCTTGCGTCGCTGTGCGAATACTGCCTGCCGCTCGTGCGCGTCGGCGGGTATCTCGTCGCGATGAAAGGACCGGAAGCCGCCTCGGAGATAGACGGCGCGAAAAAAGCCCTTTCGCTGCTCGGCGGGAGAACGGACAGCGTGCGGGAGTACACGCTGCCCGCAGGGGACGTCCGAACTAGCGTAATCATCAAAAAAATATCGCAAACACCGTCAAAATACCCGCGTTCACAGAAAAATATCACAAAATGCCCGCTCTGATTTGTGCGATTTTGCGATTTGACGGCGCATTTTGGAGAAGGAAATAACTGGTAATCACCCCGCCTTTCATGCTACGATAGCAGCGGAAAGGCGGGGATGTTTTATGCGCTTTCGCTCACTCAATTCAATAAAAGCGGTTCAGCTCAGTCCGGCGCTCATACGGCTGCCGGACAAGCGGGTGCGGCGGGTGATGGACGAGGCGGCGCTGCGCGAGCTGGAAGCGAGCATTGCGCGCAACGGCGTGATAGAGCCGCTGCTCGTGTGCAAAAGCCCGCTTTCGGTCGGCTATACGCTTGTCAGCGGAGAGCGCAGGCTCACTGCGGCGCGGCGGCTCGGGTTGAAAAGCGTTCCGGCGGTGATAATGCGCGGGGATGAGGAACGGCTGTGGCGGGC
>CAYXRE010000250.1:0-2029 GCA_964466125.1 uncultured Oscillospiraceae bacterium
TGCCCTGGAAGGAAGCAATTCTTAAAGCAAAGCACTTCTTGCCGAGGAGTACGTTGCCGCCGTAAGCGGAGTTGACCGACCAGATGGTGTTGTCCTCGGGGAAGTGGCAGATATATCTCTTCTCCTCGTCCAAATCAGCTTTGCAGTGAAGTCCGCGCACCCAGTCGTTGGAATCGCCCAGCGTGTCGAGAACCTTCTGACCGACGCGGGTCATGATGTCCATGGACAGCACGACATAGATGGAGTCGGTAATCTCGACGCCTATCTTGGAGAACTTGGAGCCGACAGGTCCCATGGAATAGGGGATGACATACATCGTGCGGCCCTTCATGGCGCCGTCGTATATAGGACGAAGGAGGTCATAGGCCTTCTGGGTCTCCATCCAGTTGTTGGTCGGGCCGGCGTCTTCCTCATGCTTTGTGCAAATGAAGGTGCGTCCCTCAACACGGGCAACGTCGTTTATGGCGCTGCGGTGAAGCACGCAGCCGGGGAGTTTTTCCTGGTTGAGTTCAATGATTTCGCCGGTGGCTTCGCCTTCCTTGCGAATCTTGTCCAGCTGCTCGTCGCTGCCGTCTATCCAAACAACCGATTCCGGCTTGACAAGCGCGGTGCATTCCTCAATCCAGTTGAGCAGAGTTTTGTTCGTTGTCATACACTTTTCTCCTTCTTTGAAGCCTCCGCCATCGGAATGATGGTTTCAAGCCCAATTTTCACCGAATACATTATAGCAGAATTATTCCACCGTTTTCAATGAACGGCGCAGAGTTTTAGCCTTAAATATTGTTAGACAATTATCAAGCATTTTTGTGTACAATAACCAAATCGGCTTGCAGTGAAAACGAAAGTAACGAGATTGTGCAAAATGCTTTACAACATCTGAACGGATTTGAGACAATTTAAGCGAATTGAGGGCATAAGTCGGAAAAACGAGAGCTGTCGCGGCTCCGCTCAGGCAGGAAACTGTTTTACAGTCTTTTCACACGGTCACGAAAGGTCAACAGCGAAAGTTCGGGGCAATCACCTTTGCGCGTTGCGCCTTGCGTTTTGAATTGTCTTATAGATGTAGTATAATTGATTTGCAGCTCGGTGACACAATGCTTCCGAGATTGACAAATTCGACGTATTGTGCAGAAACGACCAACAGGAGAACGCCATGAAATTGATTTTTATCCGGCACGCCGAGCCGGATTATGAGCACGACTCATTGACCGAAAAGGGCTTTCGCGAGGCGCGGCTGCTTGCCAAGCGTGCGGCTTCATGGAATCCGACCGAGATATACGTTTCGCCGCTCGGACGCGCGCAGGCGACCGCCAGACCGCTGCTTGAGCAGCTTGGACGCACGGCGGAAACTCTGCCGTGGCTCGAGGAATTTCGGGCGCGGGTAAATCCGTTCCCCGAGGCGCTGTACTCGATGAAAAATGGCGACGTGCTTGCATGGGATTTCCCGCCCGAGGTCTGGACGGCGCGCGACGAGCTGTATGACATAAACGGTTGGATGAAAAGCCCGTTTCTTGCCCCTTGCGGCGAGCGTCCGAGCGTCGAGGGTGAATACGAAAAAATCTCTGCCGAACTGGACACGCTCATCGCCCGCTTCGGTTATCGGCGCGACGGGAGACTGTACCGCTTCGACACACATTCGGACGCGGAAATCGTCCTCGTGTGCCACATGGCGATAACCTTTGTCATGCTTTCACACCTGCTCGGAATACCATTTTTGCCGCTGATTCAAGGCGGCTTTCTGCCTCCGTCGTCGGTGAGCGTCGTCGCTACCGAGGAGGTGCGCAGGGGCGTCGCGGCGTTTCGCTTTGAGTGCCTGGGCGACGTGCGCCACCTGACAGCGGCGGGTGAACCGGTGTCCTCGATGGGCTATTTCGCGCGGCTGTTTGACAAGTAAAGCGCCGCGCAGCCGACGGCGGCGCGACCGCATAAATGCCTGTTACAATCTTCGTTCGTCGATTGCCGATTGCCATGATGAGATTTTGTCTGCTGTTTGTCGAAAGACAAACGGCAGATTTTTTCGTTTCGAATA
>CAYXRE010000251.1:0-2006 GCA_964466125.1 uncultured Oscillospiraceae bacterium
GCCGGTGACTGCCGCCGCCCAGCTGGAGATGGGGGCGATTATGCACACGGGCGCCGCGGTCGCGTCGATTATGTAAGCGAGCTTTGCACGCGAGACTTTATGGCTGTCGGTCACGGGACGCATAACGCTGCCGACGGTCAGGCAGTTGAAATAATCGTCCACGAAGATAAGCACGCCCAGCGCGAGGGTGGACAGCATTGCTCCCTTGCGGGTCTTTATCTTCTCTTTCGCCCAGCGGCCGTAGGCGGCGGAGCCGCCCGCGCGGTTCATGAGCGCGACGAGAATGCCGAGAAACACGAGGAATATAAGGATGCCGACGTTCCAAGCGTCGCCGAGCTTTGCTTCCATTTCCTCAAAGATTGCGACCGCCGTTCCGACGGGGCTGAAGCTGGCGCTCAACAGCGCTCCGGAGAGAATGCCTACAAACAGCGAGATGTAGACCTCTTTCGTGACGAGCGCGAGAACGATAGCTATGATGGGCGGTACGAGCGCCCAAAAGGTGCCTGCGAATTCCATAACTTTCTTCTCCTCATTATTTTTTTGCCCTGTGCAAACACAAGCCCATAAAGAAATCGCGAACAAAAAAGCCGCGGCGCCAAACCCCTTATTTTCGGGGAGCGCTCGCGACCGGTTATGCTCATGGCAATTCCGTTTTCCGCTTTATAGCTCTCCACTCAACGTGACAGCCTGCTGCATATTCTGCATCAGTCCAGCGCGCTTGCCCGGGCAAGGCGGACGCGCTTCGGCGAATCAGCCTTTCGCACCCCGCTGCTGCCCGCATTACGGCTGTGCTACTCATCTGCTTCGCGCCTCTATAAAGGACTTGTGTTCGATTAGTGCCTATAATATCACAACGCTTCGCAAAATGTCAACGATTCTCGACAAATGAGATATATTAGAGTATAATAACCAATATTAAAGTTTCGGCTGCCCGTTTTCGCTCGCCGAAAGCAAAATCCGCACAAAGGAAGATAACTTATGGAACGCAACACCTTCTACATCACCACCCCCATCTACTACCCGTCCGGCAAGCTGCACATCGGTCACTCTTACACGACCGTCGCGGCGGACGTTATCGCACGCTTCAAGCGAATGCAGGGCTACGAGGTGATGTTCCTGACCGGAACCGACGAGCACGGTCAAAAGATCGAGGACAAGGCGAAGGAAGCGGGAGTTACGCCCAAGGAATACGTCGATAACATCGTCGGCGGCATAAAGGACCTGTGGAAGCTTATGAACATAAGCTACGACCGCTTTATCCGCACGACCGACGACTACCATCAGCAGTCGGTGCAAAAGATATTCCGCAAGCTCTATGAGCGCGGCGACATTTACAAGGGCGAGTACAAGGGGCTTTACTGCAAGCCCTGCGAGTCCTTCTGGACCGAAAGCCAGCTTGTGGACGGCAAATGCCCCGACTGCGGACGAGAGGTGCAGCAGGCAAAGGAGGAGGCATACTTCTTTAAGCTGTCCAACTACGCCGACCGTCTGCTCAAGTACTATGACGAGCACCCCGGCTTTTTGCAGCCCGCGTCCCGTCTCAATGAGATGAAGGCGTTCATAAATCAGGGACTTGAGGACCTGTGCGTCTCACGCACCTCCTTCACATGGGGCGTGCCGGTGGATTTCGATGCGGGCCACGTCGTATATGTCTGGGTGGACGCGCTGTTCAACTACATGACCGCCCTCGGCTACATGAACTCGAAATATGACGACTGCGAAAAATACTGGCCCGCCGACGTTCACATGGTGGGCAAGGAGATAGTCCGCTTCCACTCCATCATATGGCCCGCGATGCTCATGAGCGTAAACGAGCCGCTACCGAAGAAGGTTTTCGGCCACGGCTGGCTGCTCGTCGGCGGCAACAAGATGGGCAAATCCCGCGGCAACGTCGTCGACCCCGTCGTGCTCGCCGAGCGCTACGGCGTGGACGCGCTCCGCTATTTCCTCATGCGCGAGTTCCCGCTCGGCTCGGACGGCAACTTCACGAACGAGCTCCTCATAGC
>CAYXRE010000252.1:0-1967 GCA_964466125.1 uncultured Oscillospiraceae bacterium
CACGGTGGTGCCGGTAGAGGACATGGAGAAGCTGAGCAATCTGTAGGAAAGCGCATTGCTTTTTACAAACTCGCGCAGAGCGTCCGACTGCTCCTTACTTACGCTCGCAAGACGCGCGTCGGTGAAGAATTCAAGCTCTTTGCCAATCTGGTTAAAGGTGACCATATAGTTGCCGTAGCGCCCATACAGTATGCCCTGCGAGTATGTAAGACCGAGGTCTTTTTCAATTACCTTTAGTTTTCCGCTCGCGCCCATAAAGTGCTCCTCAGCTCCAGGATTCTCCGTAATTTGTATCGGCTGCGGTGTCGCTGCCATTGAGTATGACGTAGGTCTTTCCCTCGACTGTTTTGTTGCTAAGACCAATCATTCCGCTTTGCGCTTCGCCGACGGGATTTCCGGAGCTGTCAAAATCCATCTTTATGTAACGAACTTTGCTTGTGCTGTCAAGCGCATACACGTCGGCTATATTCGCGTCGGTCCAAGTGATGCTGAAACCGCTTCCTTTCTTGACAACGCTCCAGCTGCACTCGCCCTCGGGGAAGCCGAGCTTGGTCAAAAGTGCACGAACATTCGGCGCATAATTCTTTCCGTTGGAATCCAATGTACTTTTGGAGAATTTGGCTAAATAATCGGAAATTGCTTTAAGAGTGTCGGTATCGCCGGCAAGGGTGGTAATACCCTCGGTAGCTTTGTCAATTGCCGATTTATTTAAGGCATTCGAGCTGAGCTTTCCGTGCAGTGAGCACTCGATTTCCTTGATTGTATTGTAGTCCTTGCCGTCCGTGCCGCCGTATGTAACGGTAATCGTACCGCCGCAGCTTCCGGTATAGGTGTTGCCGGACACGCCGGTGCCGGCATTAGTCTCCGCGACCGCTTCTTTGAGCAGCGGCTCGGGGTCTGAGACTTCATATTTATTGTAAGCGACAAAGGTCATGTAGTCGCGCCGAAGCAGTCCGAGGTTATGCAGACACGACCGCGCCTTTGCAGTTTCTACCCAGCCGGTCATAGAGGGTATCATGATTGCGGCGAGAATAGCGAGAATAATCAGAACCACTATTACCTCGACCAACGTAAAACCGCGCTTGTTCTTTAACATTCAATATCACCTTAATTACATATAGAGTATAAGTGCCTTGAATTTGTTCAGATAATTATACCATATCTGTTAGTGTATGACAAATATCACAGATACATTATATAATTCTTTTGTACTTTTCGCAGCGTAAATCCACAGTGCTCATAAAAGCCGTGCGCATGAGTGCGATTGCTGCCGGAAACGAGCCGCACACCCTCGCTGCCGCTTTGCTTTGCCCATTGAAGCACCCGCTCAATCAGCTGCCGACCGATACCCATACCCTGATAATCGGTATCGACCGCGAGAGCGAGCAGGTTTTTCAGCGAAACGGTATATGAGCAGTCGTAATCCGCCGCGTGTATGTAACCGACAACTCGCGAATCACATTCGGCTGCGAACAGCATATTGCTGTCTTTGCAAAGAATGTCCTCAAGACGGCTCTTGGTCTTATCAAGCGGAAAGTCGTAGCCGAGCGCATCACGATTGATTTCGTATATGCGTTTTGCGTCCGCAAGTTCAAGCGGGCGGATAATTATTTTGTGTGTCGGGCTGTTATTCATAGATTTGCCTTTGCTGTTTTCATTTCGATGACAGTTTTAATCAAAGAGTTATCCAATACACGTGCATCGGTTTGCCGTTAACATAAGGTTTGGTTTCACCCAATACTCCGCCGCAGTGCTCGATGGTTTTGATTGACGCCGAATTATCGCAATAGCAGCCGAGCATTAGCTTCGACATTCCGAGTGCCCGTGCGCGGGTTATTGCAATTGAAAGCATCTGCACAGCATAACCTTTCCGCCGCTCCGAAGGACGAACGGAGTATCCGATATTACCGCCGTACTCGCGTAAAAAATCATTGTTGAGACTAAGACGCATGTCCAGCATACCGACT
>CAYXRE010000253.1:0-1936 GCA_964466125.1 uncultured Oscillospiraceae bacterium
CCTCGGTCAAATCGACATGACCCGAGACCGCATAGCAGCTCATCCCCTTCTTTTCCAGCATTTCCTTGACCTGCTGCGCGTACTCCGGGGTTATGTTATCCGGGTTGATGTGCTCGCACATATTGACTATCGACGAAAGCTCCGCGCACTCAAATCCGGACTCTTTGACAATGTCCAACGCTTCATCAAGCTCGTAGCCTTTGCAGATATTTGTCCCCAAGGAATATGGGTTGAACAGCTTCATTTGATTTTCCTTTCTTTACTCCGCGCACCAGTTCGGGGAACGTCCTTCGTCCTTGCTGTTGAGGACCTCCATGCCGTCCTTTGACTTGAACAGCGCAATCATCATTGCCTGTCCCATTTTCAGACGGTTCTCGTAATCGCGCATTCCCATGTCCGCATACAGCTCCTTAAACATCCGCAGCGCCGTCGGGCTTGCGTCGTTGAAGAACCCCGCCATTTTCTTTGCCTGCACGAGTACCTCGTCTTTCGCAACGACCTTGTTTACCATGCCGCTCGAGAGCGCTTCCTCCGCGCTCAGCTTTTCGCCGAGCAGCCCAAGCGCCATCGCGCGCTTCTTGGTCACATTCGCGAAGATTCCCGACAGTCCCATGGCGGGCGCCAGTCCGTCGATTATCTCGGGTATTGCCAAGCGGGCGTCCTTGGACATCACCGCAAGGTCGCACGCCTCCACCAAGCTGAAGCCGCCGCCGAACGCGTCGCCTTCCACGGCGGCGATAATCGGCTTTGGACAGTTACTCATGGCAAGGTGCAGACGAATGAAGGCGCTGCCGAATTCTTTGATTTCAAGAATGCTCTTTTTCCGAAAGTCGCCCAGCTCGCCTCCCGAGCAGAAATACTTTTCGCCGCCGAGCAGTATTACGCTGTGGCAGGACTTGTCCGCCGCAGCAAGAGCAAGCTCATCGACAATCGCGTCCATGCACTCAATGCTCAGCTTGTTGTCAACCTGCGGACGATTGATTCTGATGTAGCGAATTCCGTTCTCAAACCTAAGCTCTAAACTTTTTTCCATGATTTCACTCGGCTATTTCATCAATTTTTTGACGTAATCCATGGTTTCAAACGCATCGCAGCCGTTGTTCATCATGTCATAGATTTTGCCGTCCGCCGTAATCGCGTCTGATATGTCGAACATATAGTCCATCCACTCAAAGGTCTTTTCCATAATTCTCACCGCGTCGTGGCGCTGCGGGAAAACGTCTGCCGTTATCCACTCGTTGTAGTTGAGCTTGTCGAGGTATGTGCAGAACTCAACGGTCTCCCAGAAGTTGACCGTGCCGGGTACCATATCCCAGTCCCAGTTGCGGTAGTTGTCGTTTACATGGACATGGAACAGCCGCTTGGTCGTTCCGAGGAACGCGGCGGAATCGCTGAGAACCTCCAGCGCCTGCAGAGCATGACCGGTGTCCAGCGTCACGCCGACGTTGGCAAGCCCGACCTTCTCGCAGAAGTACGCCATCTTGCCCGCGTTGTTGAGCAGTCCGTGCACGCGCGGCTCGGAGGGCTTGTATTCCAAGCTGAGCTTTACGTCGGGGCGATACTGCGCCGCCTCGCGCACACACTCGACGGAATCGTTGAACGCTCTTTCAAAGTCCAGCTCAAACGGATAGTCCGAGCCGTCGTTCAAAAACGCTATCGTGACCTTGTTGCAGCCGAGTTCGGCGGCGTAGTCAAGACCGGTTTTCATATATTCGACCGCCTCGCGGCGTGTTTCGGCATTGGGGCTGCTGATTGAGCCGTACAGCCACTTGGGCTCGCCCTTGACGTTGACGTTCAGCGCCGCAACGCCCATACCGTAATTCTCAAGTGTTTTCTTGGCTTTGACAGGGTCCTTGACCTGCTGAGGATAGACGACCTCCAAGCCGGAGCAGCCCTTAATTGTGCTGGCGACCTTCACCATTTCCTCAAAATCTCT
>CAYXRE010000254.1:0-1925 GCA_964466125.1 uncultured Oscillospiraceae bacterium
TACCATCAAGGTCGGCGAGGAAGTTGAAATCGTCGGTATCAAGGACACTGCCAAGACCGTCGTAACCGGACTTGAGATGTTCCGCAAGACCCTCGACTTCGCCGAGGCCGGCGACAACATCGGTGCTCTGCTTCGCGGCGTTCAGCGTTCCGACATCGAGCGCGGACAGGTTCTGTGCAAGCCCGGCTCCATCAAGCCCCACACCAAGTTCCGTGGCCAGGTCTACGTCCTTAAGAAGGATGAAGGCGGCCGTCACACCCCGTTCTTCAACAACTATCGTCCTCAGTTCTATTTCAGAACCACCGACGTTACCGGTATCATCGCGCTGCCCGAGGGCGTAGAGATGTGCATGCCCGGAGACAACGTCGAAATGGACGTTGAGCTCATCACCCCCATCGCCATCGAGGAAGGTCTCGGCTCCGGCGTTGTCATCAAGATAAACGAGTAATTGAGCTAAAACCAAAAAGCCTCCGGCGCCCAGCGTCGGAGGCTTATATTAAATATCGGGGTGCAGCCATGCATGAAATGATTATCGTCGTCGATTTCGGCGGACAGTACAACCAGCTTATAGCGCGCCGCGTGCGCGAGAACAATGTCTACTGCGAGGTAGTCCCATACAAAAAGGCTATCGACGCAATAAAAGAGAAACAGCCGCGCGGTATAATCTTTACCGGCGGACCCAACAGCGTATATGAGGACGGCGCGCCGTCCATTGACAACGAAATATATTCCATGGGAATTCCCATACTCGGCATCTGCTACGGCGCGCAGCTCATGGCGTACGGTCTGGGCGGCAAGGTCGAGCGTCAGCAGAAGCAGGAATTCGGAAAGATAGAGATAACGTCGGTTCCCGGAGGCTTTGTATCCAAGGTCGTCCCGAGCGGCGTTTGCTGGATGAGCCACAACGATCAGATTGTTGCCATGCCGGAAGGCTTTCGCGTTGCGGCAAAGAGCGACAACTGCCCATTCGCCGCGCTTGAGGACGTCTCGCGCGGGCTGTATGCAGTGCAGTTCCACCCCGAGGTCGAGCACACGCCGTTCGGAAAAGCGCTGCTTGCGAGCTTTGTGTTTGATATATGCCACTGCAAGGGCGACTGGAACGCCGAGAACTTCGCAAACGAGCAGATTGCAAAGCTGAAAATCGAGCTTGCGGGCAAGAAGGTGCTGTGTGCGCTTTCGGGCGGGGTGGACAGCACCGTCGCCGCCGTGCTCGTGCATAAGGCGATAGGCGACGCGCTGACCTGCATTTTCGTCGACCACGGCTGTATGCGCAAGAACGAGGGCGACGAGGTAATGGCGACGCTCGGCGAGCAGTTTAAGCTCAACGTAATTCGCGTCAACGCGCAAAAGCGCTTTCTCGATAAGCTCAAGGGCGTCACCGACCCCGAGCAAAAGCGCAAGATAATCGGCGCGGAGTTCATCGCGGTCTTTGAAGAGGAGGCCGCCAAGCTCGACCATCAGGATTATCTCCTTCAAGGCACAATATACCCCGATATAATCGAGAGCGGCATAGGCGACGCGGCGGTGATAAAGAGCCACCACAACGTCGGCGGGCTGCCCGAAAAGATGAATATGAAGCTCGTTGAGCCGCTGCGGCTGCTCTTTAAAGACGAGGTGCGCCGCGTGGGCCGCGCTCTCGGCATACCCGATTTCATAGTCGACCGCCAGCCCTTCCCGGGCCCCGGGCTCGCTGTGCGCTGCCTGGGCGAGGTCAACGAGCCCAAGCTCTATATCCTGCGTGAGAGCGACGCCATAGTGCGCGAGGAGTTCGCCGCCGCCGGTCTCGACAAGACGGTGTGGCAATATTTCGCGCTGCTGCCCAATCTGCAGAGCGTGGGCGTGATGGGCGACTCCCGCACCTACTGCCACACGGTCGGCATACGCGCCGTCACCTCGACCGACGCGATGACCGCCGACTTCGCCCG
>CAYXRE010000255.1:0-1893 GCA_964466125.1 uncultured Oscillospiraceae bacterium
GTAACAGGGGTCGGCTGGATGCGTATGATGTTCTCGGTGATGGTCTCTCCCTTGACGGCGGAGAGCGCAAGCTGCATTGCCTCGGCGCTCATGACGAGCTTGGACTGTGCCGCGGTCGCGTCCACATAACCGTTGCGGATGCCCTCAAGACCCTGAGGACCGCCGTCTACGGTAGTGATGAGTATGTGACCTTCTTCGCCGGTCTTGGCGAGTTTGCCGAGCTGGAGCAGCGCGGACTCAACGCCGCTGTACAGAGCGTTGTCGCTCGGAACAAATATCGCGTTGATGTCGGGGTTCGCCTGGAATGCATCGAGAACTGCGTTGTAGGCGTTGTCGTTCTTGAACTCGGTGGGCAGCGCGGAGACTATGGTGATGCCAAGCTCGGCGGCGCGTCCGGAGAAGCCCTCATGACGCTCAAGACCCGCGGTTGCGGACTGGGTGCCGAGCAGCTCAAGAACTACGAGGTCCTCGACCTTCATTCCGGACTTTTCGGCGGCTTCCTTCATCAAATCCGCACCGGCAGCGCCGTGAGCGGTGTTGTCAGACTCGGCAAGTCCCGTGAGCACGTCGCCGGATACGTTGCGGTCAAAGGAAACAACGGGGATACCGGCAGCAGTCGCCTTCGAAACGGCAGCCGCGAGCGCGCCGGAATCGACGGGGCACATGACGATGGCGTCAACGTTCTTGGTGGTAAGGTCCTCGATTTGCTGCATCTGAGAATCTGCCGTGCTCTTCGCGTCGGTAACAACGAGCTCTATGTTGTTTTCCTCCGCGAACTGCTTGATGCCGACAAGGTTCGCCTTGAAGCCGTCGATGTCAAGCTGCGGCATCGAGATTCCAAAGGTCAGTGTCGCCTCGGCGGGAGCCTCGGTCGAATCGTCAGCGGGTGCTGCGGGAGCGGCTTCGGGCTGTGCGCCGCAGGAGGCAAGCGCAAAAACCATTGCCAGAATCAGGAACAGTGCTGTAACTTTTTTCATGTCAATTCTCCTTATATTTTACGGCTATGCCGCAATTAACAATTTTACTCGACTACGTTGTAGCGATTGCGCAGCGCATCAAAGATGACGGCGAACAGTATTACAAAGCCTCTGACCGCCTCCTGCCAGTTTGCGTCAACGCCGTACAGGTTGAGCGCGTTGTTGATGATACCCATGAGCATAACGCCCGCAAAGGTGCCTGTCAGCTTGCCGACGCCGCCGCTCATGCTGGTGCCGCCGATGATTGCTCCTGCAATCGCCTGAAATTCAAGTCCGGTTCCCATGGACGCCCAGAAGGAATCCATGCGCGCCGTTTGCAGAATGCTTGCGATACTGACCAAAAGACCGCACTGAACATACGCGAGCAGTATGGTTTTCTTGACGTTGATGCCGGAAACTCTTGCGGATTCACGGTTGCTTCCGACGGCATATACCCTTCTGCCGAATACCGTGCAGCCCAGTCGGAAATGAAAGACCACATACAACGTCAGCACCGCGACAATGATAAACGGAACGCCGAGCCAGTTTGCCGAGGCGATGTAGCGGAACGCTGCCGGCAGACCGAACCATGAGGCGCCGCCCGAGATGACGAGCGTTAGTCCGCGGGCAATGAACTGGGTGGAGAGCGTCGAGAGGAAGGCGGGCACGCCGATATAGGCGACGACCAAGCCGTTGACGACCCCGAAGAAGACAGCGACCGCAACTATCATGAGCATACCCGCCCACCAAGGCCAGCCGTAAAGCTTGATAAGACCGATTCCGACAGCGCTGGAAACCGCCATAACTGCGCCCATCGACAGGTCGTTGCCCCCCGAGATGAGAACAAAGGTCACGCCGATTGCCAAAATCGCGATTATCGAGGTCTGCAGCATGACATTCACGAGGTTTGTCGTAGTCAGGAACGATGTGGTCGTGA
>CAYXRE010000256.1:0-1876 GCA_964466125.1 uncultured Oscillospiraceae bacterium
CTTTGCCCTTCTAGGGCTTGTGCAAACCACGCCTTTTAGGCGTGGTTTTGATTATCATAGCAATCGAACACCGCGCCTTGCTTAGGTGCCAAGCTCACGGCAGCGCGCGCAGATCTCGTTGCGGCGGTCGATTTGTATGTGAATCGCCTCGCATATCGACTCGACCTTCGCCGCGTCCGAATAGTCGTCGAGCGAATCAAGCTGGTTGACATAGCGCACGATTGCGTCCTCACAGCTTGCGGTCTCGAAGTTGGAAAGGGTGTCGGAGAAAATCAGCGCGTCCTCGACGCTGCTGATATGCTCCCGTGCGTGTTGGTCGGTGCACTTTTGAGCTATGGCGCGTATCTCGGACTCGATTGCGCGAGGGAAGGGCGGGTCGCCGAAAAGCTCGTCCGGCGCGGGAGCCTCCCGCTTATAAAGCGTATAGGTCAGCGCCATCAGCACGGCATAAAGCACCAGCGGGACGCCCTGCGCGATGAGCGGCACGATAACGTCCTTGAGGCGAAGTGCAAGCACGACAAGTCCGCTTGCGAGCGCGTACAGTGCAAAAAAGAAACCGACGAGCGCCGTTCTTGTGCGCAGCTTTTTGCCGAGTTTTTCTTTTGTGTACAGCGAGTAAGCGATTGCGAGCGCGGAAAAAATAAAGGACAGCGCGGCGCACGCGAAGGACAGCGCAAAGACGCTGTCGTCCATGCCGTCCTTTGCGAACACAAAGGCGTATAAACCGAACAGCGCCGCAATAAGCGGCGTTGCAAGAGCGGTGATAAGTTTTTTGCCCGCGTTCGTCATGTCTGCTCCCTGCGTCTGCCTTATGTTGACAATTATAATTCACACAAGCGCGGGTGTCAACGCGCGCGATTGAAAGCACAAAGACGAAGTGCTATAATATTTCGCGGCAACGGAGATGATAAAATGAAAACGAATTTTCACACGCACACCGAGCGCTGCAAGCACGCGGTCGGTACCGATGAGGAATATGTGCTCGCCGCGATTGAGGGCGGGTTTTCGACGCTCGGCATATCCGACCACGCGCCGTGGCCGTCGCCGAACGCGGTGAATTCCAACGTCAGCATGGAGGTAGGCGAGCTGCCGGAGTATATCGAGAGTATTACCGAGCTTCGCGCACGTTATGCACACAGCTTGGATATAAAGCTCGGGCTGGAGTGCGAGTACCTCAGCGAGTTTCCCGGCTGGCTGGACGAGCTGGCGGCACGCGACGGCATACAGTATCTCATTTTCGGCAATCACTTTGACTGCGCCGCGCTCGGCTCGCCCTATTTCGGGCATGAGACAAAGTCAGTGCAGATGTTGCGGCGATACGAGGAAAGCGTGCTGCGGGGCATGGAGTATAAATACTTCGCCTACCTTGCGCACCCGGATTTGTTCATGCGTTCGTATGAGCATTTTGACGCCGAGTGCGAGCGGGTGAGCCGCCGCATCTGCGAAAAGGCGGCAAAGCTGAATCTTCCGCTGGAGTACAACACCTCGGGCTACAACTTCGGCAAGGAGGAATCCTACCCGCACGAGAGCTTTTGGAAAATCGCGAAGGACTGCAATTGTGTGTGCATAATCGGGGTGGACGCGCACGACCCCAAACGCCTTGCAAACGCCGCGGAATTCGCCCGCGCCGAGCGAGAGGTGAGCGCGCTCGGTCTCAAAAGAATCGACAGTATTGAGCTGCTGCGATAATCAAATTTTGAATTGACAAAAGCACTTCGCCGTGCTATCATTTTAGAGCACTCGCGGATATGGCGGAATTGGCAGACGCGCTAGATTCAGGTTCTAGTGGTAGCAATATCGTGGAGGTTCAAGTCCTCTTATCCGCACCATAACAGTTAAGGTAATTGATACAATCGTATCAGTTACCTTAACGTTT
>CAYXRE010000257.1:0-1873 GCA_964466125.1 uncultured Oscillospiraceae bacterium
TCTCACGTTATGGCGCAGGCGATACAGCACCTGTACCCCGACGTGAAGTTCACAATCGGACCCGCAATCGAAAACGGCTTTTATTATGACATCGACTCGGACGTGACCTTCACTCCCGAGATTCTGGAGAAAATCGAGCAGGAGATACGCGTTATCGTCAAGCAGGACATCCCCCTCGTGCGCTACACCCTCTCGCGCGAGCAGGCGCTTGAGAAGATGGCGGGCAACCCCTATAAAGAGGAGCTTATCCGCGAGCTGCCCGAGGACGAGGAAATCAGCTTTTACGAGCAGGGCGACTTTACCGACCTTTGCGCGGGACCTCACCTGATGAGCACCGGACCGCTCGGCGCTGTCAAGCTGCTCAACGTGACCGGCGCTTACTGGCGCGCGGACGCCTCCAACAAGATGCTCCAGCGCGTCTACGGCATCGCCTTCCCCAAGGCGTCTCAGCTCAAGGAATACCTTGAAATGCTCGAAGAAGCAAAAAAGCGCGACCACCGCAAGCTCGGGCGCGAGCTCGGTTTGTTCGCCTTCCGTGACGAGGCTCCCGGCTTCCCGTTCTATCTGCCGCGCGGCATGGTACTCAAAAACACCCTCATCGACTACTGGCGCGCCGTGCACAAGAAATGGGACTATGTCGAGGTGTCCACCCCGCAGATTATGCGCCGCACCCTGTGGGAGACCTCCGGTCACTGGGAGCACTACAAGAATAATATGTACACCACCGTCATTGACGGCGAAGATTTCGCGATAAAGCCGATGAACTGCCCGGGCAGCATACTCGTGTATGATCTCGAGCCTCACTCCTACCGCGAGCTTCCGCTGCGCTACGGCGAGCTGGGCATCGTGCACCGCCACGAGCTCTCCGGCACGCTGCACGGTATGTTCCGCGTGCGCTGTTTTACGCAGGACGACGCGCATATACTGCTCGCCCCCGAACAAATCAAGGACGAGGTCGTGCGCATAGCGCAGCTGTTCGACGAGGTGTACTCCCTGTTCGGGCTCGACTACAAAATCGAGCTGTCCACCATGCCTGAGGACCACATCGGCTCGGTCGAGGACTGGGACGTCGCAACGGCGGCACTCGCGGACGCAATAAGCAGCATCGGCAAGGAATATGTCGTCAACCCCGGCGACGGCGCTTTCTACGGACCCAAGCTGGACTTCCACATCTGCGACAGCCTCAAGCGCACCTGGCAGTGCGGCACCATTCAGCTCGACTACCAGCTGCCCGGACGCTTTGACCTTGAGTACGTCGGCGAGGACGGAGAGAAGCATTGCCCGGTCATGATTCACCGCGTCGTATTCGGCTCGATAGAGCGCTTCATCGGCATACTGACCGAGCACTTTGCGGGCGCGTTCCCGCTGTGGCTGTGCCCAGTTCAGGTGACCGTCGTGCCTATCTCCGAGCGCCATCACGAGTACGCAGACAAGGTGACCGCCGCGCTGGACGCCGCGGGAATCCGCGTCGAGTGCGACAAGCGCAACGAAAAGATGGGCTACAAGATACGCGAAGCGCAGCTTCAGAAGATTCCGTATATGCTCGTTGTCGGCGACAAGGAGCAGGAGACCGGCGCTGTTTCGGTGCGTTCGCGCAGCGAAGGCGACAAGGGCTCGGTCTCGCTCGAGGACTTCATCAAGTCCACCCGCGAGCTTATCGACTCCAAAGCGCTTTAATCATCAAGCAGCGCAGCCGCCCGCATTGAATGCGGGCGGCTGCTTATTGCCTAAAGCCGCCGTGATACGGGGAATTTGCGGGGTTTTTATTGACAACGCGTTTCGGTTTTGATATGATATTTAGGCTGTATGAACAAATATGAGCCATTAGCTCAGTCGGCAGAGCAATTGCCTTTTAAGCAATGGGTCCGGAGTT
>CAYXRE010000258.1:0-1841 GCA_964466125.1 uncultured Oscillospiraceae bacterium
AATATACACTCATCGCAAAGGGTGTGCTTCGCGAGCGCTCAAGCAAGACGGACAAGATTCCGACCGGCGACTACGAGATTTTCGTAAACGAGCTTCACATACTCTCCGGCGCGGAGACGACCCCCTTTGAGATACGCGACGAGGTCGCCGTGCGCGACGACCTTGCGCTGACCTACCGCTACCTCGACCTTCGCCGCCCGTCGCTGACGCACAACATCGTCATGCGCTCCAAGATAGCAAAATGCGTGCGCGACTACTTTGCGGACAACGAATTCATTGAAATCGAGACTCCGACCCTCATCAAGTCCACCCCCGAGGGCGCTCGCGATTATCTTGTCCCCTCCCGCGTGCAGCCCGGACATTTCTACGCGCTGCCCCAGTCTCCCCAGCTTTACAAGCAGCTGCTGATGCTCTCCGGCTTCGACCGCTACATCCAGCTTGCGCGCTGCTACCGCGACGAGGATCTTCGCGCCGACCGCCAGCCCGAGTTTACGCAGGTGGACGTCGAGATGTCCTTTGTGGATGTGGACGACATCATCACGACCTGCGAGGGTCTGATGAAAAAGCTGTTCAGCAACATTCTTGGACGCGAGGTCACGCTGCCGCTGCCGCGAATGACATGGAACGCCGCAATGGAGAAATACGGCTCGGACAAGCCGGACACCCGCTTCGGGCTTGAGCTTCACAATATTTCGGACGTCGTCAAGGACTGCGGCTTCTCGGTGTTTTCAAACGCCGTCGCGAACGGCGGAGCCGTGCGCGCGATAAACGCAAAGGGTCTTGCGGACAAGCTGTCGCGCAAGGAGATTGACAAGCTCGCCGAGTTCGTCAAATCCTATCGCGCAAAGGGACTCGCCTACACCCGCCGCACCGCCGACGCACGTTCGAGCAGCTTTGAAAAGTTCCTCACCGAAGCGGAAATCGCCGCCATAGACAAGGCGCTCGACTTTGAGGTCGGCGACGTGATATTCCTTGTCGCAGACAAGGCGAAGGTCACCTTTGACGCGCTCGGCGCGCTGCGCTGCGAGATTGCGAAGAAGTGCGGACTTATCGAAAAGGGACGCTACGACCTGCTGTGGATAACCGAATTTCCGCTGTTCGAGTTCAGCGAGGAGGAAAACCGCTTCGTCGCCATGCACCACCCGTTCACCATGCCCATGGACGAGGACCTCGAGTTCGTCGAAAGCGACCCGGGCAGATGCCGCGCGAAAGCCTACGACATCGTGCTCAACGGCGTCGAGCTCGGCGGCGGCTCGATACGCATAAACATCCCCGAGATTCAAAAGCGTATGTTCCATGCGCTCGGCTTCACCGACGAGCTTGCCATGAAGCAGTTCGGCTTCCTAATCAACGCCTACGCCTACGGCGCGCCCCCTCACGGCGGCTTTGCGCTCGGGCTCGACCGTCTGGTCATGCTGCTGCTGCAGCTGGACAGCATACGCGACGTCATCGCCTTCCCCAAGGTGCAAAACGCAAGCGAGCTTATGTCCGGCGCGCCTCAGACCGTTGACCAAAAACAGCTCGACGACCTGTCGATAGCCTGTATCGAGCAGCCCAAGGAATAGCATACAAACCGTCAAGCCTGCCGCCTTTTTTCAAAGACGACAGGCTTTTTATTTTAGATTTCTCTTTTTTGCCGACATACTCATCACATATATCCGAATTTCATAATAAATCCGCCTAACCTTTTATATCGGTCGCATATTCCGCATTATTTTCACGCATTTCACGGGTCCTTTTCGCTCAGAAAGCGTCTCTAGCGCCCTTTATCCTTTCTGCTTACAATTTAATCCGCTTTTAATAATCCCTTAATCGCTTTTTCGCATTGAGCGAATATATTA
>CAYXRE010000259.1:0-1807 GCA_964466125.1 uncultured Oscillospiraceae bacterium
TGGTAGCGCGGGTGGTTTGGGACCATCAGGCCGCAGGTTCGAACCCTGTCACTCGGACCACGCCGCCGCGAACTTCGCAAGAGTTCGCGGCAGCGTCTACAGAACGTCATAACGCCCGCAGAAAAGCGACTGTGCTTTTCTGCGGGCGTTTTTAATATTGTTATCGCGGCGTCAATCCGCCTTTTTCGCGCTCTCGGGCAGCGTGCCGTCCGCCCACTCGTGCGAGATTCCCTTTATGTCCTCGTCGCACACGAGGTAGCACTCGTACTGCTCGTCGTAGTCCTCGCAGTAGGGGTCGAGGTGATACCAGCCGTCCTCAAGCGCGGTCATGCACCAGTAGCTCTCGCGGAACTCGCCGTAGGGTATTATGCACTCGCCCTTCACGACTATGGTCTGATAGCCCAGACGGTTGAGTATATAATATGTAAGCGCCGCATAGTGCTGCGAGCGCCCGTCGCCCCGCTCAAGCGCGGACTCGGCGGCAAGCTCGAGCTTGTCGGAGAAATTTCCGCTCATGTCGGTGTTCTCGTTGCCCCAGTAAAGCAGCTCTCTGACCTTGTCATACGCCGCGCGAATGACCTGCCGTCCGTCGGTGGAGCTGTTCTCTATGTCGGAGACAATCTCGTCTATCTTGGCGGAAAGCTGCGGCGAAGGTTCGTAGGACTGCTGGTTCGCCATGACGCCGCTGCCTGCGGCGGCGAGCATTGCCGCCTTTGAGGCAAAGCCGTTCTCGTCGCTGACCCAGCCGTTTCGCCGCGCGTTGGTGAGCAGCCTGCCCGTCTCACTGAACAGATAAGTCTGACCGTCCATCACGACCGCGCCGCTGACGGCGTTTCCGTACTCGTCGTATCCGTACCTGCTGCCGTCCCTCTCGATTATGCCGCGGTGCAGCAGCCCGTCAACGAGCGTATAGCGCTCGTTTGCGAGCACCAAAGCGCCGTCGGTCAGCGCGGGAGCGTCCACCGGCTCGTAGGTGCCCTCTCCGACCGATTTGAATTCACAAAGCAATACGCCGTTTTGCGCGACGTAAAGACTGCCGTCGAGAATCAGCTCGCCGTTCACTGCAGCGCCGTCCTCGTCGGCTATGCAGCGCCGACCGTCAACGTCAAACACGCCGTGCGCAAGCGCGCCGTCGCTCGTAAAGCACAGCGCCTTGCCGTCCAGCTGCACAACGCCGTGCGCCTTGGTGAAAAAGGAGGAGCAGTAGTACTCCTCGTCGGTGAATATGTCGCGGTGCCAGCCCGGAGTATTATAAAATAAAAGCAGAACCAAACCGACAGTCAGCGCAATTATCAAAAGCAGCACCGCTATCGCGCCGAAATAGTTCGGCTTGAGCTGCTGTTTGACAATCTCCGGCTCGGTAATGGTTCTCGGTATCGGGTTTGTTCTCAGACGGTTTCGCTTCATCTTGTCTTCATCCCGAAACTCTCAGCTTAGTTTGCTGCCCGACGCTCGCGCGCCGTCAACAAGCGGTGTTATTATACCATATATTACGCCTTTTGCAAACCGCCGACGGCACATTTTGCGTTTTATTTTGTGCTTTACATTATCGCTGCATAAGGTTATATCCATGAGTCCGCGAATGCCCATACCAAAAGCAAAAGACACCCCGAACCGATTTGTTCACTTTAGGGGATGGATTTGCTTTTCTGCTCAAAAGCCGTCGCGGTTGCAACAGTCCACCGGACTGTTGCTAAGTGCCGCTCCGTCAAATCCATCCGCATGAATGCCCATACCAAAAACAAAAGGCATCCCGAACCGATTTGTTCACTTTAGGGGATGGATTTGCTTTTCTGCTCAAAAGCCG
>CAYXRE010000260.1:0-1788 GCA_964466125.1 uncultured Oscillospiraceae bacterium
TCGGACAGCACAAGCACATCTCATGCTCTGAGCGCCGGAAAGCTGACGCTCGACCCCCAGCGTCACTCGGTCGAGTATGACGGCAACGCGATAGACCTTACCAAGCGCGAGTTTATGATGCTCGAGCTCATGCTGCAAAACAAGTCCATCGTCCTGACCCGCGAGACCTTCATCGAGCGGGTATGGGGCTATGACTTTATGGGCGAGACCAACGTCGTGGACGTTTACATCCGCTATCTTCGCAGCAAAATCGACGACGTGTACGGAGTGAACCTCATTCAAACGGTACGCGGCGTCGGATATGTCATCAAGGACGACAACGCATGAGCGCGCGCGACAACCGACACAATTCGACCGCGCTTCGCATACAGCGCCAGCAGACCATACGAATTCGCTGGGTGCTGTTCTTTGTCAATTTTCTGCTCGCACTCGTTATAATCTCCGGCTGGTGCTATATAAGCGAAAGCACCTATTCGGGAATAGTTGAGCCTGCCAGACTTTGGAGCACCGTCAGCCGCAGTCTGAGCGTCGAGCGGGTGTTCGAAAAGGGCGCGCCGATGTTCTTTTACACGATGAGCATGAACGGTGCAGAGCCGGTCGAGGTCAACGCGACCATGTATGTCTATGTGTTTATCGGCTGCGCGGTGCTGACCATACTCGTCGAGAGCTTCGTCGTCTGGGTGTCCGAGGCGTTTGCGACCAGCGCGATAAAACGCCAGCTTCGCCCGCTGTACGACCTTGCGGAGAGCGCTCAGAAGCTAACCAAGGAGCAGTATGTCCGCGAGCAGAGCCGTCCCTCTGCGCCGCCCGCGTCTGCGGCAGCACCCGCTCCGGGAGCGGACATCGAGCGCATACACTCGCTTGAAAACGCCATCGGCAACATGAAGCCCGAGCGTCCGGACGAGGAACTGCACACGGGCGACCGCGACCTCAAGGGACTTGAAGACGCGATAAACAGTATGCTCGCGCGCACACGCGACTCCTATTCGCAGCAGATTCGCTTCGTTTCCGACGCTTCGCACGAGCTTCGCACCCCGATTGCTGTAATCAAGGGTTATACGGATATGCTCGACCGCTGGGGCAAGACGGACGAAACGGTGCTTGAGGAATCCATCGACGCGATAAAGGCGGAGACCGAGCACATGAACAAGCTCGTCGAGCAGCTGCTGTTTCTCGCGCGCGGCGACAGCGGACGGCAGAAGCTGACCATGACCGCTTTTTCGCTAAGCGACATGATGCGCGACGTCTATGAGGAATCTACCATGATAGACGACAAGCATAAGTATGAGCTGTACGCCGTCGATGAGGTGCCCGCCGTGGGTGACGCGGCGATGATAAAGCAGGCAACGCGTATTCTAGTGGAAAACGCGAAGAAATACACGCCGGAGGGCGGGCAGATAATTCTGCGCGCTATAAAGGACGTCGAGGGCCCCGCACTGGTCGTGCAGGACTCCGGCGTCGGCATAAGCGAGCGGGATATGTCCCACGTGTTCGACCGCTTCTACCGCGCGGACGAGTCGCGCACGCGCAAGCAGGGCGGCACGGGACTGGGGCTTGCCATTGCAAAATGGATAGTAGACCGCCACGAGGGCTGGTTCAACATCGTCAGCGGCGAGGACGTCGGCACGCGAATCACGATACAGCTGCCTTACAGAATGCCGCCTGAAGAAACCAAGGAAGCGCCGCAGGAATAACGCAAGCAGATAAAAAGGCACGCCCGTTAGGTGCGTGTTCACAAGGACAATTTGTGAACCCACCTTAAATGGGGCATATTAGGCAGACAGTTTC
>CAYXRE010000261.1:0-1784 GCA_964466125.1 uncultured Oscillospiraceae bacterium
GGTCCCGACCAATACGAGCGTGGACCTTGTGCTGAGCTCCGGCACAAAGCTGCCGACCGAAATAACGCTTACCAACTCCATTCCAACCACCATGACGGTCGGTCAGAAATTCACCGTGACTGCCAACGTGCTGCCCGAGGACGCGGTGGACAGAGGCTTCAGCTTCGGTACCTCCGACGGGTCGATAATGGCGGCGAGCTTCAATGTTATTGAAGCGAAGAAGCCCGGAACCGTCAAGGTATGGGTCTACTGCAACGCGGCGTCGGATATAAAGACGACCGAATACACGATAACCGTCGTTGAGGCTCCCCCGTCTCCCGTTCTGGTAAGCGGAATCACCGTAACGGCGGACGCGGCAGCCATCACTGTGGACGGTACCACTACCTGCCATGCGGCGGTCACGCCGGACAACGCGGCAAACAAGGCGGTCACATGGACGTCAAGCAATCCCGAATTTGCGAGCGTAGACGCCTCGAGCGGAGTCGTCACTGCCGTAGCCGCAGGCACAGCCACGATAACCGCGACCGCGGCGGACGGCAGCGGAGTTACCGGTTCGTGCACGATAACGGTAAGCTGAGATTTATGAGCAGCACAACTGACGGATTGATACTCAAGGGAATCGGCGGTTTTTACTATGTAAAAACCGCCGAAAGCATATTGGAATGCCGCGCGAAGGGGATATTTCGCCGCAAGCGGCAGACTCCGCTTGCAGGCGACCGTGTGCGCGTCGAACTCGGTGAGGACGGCAGCGCAACCGTAAGCGAGATATTTGAGCGTATAAATGTCTTTTTGCGTCCGGCGCTCGCCAACGTGACGCGGCACTTTATCGTCGTGTCCGCGTGCGACCCAAAGCCCAATCTGCCGGTGCTCGACGAGCTGTGCGCCATGAGCGAGTCGAACGGAGTGACGCCGATTTTTCTGCTTACAAAAACCGACCTTGAGGACGCGGGCGAGTTTGCACGCATCTACCGCGCCGCGGGCTTTGAGGTCATCGACGTTATGGCAAACGAAGGCGCCGCGCTCGAGAGAATAAGACAGCTTGCGGCGGATGAGCTGTCGGTGTTTTCAGGCAACAGCGGGGTCGGAAAGTCCACGCTGCTCAACAAGCTGTGCCCGTCGCTCACGCTTGAGACGAACGAGACGAGTAAAAAGCTCGGACGCGGCAAGCATACGACGCGGGCGGTCGAGCTGTTCGAATTCTCGGGCGGTTATGTCGCGGACACGCCCGGGTTTTCCGCGCTGGATTTTGAAAGCGGCGCTCCCATTGCAAGCGGGCTGCTGATAGACTGCTTTCCCGATATAGCGAAATACGCGCGCGAATGTTATTTTGCCGACTGCACCCACACCGTCGAGCGGGGCTGCTCGGCGCTGGCGGCGCTGCGCGAGGGAAAAATCGAGCCGACGCGCCATGAGAATTATACGGCGCTGTACAAAAAGGCAAAGGACGCGGAGCACAGCTACAACTGAGGAAAATTACGAATGACTGACGCCCGACCGCAGCGCGCGGTGGGGCGTTTTGCGTCCAAACGGAAGATTTTTGCCGCAAAAGTCCGTTTGCCGCTCACAAAGGCGAGGATTTGCGAATAGTATGTGTCAAATCCGAAGGGAGGCGGCGCATGAGAAGCCGAACGGGTAAACCGAGAATGCTCTCGGCATGGGTATTCTGCGCGGGCGCGGCGGCGGGAGCGATACTGCCCGGCTGGTCGGTGTTTGTGCTTTGTGCCGCCGCTGCGGCATACGGAGTAATCTGCGAACGACGGAGGTAAGATTGTGAAGATAGTTGT
>CAYXRE010000262.1:0-1747 GCA_964466125.1 uncultured Oscillospiraceae bacterium
CTTGGGCGCGTCTGCGGGAGGACTCGAAGCGTTGCAGCAGTTTTTGGACTGTATGCCGCCGAGCAGCGACCTGTCCTTTGTGATTATTCAGCACCTGTCTCCCGACTATAAGAGCTTGCTCGCAGAGATTCTCAGCAAGCACACCCAGATGTCGGTCATGCAAGCGGAGAACGGCACGCTGGTGCTGCCCAACCACGTTTATCTCATCCCGCCCAAGAACAATATGGTTCTGCGCAACGGCAAGCTGTACTTGAAGGAATATGTGCAAGGCAGCATCAATCACCCCATAGATATTTTCTTCACCTCTCTTGCACAGGAGATGAAGGAGCGTTCGATAGCCGTCGTGCTCTCCGGCACCGGCTCGGACGGCACCAACGGCATCAAGTCGATAAAGGAGTCGGGCGGACTGGTCATCGTTCAGGAGCCGTCCAGCGCCAAGTTCGACGGTATGCCCAAGAGCGCGATAAACACCGGACTTGCGGATTTCGTGCTCGAGCCGGGCGAGATAGCGGACGAGATACTCAATTTCTGCAACTATCCGACGATTGTCAAGCCCGAGGAGAGCACCGATTTGTTCTCCAACGAGGGTCTGCTCGCGCGCATCTACTCCATTCTCAAAAAGCAGTGCGACATAGACTACACCCACTACAAGCGCACCACCGTGACCCGCCGCATCGAGCGTCGCATGGTCGTGACGCACAAGAGCGACCTTGCGGATTTCGTCAGCCTGCTCGAGACAAACGACGAGGAGGCGCGCATACTCGGACGCGAGATACTCATCGGCGTCACCAACTTCTTCCGCGACGCCGCCAACTTCGAGAAGCTGAAAAACAAGGCGATATACGACATAATCTCCCGCACCGGCGAGAGCGACACCATACGCGTGTGGGTCGCCGGCTGTTCCACGGGCGAGGAAGCATACTCGATAGCCATGCTCTTCCGCGAGGCGCTCGACGAGCAGCAGCTCAACCGCGACGTAAAGGTGTTCGCGACCGACGTGGACGCTCAGGCAATCGAGACGGCGAGCAAGGGACTTTTCAACGAGAGCATAATCGACGACGTCTCATCCGAACGTATGCTGAAGTTCTTCATCAAAAAAGGCGACAAGTATAAAATCTGCAAAGACATTCGCAAGATGATAATTTTTGCGCCGCACAATATGTTCACCGACCCGCCCTTCGGAAAGCTCGATTTGATAAGCTGCCGCAACGTGCTCATCTACTTCCAGCCGATACTCCAAAAGACGCTGTTTTCGATATTCCATTCCGCGCTCAAAAACGGCGGCTATCTGTTCTTGGGCAAGAGCGAGACGGCGAACGAGTTTTCGGACGTTTTCCGACCCGTATGCGCGGCGGAGAAGATATATGTACACATAGGAGAGGGCAAGGTGCCCGACAACGTCACAACTGGTTTTAAGGCGCCCGTGCTCCAGCCCGCGACAAAAAGCGGCGCTGTGGCGCCTGTCATGCGCGACGAATCGGACGGCACGCAGGAGTCGCTTTACACCCACTTCCTCGAGCGCTTTCTGCCGCCGAGCGTTGTGCTCAACGAGCAAAACGACGTGCTGCATTTCTTCGGCGATTACAGCGAGTATCTGCACATTTCTCCGGGCAAGGCGAGTTTCAACATCTTCAGCCTCATAAACGACGACCTCAGCCTTGCCGTTTCGACCGCGCTCAACCGCTGCCGCACCGAGGGCACCGGCGTTACCTATTCCGATATAAGCATCGACGGTGAAAAGGGCGGA
>CAYXRE010000263.1:0-1745 GCA_964466125.1 uncultured Oscillospiraceae bacterium
GAAAGCGTATGACCGCCTCGCCCTTGAGCACGAGAAACTTCTCGACCTTGGTGTGATGCCAGTGGTTGCCTCGCGTGATGCCCGGCTTGGTGGTCGAAAAGGAGAACTGCCCGCCCTCGGCGCTCTTGAAAAACTCCGAGAAATTGCCGCGCGCGTCCTCATGGCGAACGAGCTTGTAGGCAAAATCGTCCGTCTCAAGATAGCTAAGATACGTCGAGTACAGCACCTTGTCCAGTCCGTCCTTGAGCGAGGGCATGACAAGACTTTCGCGGCATTTTTTGAAGCTCTCCAGCTTTTTTGGTATGTCCGCGAGCGCGCAGGTGTAGGTGCGCTCGACGGCGCAGTAGCCGTCCTCGCCCGCCTTGATGTCGCCGTCGATTGCGTCCTTGAGCATACTAAGCAGATCGTCGATGTAGATGAGCGTCATCATGCGCGTCGGATCGTTGACCGTGCACGGCAGGTCGTGCGCCGTGTTGTAGCAAAAGGTCGCGACCGCCGAGTTGTAGTTGGGGCGGCACCACTTGCCGAAAACGTTGGGCAGCTTCCAGACATACACCGGCGTGTGGTTGCTCTTGCCGTAGGCAAGCACCGCCTTTTCCGCCGCCGCCTTGGAGCGTCCGTAGGCGTTGTCCAGCTCGCTTTGAATGGAGGAGGTTATCGCGACGGGCACCGTGTTGTTCGCGCCCTCCAGCTTTTCAAGAATATATATGGTGAAGTTCTCGTTGCCGGACGTGAACTCGTGCTCGTCCTTCGGGCGGTTGACCCCCGCGAGGTGCACGACGAAATCGCACGCCGGCAGCATTCGCAAAAGCTCACTCTCGGGCGTGTCGATGTCCGCTAGCAGCAGCTCGTATTTTAGCGGCTCGCGGGAAAGCTCCGCGGTCAGATTGCGCCCGACAAAGCCCTTCGCGCCGGTTATCAGTATCTTCTTTACTTCCATCAGACCAATCCCTTGTCGTTGTCGTGTCCGCCCTCAAGCTGCGCTTGAACATACGGCAGCGTCAGCAGCAGATTCTTGATTCCCTCGATGTCCAGCAGCTCCTGATTGGAGGTGTAGTCCTGTATCTGGGTCACGTCGGCGTTGCCAGAATCGGTATATTTGTCATAGTTGAGGTCGCGCGTGTCGTTGAATATTCGATAGAAATTCTCTATGCGCTCGGCGTGCACCAGCTCCTCGCGGTTGATGAGCGTCTCGTGCTTCTTCTCGCCGTGGCGGGTGCCGATTATGTGCACCTTGCACCTGTGCTCAGTGTCGAACAGCTCGATTACCGCCTTCGCAAGGTCGTGTATCGTTGACGCGGGCGCGGTCGGTATAAACGTCTCGCCCTGGTTGCCGTTGAGGAACGCGTACAGCACCAAATCAACCGCCTCGTCGAGCGACATGAGGAAACGGGTCATCTCGGGGTCGGTGACGGTAATATCGCGTCCCGCCTTTATCTGCTCGACAAACAGCGGTATGACCGAGCCGCGCGACGCCATGACGTTGCCGTAGCGGGTGATGTTGAACACCGTTCCGCCGTCCGGAATGGTGCGGGCATACGCGCGCACGACCTTCTCGGCGACCGCCTTGGTCATGCCCATCGCGTTTATCGGATAAACCGCCTTGTCGGTGGACAGCAGCACAAAGCGCTTTACGCCGTTGTTGTATGCGGCGCGTATGGCGTTTTCGGTGCCGTTGACGTTGGTGCGAACCGCTTCCATGGGATAAAACTCACAGCTGGGCACCTGCTTGAGCGCCGCCGCGT
>CAYXRE010000264.1:0-1745 GCA_964466125.1 uncultured Oscillospiraceae bacterium
GCTCAACGCAATGACCTCCTCGCACAGCGCGCCCATCTCGATGAGCTCTTTGTTCAAAAGCGCGAGCTGTTCGTCAAAGCGACTTCTCATTATCCGAACCTCCCCGTGATGTAATCCTCTGTTCTCTTGTCTGTCGGCTGCGAGAACAGCTTTTCGGTCGTGCCGCACTCGACCAGCTCACCGAGCAGGAAGAACGCCGTATTGTCTGAAATGCGCACGGCCTGCTGCATGACCGAGGGCATTTTTCTTCAGCGTGTTCTTGACCTCGTCCCAAATCGCCGCGTCCCGAAGCGAGCGCTCCACAATGTCGTCCAGCTTTGCCTTGCCCTTTATTCCGTGGGTTTTCGGACCGTAGGTCACGTTGTCGTAAATGCTCATCGGAAACGGGTTGGGCTTTTGAAACACCATGCCGATTTGACGGCGCAGCTCGCTTACGTCGGTGGAGCCCGCGTAGACGTCGGTTTCGCCGTATTTCACGTTTTGAGAAAGGTGGATTTCCCGCAGCCGGAGGGACCTATCAGCGCGGTAATGCTTTTTTCGGCAATGTCTATGTTGACGTTTTTCAGCGCGAGCGAATTGCCGTACCAAAAGCAAAGGTCGTCTATTGTTATTATGTTGTTCATAATGCTTTCTTCCTCCTGAAATAGCGTCCGGTTAGCGCTGCCGCCAGATTGATTAGCAGCGTCAGTCCCATGAGTATCGCCGCTATGGCGAACGCCGCACCGAACTCGCCTTGCTCTTTGGCGTAAACGTACAGCGCCACAGTCAGCGTCGCGCCCGCGCTTGTCAGACCCTCAAGTACGCCGTTGAGCGCGTGGGCGAAGCCCGCCGTGAAAAGCAGCGCCGCCGATTCGCCGAGGATTCGTCCCACCGACAGAATACAGCCGGTGATGACGCCGTCCACACAGCCGGGCAGCACCACCGTGCGAATGACCCGCCATTTTCCCGCGCCCAAGCCGAACGCGCCCTCGCGGTAGCTTTGCGGCACGGTCTTTAAGCTCTCCTGAGTGGTTCGCATGATGGTGGGCAGGTTCATAATGCAAAGGGTCAGCGCGCCCGCCAGCAGCGAGGTCTGCATACCGAGAAACTGGCAAAAGAACAGCATACCGACAAGCCCGTATATGATGGACGGAATGCCCGAGAGCGTTTCCGCCGCGTATTCGATTACCGCGACGACCTTCTTGTTCTTTGCGTATTCCGTCAGATATATCGCCGCGCCCACTCCGAGGGGAAGCACGATGAGCAGCGTTGCGATGACGATATATACCGTGTTGAGAATGTCGGGGAGGATTCCTATGCGCTCGCTGAGATAGCTCGGTGAGGTGGACAGCAGCTCCCATGTGATGTTGGGAACTCCTTTTATGAGCACGTAGGCGATGAGGAACAACACCAGCGCGCAGGTCAGCGCGGCGCACACATACATCAAAGCGCGCATGAGCCCGATGTAGCTGCGGCGCTTGCGGGACAGTTTTCCGCTTAACATTCTCAGCCCTCCTTGTTGCGCTTCAAAAAGAAGTTCAGCGTTGCATTGATAAGCATAATGAACATGAAAAGCACCAGCGCTATCGAGAACAGCGCCTGACGCTGCAAGCCTGCGGAGTAGGACATTTCGCTTGCCACAGCCGTGGTGAGAAAGCGGACGCTTTGGAAAAGGTCGGGCATATTCGCCGCGTTGCCGGAGACCATCATTACCGCCATTGCCTCGCCGATTGCTCTGCCCACGCCCAGCACCACCGCCGCCGCGA
>CAYXRE010000265.1:0-1339 GCA_964466125.1 uncultured Oscillospiraceae bacterium
CTCGTCGCCGGGTTCGTTTTCGCCCTCGTTAAACTCGTCCTGTTCCTCATCCGGCTGTTCAACCGTAAAGTTTTCAAGCTCAGAATCAACCACGACCGCTTCCATCTCGGCCATCGGCATCATGTTGAGATCGTCGTCGTCCAGGTTGACCTTGAGGTCGATCTCGTCACCAACGTTGTTCAAAACCTTAACATTGAGCGCGAGCGACTGAAGCTCTTTAATCAACACGCGGAAGCTTTCGGGAATTCCGGCTTTCGGGATATTCTGTCCTTTTACAATAGACTCGTATGTTTTAACGCGTCCTACCACGTCGTCGGACTTTACCGTAAGGATTTCCTGAAGGGTATAAGCGGCGCCGTAAGCTTCAAGAGCCCAAACTTCCATCTCTCCGAAGCGCTGTCCGCCGAACTGGGCTTTACCGCCCAAGGGCTGCTGCGTTACGAGGGAGTAGGGTCCCGTGGAACGGGCGTGTATCTTGTCATCGACCAGATGATGCAGCTTGAGGAAGTACATATAGCCGACCGTTACGCGGTTGTCAAAGCGCTCGCCGGTGCGTCCGTCGTACAGCCACGTCTTGCCGTCGCGCTCATAGCCCGCCTTTTCAAGGCAGTCCATGATGTCGTACTCGTTCGCGCCGTCGAATACCGGGGTCATTACCTTCCAGCCGGGCGTAGCCCAGATGGACCTCGAGCACCTGACCGATATTCATACGCGAGGGAACGCCCAGAGGATTGAGCACGATGTCAAGCGGCGTGCCGTCGGGCAGGAAAGGCATATCCTCCTGCGGCAGTATGCGGGAAACGACGCCCTTGTTGCCGTGGCGTCCCGCCATTTTGTCGCCGACGCTTATCTTTCTCTTTTGCGCGATGTAGCAGCGCACGACCTGATTGACTCCGGGGTTGAGCTCGTCGCAGTTTTCGGGTGTAAACACCTTTACGTCAACGACTATGCCGTATTCGCCGTGGGGAACGCGCAGCGAATTGTCGCGCACCTCTCTCGCCTTCTCGCCGAATATCGCACGAAGCAGACGCTCCTCGGCGGTCAGCTCGGTCTCGCCCTTGGGGGTGACCTTGCCGACGAGTATGTCGCCCGCGGTGACTTCGGCGCCGATGCGGATTATGCCGCGCTCGTCGAGGTCCTTGAGGGCGTCCTCGCCGACGTTGGGTATATCCCTCGTGATGTCCTCGGGTCCGAGCTTGGTGTCGCGCGACTCGATTTCGTACTCCTCGATGTGTATCGAGGTGAACACGTCCTCGCGCACGACCTTTTCATTTATAAGAACGGCGTCCTCGTAGTTGTAGCCTTCCCATGTCATGAAGCCGATGAGGACATTTTTGCC
>CAYXRE010000265.1:1349-1702 GCA_964466125.1 uncultured Oscillospiraceae bacterium
GTCAGCGATGACGTCGCCCTTTTCCACGCGGTCGCCGACATTGACGACGGGGCGCTGGTTGAAGCAGGTCGCCTGGTTGGAGCGCAGGAACTTGATTATCTTGTAGTCGTCCGTGCCGCCGTTGTCCTTTTCGACAACAACCTTGTCGGCGGAGACATACTTGACCGTTCCGGGATTCTTGCAAAGCACCACGACGCCGGAGTCGATCGCCGCCTTGTACTCCATGCCGGTTCCGACTATCGGGGACTGCGGCATGAGCAGCGGAACCGCCTGACGCTGCATGTTCGAGCCCATGAGCGCGCGGTTGGCGTCGTCGTTCTCGAGGAAGGGTATCATCGCCGTCGCGACCGAAA
>CAYXRE010000266.1:0-1685 GCA_964466125.1 uncultured Oscillospiraceae bacterium
CGGGTTTTGAACCTCCCGCTTCGCGCAAGGTTCTGCGCTAAAGCACGACGAAAAAGCGCCGTGTCGTCCGCCTTTCGGCGGACAGCTCGGCGCTTAAATACTCTTGTTTTACGGCAACTGCCCTTCTTGTCCGCCCTCAGCAGGAGCGGTAGTGGGCGCAGACCTCTTTTGCCTCGCCGTACTCGACAACCTTGCCTTTTTCCAGCCACAGCGCTTTGTTGCAAAGGCTCTCGATGAGGTCGTTTGAGTGGGAGACGATGATGACCGTCGTGTCGTTCGCCATCATCTCGCGAATGCGCTTTTCGCATTTTTGCTGGAACTTGTAGTCGCCCACCGAAAGCACCTCATCGACAATGAGTATGTCGGGGCGCACGACGGTCGCAATGGCAAAGCCCAGCCGCGCCTGCATTCCCGAGGAAAAGTTCTTGGTGGGCGTGTCGAGAAATTCGTGCAGCTCGGAGAACTCCACAACATCGTCGAAAACGCTGTCCATAAACTCCTTTGAATGCCCGAGTATAGAACCGTTGAGATAAATGTTCTCTCGCGCGGTAAGGTCGGCGTCAAAGCCCGCGCCAAGCTCGATGAGCGGCGAAATCGTGCCGTTGACCGTCACCGTGCCGGTGGTCGGCTTCATTATGCCAGAAATAATCTTCAGCATGGTGCTCTTGCCCGAGCCGTTGAGCCCGACTATGCCCAGCACGTCGCCGCGCGCAACGTCAAAGCTCACGCCCTTGAGCGCGAGGAAAGAATTGAAGAACAGCTCATGCTTTGCAAGGCGCACGAAATATTCCTTCAAGCTGTCCACCTTGACGTTGGACATATTGAACTCCATTGTGACGTCCCGTACCTCTATGACATTGTTCGGCATATCTGCGCCTCCTATATGTTGAGGATAAAGCGGTCCTGACCTTTTTTGAACACGGCAAGACCGATTATCATAAACAGCGCCGCATAGCCGAAGCAGACGACGTTGGTCTGCCAAGTCGGCAGCTGACCGTACATGACGACGGTGCGGAAATACTCGATGTACCAAGTGAGCGGATTGATGTAGACGATGTAACGAATCCACGAGTCGGCGACGAGCGCGGACGGGTAGATAATCGGCGTGCAGTACATGAGCGCCGTCAGGAAAACTCCGTGCAGATGCCGCAGGTCGCGGAAAAACACGCACAGGCAGGACATGAGCAGGCTGTAACCCATGGTAAAGCCGAGCATGGCGATGAGCGGAACGATGAACAAAAACATCGTCCATGAAAACGGCACGCCGAAGATGACGAGCATGACGATTATCGCGCTCATGGAAAGCAGCAGATTGACAAAGGCGAACAGCACCTTTTCGGCGGGGAAGATATATTTAGGTATATACACCTTTTTTATCAGCGAGGACGCTTCGACTATCGAAAAGATAGCGCCAGACGTCGCCTCGTTGAAAAAGCCGAACAGAATCTGACCGCTTATGAGGTACAGCGGGAAATATTGTATGTCAAAGCGCCCGCCGAAGATTCGCGAAAACACCGCGTTGAGAATGAGCATCATCAGAATCGGGTTGAGCAGGCTCCACGCAATGCCCAGCACCGAGCGGCGGTACTTGACCTTGAAATCCCTCGTTATGAGATTGGAAAGCAGGTATTGATAGCGCTTAAATGTCTCTATATACGCTTTCATAGTATCCCCTTCAGCTTGGT
>CAYXRE010000267.1:0-504 GCA_964466125.1 uncultured Oscillospiraceae bacterium
CAAAGGACGCAATCGTCTCATACATCAGCTTCGGGTCGATGGGCTTGGAGATATGCGCGTTCATGCCCGATTCAAGCGTCTTGTCCGCATCGACCGAGAAAGCGTCGGCAGTCATGGCGATTATCGGCACGCTCGCCGCGTCCGGACGCCCGAGCGCACGTATTCTTCGCGTCGCCTCAAGACCGTCCATAATCGGCATACGCACGTCCATGAGCACAACGCCGTAAAAATCAGGCGGCGAGGATTCAAATGCTTCGAGCGCAAGCCGTCCGTTTGCCGCGACGTCCACAATGCACCCGTGCCGCTCAAGCAGCCTTTGCGCCACCATCACGTTCAACGCGTTGTCCTCGACGAGCAGCACCTGAAGCGAATTGAGCACGCTCAGGTCCGACTTCTCCCCTGCGGCGTGCGGAACATCGGCGCTCGCGAGCTTTGCATAAAGCTCAACGGTGAACTCGCTGCCCTTGCCCGGCTCGCTTTTCACGCTTATCGTGCCGCCCATGG
>CAYXRE010000267.1:514-1054 GCA_964466125.1 uncultured Oscillospiraceae bacterium
TTCTTGACTATCGCAAGCCCCAGTCCCGAGCCCTGCACGTCCGTTCGGCTCTCCGAATTCTCTCGGGAAAACGGGTCGAACATCCGCTTTTGAAACTCCTCGCTCATACCGACGCCGTTGTCGCACACGATAAGGCGCATTCCGTGCCTGCCGTCACGGTCGGGTATGTGCGTGCACTCGAACTCGACGTGTCCACCGGGCTTGGTGTACTTGGCGGCGTTGGAGAGAAGATTGAAGAAAATCTGCGTGAAGCGCAGCTTATCGACGATAATGTTTGCCTGCGAGTGCATATCAAAGGTGAACTTGATGTTCTTCTCGTCCATGAGCGGGCGGATAACTGTGTTTATGCCGCGCTTGAATTCGTCGGTCGTAAACAGCTCATTGTGCAGCAGGATAGAGCCGTTTTCTATGCGGCTCAAATCCAGTATGTCGTTTATCAGTCCGAGCAGGAAGTGGCTGGACGCGTCGATGTCGTCGAGATACTCGAGCGTTCTCGGCGGATTGCTCTCGTCGCGAGCAAGCTCGACCATGCCGATTATC
>CAYXRE010000267.1:1064-1648 GCA_964466125.1 uncultured Oscillospiraceae bacterium
ATGGGCGTGCGCATATCGTGGCTCATGCGGGACAAAAAGTCGCTCTTGGCACGGTTTGCCTCGTTTGCGGCGTCCACCGCGCTTTGAAGCGCTAGCTTCTGGCGCTGTTCTTCAAGGTAAAGCGTCGTTATGTCGCGGCGAGAAAGCACGATATCCTCGTGCGTTTCGTCCAGGTAAAACGCCAACGTCCGCTTGCGGATTATGTTGCCGTGCTTGTCGCGGCGGCGATAAGTGTACATCGCCGTCTGCTCCCTGTCGAGTACGCTTACAAGGTTCTCAAGCGACAGGAAGCGTTCATAGCCGGGCAGGTCCTCGCTTAGAATCGACATCTTTTGAAGCAAAGCCAGCGACGTCACATGGTCCATGCCGGCGGTGAATTCCTCGGAATCGAAGTCGTTGTGAGACTTGACGGGATGCAGCGTCTCGGTTTTGACGTTGAGCAGAACCACGCCCTCGATTTCCTCGTCGATGACGCTGTCCAACGCGAGCTGCTCCTTTATCTGCTTATCAACGTCGCGCATATACAAAAACGCAATCAGGTCGTCGGTTCCCGGGCGCTTGATTATGTTTGCGGTGGTCTTGAC
>CAYXRE010000268.1:0-1629 GCA_964466125.1 uncultured Oscillospiraceae bacterium
AATTACTAACCCATAAATATGCTATCACGTTGCCGACACAATGTCAATAAAAAGCGAAGACCCGAAGTCGGCAAAATAAGGGTGGGAATTACTAAGAGCGATACATCGTCAATAGTCGAACGCAGGCTCGGACGCCGATGCTTGGGAAATGCCGACTTCTCCCAAGAGAGGCGACTGTAAGAGAGATACATACTGCCAACGAGCGAGACCGCACTCCTCAATCGCATGAAAATCCGTTTACCGTTTATTCATATATATATTGTAAGATAGCGTTTATATTGCGCGGATGCGAAAATAACGAAACGGAGAACAGACTATGCGTCGGTGGCTTGAGAAATTCGGGATGAGCGTACAGCGGTGGATGTACGGGCGCTACGGGCGGGACTCGCTTTCGACAACGCTTTACGTCGCGGGGCTGCTCATGCTGCTGTGCGCGTCGATATTCGATATTCGCTGGCTGTCCGCCGCGGCGCTGCTGCCCGTCGGCTGGTCGGTATTCCGTATGTATTCCAAAAACATCGCCAAGCGCCGAATTGAAAACGACAGATGGCTCTCGCTTACCGCCCCGCTTCGCCGCGATTCAAAGCAGCTTGTGACCCGCCTGCGCGAGGGCAACACCTACCGCTTCTACAAATGCCCGAAATGCCGACAGACCCTTCGCGTACCGCGCGGCAAGGGAAAGATCCGCATCACCTGCAAAAGCTGCGGCGAGCAGTTTGTCCGAAAAAGCTGAACAGCGGCAGTTCTGCGAATCAGCGTCGATTTATAAGCTACTCACGCGTTTCTCGCGTGGGTAGTTTTTACTTTTGCAAAAAAGGTCGATTTGCGTTGTGTTAATCGAAAATTCGTTGTAAAATAAAATATCTTGTGAATTGAGAAGGAATACAGCCAATGGAAAACAGTACCCCCGCCCCCAAGGGCAGGCGCGACGCCGTCCGCATAAAAGACATCGACCCGTTCCACTCCATCGTTCCCTATGTCATGCCCAAGCGCACCGAAGCCGAGGTTTTCGACCACGAGTCCATCGACGTGACCGACCTGCTGGATTTCATTAAAAAAGAAAAAGAAGAGGGCGGCGCAGAGCTCAAGCTGTTCCACGCAGTTTGCACCGCCGTCGCAAAGACCCTTTATTTCCGTCCTCTGCTCAACTCCTTTGTCTCCGGACGCCGCTTCTGGCAGCGCCGCGAGATACTGTTGTCCTTTGTGGCGAAAAAGAGATTTGAGGACCACGCCGAGGAGGGTCTGATGACCCTCAAGGTTGATCCCGACTACACCCTTTTTGACATCGCGAAAAAGATAATCGGCGACGTGCAGAAGGTCCGCAAGGAGGGCACAAACGACCTCGACGGGCTTATGAGCTTTGTCGGCAAGCTGCCGCGCTTTGCGCTGACGGCGCTGTTCTTTTTCATTCGGCGCATGGAGTATCACGGCTGCGTGCCCAAGGCGCTGACCGACGGAGACCCCAACTACACAAGCGTGCTGCTGTCCAATCTCGGCTCGATAAAGTGCGGCGCGCCCTATCATCACCTGAGCAACTACGGCACCAACTCGGTCATGATGACCATCGGCGTTATCCACAAAGAACAGGTCGTTGACGCCGAGGGCAACACCCGTGTGCGCGACATGGTG
>CAYXRE010000269.1:0-1604 GCA_964466125.1 uncultured Oscillospiraceae bacterium
TCGTCTTGTCCACGCCGTCCAGCGTCACGGTAAAGCGGCTTTCGGCTCCCTCGGCGGCAAGCGCATTGAGATGTTCTTGAGAAATCTCGCTGCCGACGATTACGCCCGAGCTGACCGAGGTCCCTGCGGCGGTCGTCAGCTTGGCGTTGGTCGCAAGCGCGTTGACGACCACTTCCATTGAGCCGGTGACGGCGCTCGACGAGGAGCCGACCACCGAGACTGCGCTCCCGCTTTGTACGACCGATTTCATGGTATTGAAAAACTTGGCGTTCGCAAAGTTGGTCGCGAGCGCGGAGTCGTAGGAGGTGTCAAAATATGTGTTGCGGAAAGCGTTTATCGAGCTGATGATGCTGCGATAGGATTCCTGCTTCCACTCGGTCTGCGTCTTGGTCTGATTGAGCTTGTCGAGCTTGCTCTGGGTGCCCGAAAGCATCTGTTTGACCATGGTGTCGGTGTCCCAACCGGAAATCATTCCGGAGATTCCCGAGTTGCTGGACGCGGACGTCGAGTAGTAATTTGACGAGTTAATGTTCATTGTATTGTCCTCCCGTTTCGGGCGTTTGACGTAATATATTCGTTCATTATTATTTATCGCACGGTTTCGCCGAAATTCAAGGCTAGCCGCGTATTTTCCGAGTGTCGGACACGCCCGGCTTGACCGCGTCCACGCCGCCCTTTACGCTTTGGGAATACTTGAGCGCAAGCGCGCCGGAATTCTCATTGAGCGCCTCGATTGCGTCGCGAATGTCGTCGCGCTCCTTTTGGATATGCTCGAGCGCAAGCTGTCCGCCGCTCACCAACCGGTTCGCGACCGCCTTACAGCGAAGCGAGAGGTCAAACACCACTTTTGCGTCCTCGCAAAGCTCGCTGCGTTTTGCCGCGTTGTCCGCCGCCGCAAGCGCCTGCGCGTCCTTTTCGCACGCGAGTTTTATTTGCTCGTCACATTCACGCAGCTTTTCAAAAAGCTCGGTGCGCTCGCCCATGATGTCAATCAGCTGCTGCGCGTGCGCGCTTGCAAGCGGCTCGCTGACCCGCTCAATGTCGAGCAGCAGTGCGTATCTCTCGTTGAATTTTTCTTTAAGTAGCTCGTAATTTGCCATTTTCACACCCCGTGCCGGTTTTTATGTTATAATGTGTAGCAATAATTCGCCGTAAAGGAGCTGCCGTATTGCGGATTTTCGCAGAAAACAAAGCGTGGTTTCCCGCGCTTCTCAAAAACGCCGAGGGCGTAGTCGTCGCCGAAGGTCGGGGCCGTTTGGTCGAACATGAGGACGCCGTCAACTTCGTCAGCGACTACGTTCCGCTGTATGCGCTGTCCACCCCGATGGAGATAGCCCGAATGCTGGACGGACAGGTCATTCACCGCTTTCTCGGAAAGGTCTACCTTTCCGACAGGCAGCTCATGCGCATCGTTTCGGTGACGAGCGAGCTGCTGCCGGGAGCGGAGCAGGTGTACAGCGACGGGCTTTCGCTCGCCGCGCTCGCCTATCCGCGCTTTCTCAACTCACCGCAGAAAAAGCGAAGGCTGTTCGCCCCCAAAGCTCCGCAGAGCTATGAAATCCTCATTCGCGAGATGAGCGACGAAAAGCTGGTGTTTTTGTATG
>CAYXRE010000270.1:0-1595 GCA_964466125.1 uncultured Oscillospiraceae bacterium
ACCGCCGCGCTTGATGTAGCGGGTCATGGCGATACGGGCAGCCTCTATCTGGTTGGATTTTATCCAGCCCGGCTCAAGAGCCTGGAGGCCGTAATCACCGTAGGTCACGGTGTTGCCGCGAAGGGCTTTGCCCTTCATACGTCCTCTCTGGACGCGGCGATATTTTACTCTTTTCGGTAAAAGCATTACTTGTTGCCTCCTTCCCTAGGAGTCTTCTTGACGGCGCTGAGCACCTCGCCTTTGTATATCCAAGTCTTGACGCCGATGATGCCGTAGGTCGTCTTGGCCTGTGCAAAGCCGTAGTCGATGTCCGCGCGCAGTGTTTGCAGAGAAATGGTTCCCTCATGATAGCTCTCGGAGCGGGCGATGTCGGCGCCGTTGAGACGGCCGCCGATGCTGACCTTGATTCCCTTCGCGCCCAGACGCATCGCACGCTGGATGCTCTGCTTCATGGCGCGGCGGAAGGAGGTTCTGCGCTCGAGCTGAGAGGCTATGCTCTCGGCGACGAGCTGAGCGTCTACGTCGGGGCTCTTTATCGCTTCGATAGCGACCTTGACCGTCTTGCCGGTCATCTTGCCGAGGATGCCCTCGAGCTTCGCTATCTCTTCGCCGCCGCGTCCGATAACCATACCGGGCTTGGCGCAGAATATCTTGACGCGAACGTTGTCGTTCGAGCGCTCAATCTCAATCTTGGATACGCCGGAGGCGTAAAGGCTGTTCTTGAGATATTTGCGGATTTTGTAGTCCTCAAGGATAAGGTCGCCCATCTCGTTTTTCTTGGCTATCCAGTTGGAGTCCCAACCCTTGATTACGCCGACGCGAAGGCCGTGCGGATTAACTTTCTGTCCCATTCTTCTTCCCCCTTATGCTTCGCGCTCTTTGAGAACTACCGTGATGTGGCAGGTTCTCTTGAGCACGCGGAACGCGCGACCCTGAGCTCTCGGACGAATCCTCTTGAGCGTGGGTCCGGCGGTTACGAAACACTTGTCAACGTAAAGGGAGCGCTTGTCCATGCCGAAGTTGTTCTCCGCGTTGGCAGCAGCCGAGTTAACGAGCTTGAGAAGGGGCTCGCAGGCAGCCTTCGGAGTGTACTTGAGTATTGCAACAGCCTTTTCGAGGCTCTGTCCGCGGATAAGGTCGAGAACTATCTGAACCTTGCGCGGAGCTATGCGGCAATATCTCAGGAATGCTTTTGCTTCTTTTGCTTCCATAGCTTCCATTTAATTTCTCCCCTTTCTCTTATTTGGCCGCCGTGGTCTTGGAACCGGAATGACCGCGGAACAATCTTGTCGGCGCGAACTCGCCGAGCTTGTGTCCGACCATATCCTCAGTTACATAGACCGGAACGTGCTTGCGGCCGTCATGCACCGCGAAGGTGTGTCCGACGAAGTCGGGGAATATCGTTGAGGAGCGGCTCCATGTTTTCAGGACGCGCTTCTCGCCCGCTTTGTTCATCTCCCGCACTCTTTTAAGCAGCGCGGGCTGCACAAACGGTCCTTTTTTTACGCTTCTGCCCATTTGTTACCCTCCTTAACCGTTGCGGCGCTTGACAATCATCTTGTCAGAGCGGTTGTGTTTTGCTCTTGTCTTATAGC
>CAYXRE010000271.1:0-1548 GCA_964466125.1 uncultured Oscillospiraceae bacterium
GCTGTTTGCGGACGGTCCGGTCGTGACGATAAACGGCGACCCGTGGCCCCGCAACTACGACCGCACCTACGGCGCGGCGGTGACGGTGTACGACGGTGTGCGCCGCTCGCTGAACACGACGGCGGCTCATGTAATGCAGCTTATCGGCTGGGATTTCAGCTTTGACTTCCTGACCACAAACCTCGGCATAACCACCCTTGCGGACAGCGAGTTAGCTGCCGACGGCACGGTGCTCAGCGACCGCGGCTGGTCGCTCGCGCTCGGCGGACTGACCTACGGCATAAGCCCGTACGAGATGGCTGCGGCGTATCAGGTGTTCGGCAATGACGGCACCTACACCACACCGCACTGCTACACCCGCGTCGTGGATTCCCGCGGCGAGGTCATAATCGACAAGGCGAAGAACGACCAGGTCATCAAGGCTGTTTCGGACGAGACGGCGATGATAATGAACCGCCTGCTTCAGGGCGTTATAACCGAAGGCACAGCGACTTCGGCGCGCTACGGCTCGATACCGCTCGCAGCCAAGACCGGAACCTCGACTGCCGCGACCGACGGCGGCAGCGGCAACGGCGACTTCTGGATGATAGGCATGAACCCGTACTATGTCATGTCGGTCTGGGAGGGCTATGTTCCCCACATCCTGTCCATGCGCACCATTCGTCCTCACCCGACTCAGCTGGCGTGGAAAGAGGTCATGTCCCGCATAAGCGAGGAGCTTGAGTACACCACCTTCCCGACGGTCGATTCTGTCAGGACGCTGCGCTTCTGCCGGCAGACCGGCGACCTTGCGGGCGACCTTTGCACCGATACCCGTGTCGGCTACTACAAGCCGGACAATATCCCCAGCACCTGCACGCACGTCTTTGTCCCGACCGAGGAGGAAGCTGCGGCAGCGGCAGCGGCGGCGGCAGCAGCTGCCGGTGCGGGTTAACCGACCTTTGCGCTCCGGGACGCGTTACGCGCCCCGGGGCGTTTTTGCATACAACGACAGAATTCAACAGGAGAGGCAAGCATGAAAAGAGACGACAAGCGGTTTGTGAGCATTCACAAGGAGGGCAGTACGATTGGCGACGGGGTAATGCAGATACTTGTTGACACCCAGACGGGAGTCAGCTATCTGTGGATTCAAAGCGGCTTTGCGGGCGGGCTTACGCCGCTGCTGGACACGAACGGCAAGCCGGTGCTGGCGGAAATGAAGGAATACTAGGCGCGAAAATACCGATTGCACCGCGCAATCAAAAAGGCGTTCCCTCCTGTCACGGGTGGGAACGCCTTTGTTGTTTTGTGTCTTACAGGTCGTCAACGTCCTGCGTAGGCTGCTCGAAAATATCCGTCGGCTTGCCGGTGTAACTGCCGTTGGGGTCGAATTTGCGGTTTGCCGAGGTCGCCTGCTCAAGCACTGCCTCAAAGCGTCCGCCGTCCGTTGGCTTTTTTGGTTTCTCTTTTTTCATTTCGCGCTCCTTACGAGAACAGCGTCTCGGGGTCGAGCAGCTTGTCGCCGCTCATGAGTTCAAAGTGGATCTGCGTGCCCGCCGAGCTTTCGAT